>NZ_JBHVMF010000035.1:0-64299 GCF_042797055.1 Streptomyces sp. NPDC057854
CGACCCGGGGATCGACGTCCGCGGACTCGGAGCGTGATCGCCTGGGGGTACGGGGCCGGTACGTGCCGGCCCTTCCGGAAGGCGGCGAGGGGTGGTGCCACCTGCGGAGTTGCGCATTCCTACCACGGAACCCGGCACCTTCCGCGTGACGCGGATCACATAACGGAAGGTGATCTTCCGAAACGCCTGCAGCCGTGACGTGACCGTTATCCGAACAGGCGTATCCGTTCACCGTGCACTTATTCTCGCAGGTCAGCAGCCTGCGGCAAGGACGGTCCTGTCGTGAGGGGCCGGTCGCCCGCCGCGCCTGGCCTGTCGGGGTGTGCGCCCACGGGAACGGGCGGGCCCGCGAGGGGCCCGCCCGTTCCCGTGGCGGAGGAGTCTCCGGACCAGAGCGGTCAGGGAGTCCCCGTGCCGGGGCCGCCGGGGGTGCCGGGGTTGCGGCGCACCTCGTCGGCGGCGTCCTGGCCCACCTGCCGCAGGCCCTGCGCCGTCTCCTGGCCGGCGCTCCGGGCGTGATCCTTCGTGGTGTCCGCCGCGTCCTGCGCCGTGCCCTTCACCGATTCCACGGCCTGGGCGGCCGGCTCCCGCATCTCCTCCTTGACCTCCTGCGCCGCTTCGACCACCGTCTGCTTGACGGGTTCCAGCAGTTCACCGGAGTGCTCGCGCAGCTTCTGTCCCGCGCGTTCCTCCGCCTCCGTGGCCGGAAGGAGGGCGGCGGTCAGCATGCCGGCGCCGAAGGCGATCAGCCCGGCGCCCAGCGGACTGCCCTGGGTCTGCCGCTTCAGCCGCTCGGGCGCCTGCTGGACGGTCTCGCTCACCGTTCCGCCGACGTCCCTGGCGGTCGCCGTCACGCTGTCCGTGGCCTGACTCAGGCTCCCGGACGCTCCGTCCGCCGCGCCCCGTGCCGTACCCATCACACGCTCCTTCACTCCGCTGACCCGGTGGCGCACCGAGTCCGCCTTGCGCCGTGCCACCCTGCGCGGGGCCATCCTGTCCGCCAGAGCGTCGACGTTGTGCGCGAGGTGCGCGCGCCGGTGCTCCGCGTCGGTCCTCAGCTCGTCGGGTGTCGGGCCCATCGTGCATCCTCCTTCAGCGATTCCACGGCCTGTTCGGGCTTGAGATGGACGTTGCGCCAGCCGGCGCGTCCGCTGACGTAGAGCGCCGCGCCGACGGCGGCCCACAGGGCGGTGACGATCAGTGCGGCCCACGCGATGTCGACGACGTGCGACAGGGCGAACACGGCCGTGAGGCTGCCGAACAGCAGCACCATGTGGCCCGCGTAGCCGGCGCCGCCCAGCATTCCGGCCGCCTTGCCGGCCTTCGCCGACTCCTGCTTCAGCTCGGCCTTCGCCAGTTCGATCTCGGTACGGACCAGTCCTGAGAGGTCCTGGCCGATCTCACCGACCAGATCGCCGATCGACGGCTCCGCGGCCGCCGGCGGGGGCGGCGGCGGCGCGGGTCGCGTCGGCCGTTCCTGGTATGACGTCGCCACGGGTCACCTCCCCTCGCCCGGGCGGGGCGAGCCACCGTACGTGCCCGTCGGCGGGTAGGACGGCGGCGTCGGCACCACGTGCGGGGGCTGCGACTGCCCGTAGGTGTCGGTCAGGTCCTCGTAACCGGCGGGCACACCGGAACGGGCCGCCGGAGCGACACCGCCCGAGGTCCGCTCCCGGACGTCCCGGACGTCGGAGCCGCCGTCGCCGTGGGACGAGGCCGCCCCCACTCCCTTGCCGGCGCGGCCCACGAGGAACCCGGCCACCGCGGCGCCCGCCAGGAAGGCCGCCGGGCGGCGGCGGGCGAAGTCCTGCAGCTCGCCGACCAGTCCGTCGGGGCCGCGCTGCTCGATGCGCGCGGCGGCCTGTTCGCCTCCGTCGGCCAGCTGACGGGCCACACCCGCCATGGTGGAGTCGGGCTTGCCGCCCTCGCTCATCTCCCGCAGCTCCTGGGAGAGCCGCCGCACGTTCTCCACGAGACGCCCGGTCTGGGACTGCGCCTGTTCCTGGAGCTGGCCTTTCAGGTCGTCGACGAGACTTCGCGCCTGGGCGGTGGCCTCGCCGACGACGTTGGCCGCCTGCTCCTTGGCCGTCCCGCCCACCTCGGCGGCCTTGCCGCCGACCAGCGCGGCACCCTCGCCCGCCTTGTCCTGGGCCGTGTGCGCTACCGCCGCCGTACCACTGTCCTGCCGGCGGCTCGATTCCTGGAAGTCACTCAAGGCTCCTCCTGGTCGATCGAAGCGTTATGTTCCCTCCCGCTCGCGCTTGCCCATGTTTCCTCCGTTCACCCCTGCTATGTCAGGAAGCAGTCGCGGCCGCCGCGCCGGCGCCGCGTCGACCGGCGGGCCGGGAACGGCCACCCGTTCCCGGCCGTCCCCGCCCGACCCACACGTCCCCTGATTGATAACGGAATCCATTTTCATGTAGCTTCTCCGGGTCACCACCGGACCGAGGAGTCTCACGATGGCCGTCCCCAAGCGGAAGATGTCCCGCAGCAACACCCGTCACCGCCGCGCCCAGTGGAAGGCGACCACCACGCAGCTCGTCCCCCTGACCGTGGACGGCTCGGTGTACCTCGTGCCGCAGCGCCTGGTGAAGGCGTACCGGCGCGGCCTCATCAAGCCGGAGGGCTGAGCGGCTCATGGTGTCCACCGACCAGCTGCCCGTCACCGTCCTCTCGGGGTTCCTCGGCGCCGGCAAGACCACTCTGCTCAACCACGTGCTCGGCAACCGCGAAGGGCTGCGGGTCGCGGTCATCGTCAACGACATGAGCGAGGTCAACATCGACGCGGCGCTCGTGCGCGGCGGCGAGGCGGCCCTGTCCCGCACCGAGGAGCGCCTGGTCGAGATGACCAACGGGTGCATCTGCTGCACCCTGCGCGACGACCTCCTGGAGGAGGTCGACCGGCTCGCCCGCGAGGGCCGCTTCGACTACCTGCTCATCGAGTCCAGCGGCATCTCCGAACCCATGCCGGTCGCCGCCACGTTCTCCTTCCCCCGGGACGACGGCGCCACCCTCGGGGACCTCGCCCGCCTGGACACGATGGTGACCGTCGTGGACGCCGCGAACTTCCTGCCGGAACTCGCCGACGGCGACGAACTCGCCGCCCGCGGCCTCGACCAGTACGAGGACGACGAGCGCACCGTCAGCGACCTGCTCATGGACCAGGTCGAGTTCGCCGACGTGATCGTGCTCAACAAGCTCGACCTGGTCGGACCGGACGAGGCCCGTCGGCTCCGGGCCACGCTCTCCCGGCTCAACCCGGAGGCGCGGATCGTCCCGGCCGTGCGCGGCCGGATCGCCCTGGAACACGTCCTGGGGACCGGCCTGTTCGACGTCGAGAAGGCGCAGCAGGCCCCCGGCTGGGTGAAGGAACTCAACGGCGACCACGTACCGGAGACCGAGGAGTACGGCATCTCCTCGCTCGTCTTCCGCTCCGACCGCCCCTTCCACCCCGGGCGCCTCTGGGCCTTCGTCACCGGGGGCCTCGACAGCGGGAGGTTCGGGCGCGTCCTGCGCTCCAAGGGGTTCTTCTGGCTCGCCAGCCGGCCCCGGGTCACCGGACTGTGGTCCCAGGCCGGCGCCGTCGCCCGCTTCGAGCCGTCCGGCGCCCGCGGCCCGGAGACCACGCAGGGCCAGGAACTCGTCTTCATCGGCACCGGACTGCGTGCCGACGCCCTGCGCGCGGCCCTGGACGCCTGCCTGCTGGCACCGGGCGAAGCCGTCCCCGCCGAGGACGAGTTCCCCGCGTGGGAGACGTACGGCATCGAGGACGCCTGCGAGCACGAGCAGGCGGCCTGACACACGGGCCCGCACGCTCCGGGCCGGACGGTGGTCGCGGCCACGGCACCGTCCGGCCCGGCTTCACGTCCACGGTCGAGCACACCCACGCGCCGGCGTCCAGGTGCACGTCCTGCGAACGATCGCCGGGCACGGTTGCCGCTCCCTGCCGAGCCCCCTCGTGGTCACTCGCCGGCAGTCAGGGCGGGCTGGTCCCCCACGGGCGCCCCGACACTGGTCCCCGAAAACGGTCGAGGGGCCGTTTCAGATTGCTCTGAAACGGCCCCTGACCTGCGACTCTTTCGAGTCGGGACGACAGGATTTGAACCTGCGACCCCTTGACCCCCAGTCAAGTGCGCTACCAAGCTGCGCCACGTCCCGGTGCTCGTCGGCGGCGGGTATTCCCGCGTCGGCGTGCAGGAGAACATTACCTCACTCCGCGGGTGGAGATCGCACAGCGGGGTGGGCCGGGGCGGAGAATGGCGGGATGAGCGGGCGGAGCGGGATGAGCGGCAGGGGCGGGGCGGCCGGGCGGGCCGAGCGGGACCGGGACGCGGAGGGGCGGGCGCGGAACGCGCGGCCCCGGGACGGGCTCGGGCGGCCGTTGCCGTACGGGGCCGAGGGGGTCGCGCGGCAGCCCGAGGGGGTGGTGCGGGCGCCGGCGGAGAGCGTGCGGGAGGCGCAGCGGCTGCTGGACGCGGGGATGCCGTTCCACGCGCACGAGGTCTTCGAGGACGCGTGGAAGTCCGGGCCCGAGGGCGAGCGGGAGCTGTGGCAGGGGCTCGCGCAGCTGGCCGTGGGGCTGACGCACGCCGCCCGGGGGAACGCGGCGGGCGGGGCGCGGCTGCTGCGGCGCGGGGCCGGGCGGATCGCCGGGTACGCGGACGGGGGCGGCGAGACGTACGGGGTGGACGTCGCCGGGCTCGTCGCCTGGGCCGGGGAGCTGGCCGGGCGGGTGGAGGCGACCGCGGCGGGCGGTGGCCCCGTCTCGGGCTCCGCCGGGGCGGGCGGTAGTCCTGCCTCGGGTCCCGTGCACAACGCGGGTGGTCCCGCCCCGGGCTCCGCGGGAGACGGCGGCGGTCCGGCTGCCGTGGACGCCGCCGTCGACGCGCCTCGGCTGACAAGGGGCTGAGGCGTCGCTACGCGGTCAGTTCCGCCGTGAGGACCGTGGTGTGGCTGGTGTCGGGGTGGGCCGTGGCGGTGAGGAGGGTGACCGTCCCGTTCCGGGCGAGGGTGCGGAGGCGGTCCAGGGAGGCGGCCGCCTCCGGGGCCGCCAGTTCGGCGCGGTAGCGGCGGCTGAACTCGTCGTAGTCGCCCGCTCCGGGGCCGTGGTACCAGCGGCGGAGCTCGGTGGACGGGGTGAGGGCCTTGGGCCATTCGTCGATGCGGGCGTCGGCCTTGGCGAGGCCGCGGGGCCAGAGGCGGTCGACGAGGACCCTGACGCCGTCGTCGGGGGACGGCGGGTCGTAGACGCGGCGGACGCGGACGTCGGGGGTGGTGGCGGGCATGGTTCCAGGGTGGGGGAACCGCGCGCCGGTCACCCGTCGACGCGCAGGACGGGCAGCAGGACGGCGTCGACGAACGCGCGGGCGGCGGAGTCGTCGGGGAAGCGGTCCTCCAGGAGCCGTTCGATGCGGAGCAGGCCCATGAAGCTGGGGGCGACGAAGGCGATGGCCGGGTTGTCGGCGGCGACCTCGCCGCGGTCGACGGCGCGCTGGACGACGGCGTCGATGGCGGCGACCTCGGGCGCGATGACGGTCTCGCGCAGGGCGCCGCGCAGGTCGGGGTGCTGGAGGTACGCCTGGGCGACGGCCTCCATGAGTTCGGTGTCGCGCTCGTGGCGGGCGGAGGCGACGCGGGCCGCCTCGTGGAGGTCGCCGGCGAGGCTGCCAGTGTCGATGCCGGCGAAGAGCGCGCAGCGGCGGGCGGCGAGGGCCGCGGTGACGAGCCGCGGTTTGGTGCCCCACTGGCGGTAGAGGGTGGCCTTGCCGCACTTGGTGCGGGCGGCGACGCCCTCCATGGTGACCGCGTCGTAGCCGCCTTCGCGCAGGAGGCGGAGGACGGCCTCGTACAGCTCCGTCTCGCGCTCGGGCGTGATCTTGCTGCGGCGGGCGGCGGCGGTGGCGGCCTGCGTGGACATCGGTCCCTCCCGGATCCCTCCGGGGCTCTGCGCGCGGGGCGAGAGCACCCTTCCTCTGCACATACGAGAGTAGGGGGCGCACAATCGAGACGCAAACGTATCGAGACGCTTGCGTCTCGATGAATTCGGATCTACAGTTCCTCCGTTTGTTGCGTTTTTGACCGATTGATCGACGAGAGCGGTCGACCGCCGGCCGCTCGGCCGGTCGACCGGCCGCCGGAGGGAAGTGCCGCGCCATGGCAACCCGGATACGCGGGACGCTCGGGCTCCGTCCCGGCTCCCGGGAGCGGGGCGGACGACCGCCGCTCCTGCGCGAGCTGCTGCTCGTCACCGGGCTCTTCCTCGTCTACAAGCTCGGCCGGCTCGTCGCGAACGGGCACGAGACCCGCGCCTTCCACAACGCCGACCGGGTCTGGGACGCCGAGCGCGTCCTCCACCTCCCCGGCGAGGGCGCCGTCCAGCAGCTCCTGCTGCACGGCGAGCCGCTGATCCGGGCCGCGAACACCTACTACGCGGCCGTGCACTTCCCGGCCACGGTCCTCTTCCTCGTCTGGCTGTTCTGGCGCCGGCCCGCCCACTACCTGTGGGCGCGGCGCGTCCTGGCCCTGGTCACCGGCGCCGCCCTGGTGCTGCACATCGCGCTGCCGCTCGCGCCGCCGCGGATGCTCGCCGCCGCCGGACTGGTCGACACCGCGCGGGTCTACGGCCCGTCCGTGTACGGCGCCGCCCCCGAGGCCGACTCGATGGCGAACCAGTTCGCCGCGATGCCGTCGCTGCACTTCGGGTGGGCGCTGATGGTGGCCGTCGGGCTGATCGCCGCGACCCGTACCCGGCTGCGCTGGTGGTGGCTGCTGCACCCGGCGCTGACGCTGCTCGTGATCGTCGGCACCGCCAACCACTACTGGCTGGACGCCGTCGTCGCCGCGGTGCTGCTGGGCCTCGCGCTGCTCGCCGTACCGAAGCCGGTCCGTCCCTCGTCCCCGCCCGGAGAACCGGCGGACACCGAGGCACCGCCCGCCGTGCCCCGCCCGCGCGCCGGCGCGGAGCCCGTACCGGTCGGGGTGCCGCGATGAGCACCGTCACCGGCACCGTGCTCGCGGTGCTGCTCTCCCTCGTCTCCGCCGCCGGTTACGCGCTCGCCGCCGTCGCCCAGGCCCGGCTCGCCGCCGCTCCTTCCGCCCCCTCGGGGCGCGGGGCGCTGCGGGCGCTGCTGGCGCGGGGCCAGTGGTGGTGGGCCGTCGGCCTGAACGCCGCCGGTGCCCTCGCCCACGTGGCCGCCCTGCACTACGGGCCGCTGACCCTGGTCCAGCCGCTCGGCGCGCTGACCCTCGTGGCGGCGCTGCCGCTGGGCGCGTACACGGCCCGGCGGCGGGTGACCCGCACCGAGTGGCGGGGCGCGCTGTGGACGCTGGCCGGTCTGGTCGGGCTGGTCGCGGTCACCGGGCCGGCCGAGCCCGGCGAGGCGCTGAGCCTGCGCGAGTCGCTGGTCGTCGCGGCGGCGACGGCGCTGCTGATCGCGGTGCTCGCGGGCGGCGGTCGCCGGGACGGGGGCGTACGGGCTCACGGGCTCGGGCACGCCACCGCCTCCGGGGTCGCCTCCGGTGTCGCGTCGGCGCTGACCCAGACGCTCACGGCCGCACTGGCGGTGGGGCTGCCCGGCGCGCAGCCGTCCTGGTGGCAGACCGCGCTGCTGGCCGTGCTGATCTCGGCGTTCGCCATGGGCGGGCTGCTCCTGTCGCAGACCGCGTACCGGGGCGGGCTCGCCGCTCCGCTGGCGGTGGTGAACCTGTCGAACCCGGCCGCCGCCGCCGTCATCGGCGTGGCGCTGCTGGGCGAGACCTTCCGGGCGGGCGTCTGGGGCTGGCTGGCGGCCGGCGCGGCGGCGCTGGTCGCGGCCCGGGGTGTCGTCCTGCTCACCACGGGCGCCCCGGCGGCAGCGGCGGCACCCTCGATCCCACCCCCAGCGGAACCGGCTGAGCCCGCGGTGGCAAGCCTGGCCGAGTCGCTGGGCGGGGCGCTCGGGCCCGTACCGGAGGCGGAGCCCGCCCGCTGAGAGAGACACCCCCTGATTTACGTCACCTTGACGATAAGTAGAGCACCCCGCTATCGTCATCATGACGACAAGGGGGTTCTCTCACATGGCCGACATCACCCGGCGGGCCGGCTGGCGCCACCTCCGCTCCGCTCCCACCGCCCACATCCGCCACCAGAAGCGCGGGCGGCTCGCGCACGACGGCACCGGGCTCAGCTTCTGGTTCCGGCCGCTCAGCGCGGCGCTCTCCGAGGTGCCGGTGGACGACCGCGAGCTCGCGATGGCCTTCCACGCCCGCACCGCGGACTTCCAGGACGTGAGCGTGCAGTCCACCGTCACGTACCGGATCGGTGACCCGGCGACCGCCGCCGCCCGCCTCGACTTCTCCATCGACCCCGACACCGGCGTCTGGCGCGGCACCCCGCTGGAGCAGATCGCGACCCTGCTCACCGAGACCGCCCAGCAGCACGCCCTCGACGTGCTCGCCCGGACCCCGCTCGCGCGGGCCCTGGTGGACGGCGTGGCGGCGGTACGGGACCGGATCACGGACGGGCTCGCCGCCGAACCGCGGCTCCCGGCGACCGGCATCGAGGTGGTCGCCGTCCGCGTCGTCGCGATCCGGCCCGAACCCGAGGTCGAGCGCGCGCTGCGCACCCCCGCCCGCGAGCAGGTCCAGCAGGAGGCTGACCGGGCCACCTACGAGCGGCGCGCGGTCGCCGTCGAGCGCGAGCGGGCGATCGCCGAGAACGAGCTGGCCAGCAAGATCGAGCTGGCCCGGCAGGAGGAACGGCTCGTCGAGCAGCGCGGCACCAACGCCCGCCGGGAGGCGGAGGAGGCCGCCGCCGCCGACGCGGTACGCGCCGAGGCCGAGGCGGTGCGGAAGGTGCGGCTCGCGCGCGCCGAGGCCGAGGCCGCGCGCGAGGTCGGCGACGCCCGCGCCGCCGCGCAGACCGCCTGGCTCCAGGCGCACGCCGCCGCCGACCCGGCCGTGCTGCGCGCCCTCGCCCTCACCCGCGCCGCCGAGCAGCTGCCGAGGATCCAGCACCTCACCCTCTCCCCCGACGTCCTCACCGGCCTCCTCGCGAAGCTCGGCGACGGCGGCAGCGGCGGGACGGGCGCGTGAGCCTCGCCCCGCGGGCGGTCCTCGTGCACCGCAGGACGGAGTACGAGGAACTGCTCGCCCGGCACGGGACGCACGGCCAGGCCGCGTTCTTCCTGGCGGCCCGCGGGCGCTCCGCCGACGAGGTGCGGGAGCGGCACGAACGCGCCCGGCGGGCGCTCGCGGACGTCGCCGCCGCGGTGCCGCTGACCTGGCGGCAGACCCGGGTGGAACGCGCCGACCTGGACCGGTTCCTGTTCGGCCCCGAGGACGTCGTCGTGGTCGTCGGCCAGGACGGGCTGGTCGCCAACACCGCCAAGTACCTCGCCGGCCAGCCCGTCGTCGGCATCGACGCCGACCCGGGGCGCAACGCGGGCGTCCTCGTGCGGCACCGGCCCTCCGACGCGCGGCGGCTGCTGCCGTACGCGGCGGGGGCGGGCGCCGCGGCCGACGAGCTCACCATGGTCGCGGCGGCCACCGACGACGGCCAGCGGCTGCTCGCGCTCAACGAGATCTACGTCGGCCCGCCGGGCCACCAGACCGCCCGCTACACACTCGACACCGACACCGACACCGACACCGCCGACGGCACGGAACCGGAGGCCCAGGCGTCGTCCGGGGTGCTGGCCGGCACCGGCACCGGAGCGACCGGCTGGCTCCGGTCGCTCTGGCAGCAGCGTTCCAGCGCGCTCGCCCTGCCGGGACCGGCGGAACCGCGGCTCGCCTGGTTCGTCCGCGAGGCGTGGCCGTCGCCGACGACCGGGACGCGCCGGGTCGAGGGCCTGCTCGGCCCGGCGCAGGGCCTGCGCCTGACCGTGGAGTCCGACCGGCTGGTCGCCTTCGGCGACGGCGTCGAGTCCGACGCGCTCGACCTGACCTGGGGCCAGACGGTCCGCCTCGGGATCGCGGACAGCCGCCTCCGGCTGGTGGCCTGAGGCGCCCGGGGCCTTCTCCGGGCACGGCGGCCGGAATCGTTCGGCGCGCGCGGAGCAGCGGGCCGGGAGGCGCTACGGTGGGGCGCTTTGTCCGATCTGATGGGCGATGGGGCCGCTTTCGTCCGGGGCCGCCGGCGCGTACGGAGGCGGGCCCGCGGTCCGCACGCGTCCGGTCCGACGACCGGCCGCCGCACGCTCCCCACGCCGTTCACGCCTCCCCGAAGGGACCGCCCGTGACCCCGCTCTCCCCCGGTTCGCTCGCCGTCACCCGTGCCACCCGTGACGAGTGGGAACTCGTCCGGGCCTGGGCCGTCGAAGAGGGGTGGAACCCCGGACGGGCGGACGGCGACGCCTTCTTCGCGCAGGATCCGGACGGATTCTTCCTGGGCCGGCTCGACGGCGAGCCGGTCTCCGCCGTCTCCGTGGTGACGTACGGGGACGCCTACGCCTTCCTCGGCTTCTACCTGGTCCGGCCCGAACTGCGCGGCCGGGGCCTCGGGCTGGCCACCTGGCGGGCCGGGCTCGCGCACGCGGGCGGACGGACGGTGGGGCTCGACGGGGTGCCGGCCCAGCAGGACAACTACCGGCGCTCCGGGTTCACCACCGCCTACCGCAGCGCCCGCTACGTCGGAGAGGTCCCGTCCCCCGACCGCCCGGTGACCGGGGTCGTCCCGGCCACGCAGGTCGATCCGGCGCAGCTCGCCGCGTACGACTCGGCCTGCCACCACGCCGAGCGGCCCCGTTTCCTCTCCGCCTGGCTGACCACCCCGGGGCACCGCGCGCTGGCCCGGGTGACGGACGGCCGGGTGACCGGCTACGGCGTCGTCCGGCCCTCGCAGGACGAGGCCCGGGTGGGGCCGCTGTTCGCGGACGGGCCGGAGGACGCGGCGGCGCTGCTCGACGCGCTCGCCGGGGCGGCCCGGGAGTTCGGGGCGCGGGCGATCGCCGTCGACATGCCGGAGACCAACCCGGCGGCGGCGCGGCTCGCGGAGGAGCGCGGCCTGACGCCGACGTTCGAGACGGCCCGCATGTACACCGGCCCGGTGCGCCCGGTGGCGGCGGAGCGCGTCTTCGGCGTCACGACCCTCGAACTGGGCTGATTTCCGCACCGCTTGACGCTTTCCCTCCGGTACGCCCCTTTTTCTGGCCTTTCTTCCGCGACCGGAGGCCGGGCGGCCGTCCCGTGCCCCCTCAACGCACCCGGGCCGCCCCGCCCCCGTCCCGCCGCGCGGTCGACCCCGCGCGGCCCCCCGGGCGGTCCCGACGGGCGCCGGCCTGCCCGTGAGCGGGTCGGATCGGGCCGGTTCGGCCGCCGGAAGGGGTCCGGTGCGGCGCGGCGCGGGGCGGCGCGCCCGCCCCGCGCCGCGCGCCGTCCCCGCGCCGAGGGGGACCCCCTCCCCGCCCCTGAGGGGTGACAAGGGTTTTCCCCGTATCGCGTTCACCTCCCCGTTCCCTACTGTCCTCCGCACCGGCGGATAACATCCCCCACATCGCATCTGACAGGTGCATGCGGGGAGACCGCCGCCGGTGACGGCCTTGACCCGGGCCGTCGGCGCCGGTGGCGGCGCACGGGCCCCCCAGCCCAGGGACCTCGGACGCGACCCCACTTCGCCCCGCGACTCCCGCGCCGCCGCCACTGCTCCGCACCTACGTCGTACTCGAAAGGGCCCACCACCTTGAACGGTTCCAGGCGGAGAGTCATATCCGTGGTCGCCACCGCCGCGATCATCGGTGCCGCTGCCACCACCACCGGGGCGTTCGCCGCCGCCCCGGCCGCACCCACCCCGAAGCCGGCCCCGGCCTCGCAGGCGATGCGGGCGCTCCCGAGCGCCCCGGTCGAGAAGGTCATCGTCACCTACAAGAGCCAGGCCGCCGAGGCCGGTTCCAACGCGGCCGCGAAGACCGACGCCGCCGAGAAGGCCGCCGAGACGGGCGAGAAGCTCGCCTTCGAGCGCCGCCTCGCGGGGGGTGCCGCCCTGGTCGACCTGGGCGACGCCGCGACCTCGCAGGACGTGAACGAGGTCATGGACGCGTTCCGCGCCGACCCGTCCGTCGCCCGCGTCGAGGCGGACATCCGCGCCTACGCGATGGCCGTCACGCCGAACGACACCGACTACGCCAAGCAGTGGGACCTCTTCGAGGCCACCGGCGGCATGAACGTGCCCGCGGCCTGGGACAAGACGACCGGTTCGGGCGTCACCGTCGCCGTCATCGACACCGGCTACGCCGCCCACTCGGACCTGGCGGCCAACACCGTCGCCGGCTACGACTTCATCTCCACCTCCTCCGACGCCCGCGACGGCAACGGCCGGGACGCGGACGCGAAGGACGAGGGCGACTGGAACGCCACGGACGGCGAGTGCGGCACCGGTTCGCGCGCCTCCAACTCCTCCTGGCACGGCACCCACGTGGCCGGCACCATCGGCGCCGTCACGAACAACGCCAAGGGCATCGCGGGCATCGCGTACGGCTCGAAGGTCCAGCACGTCCGCGTGCTCGGCAAGTGCGGCGGCTCGTCCTCGGACATCGCCGACGCCATCACCTGGGCCTCCGGCGGCTCCGTGCCGGGCGTCCCGGCCAACGCCACCCCGGCCAAGGTCATCAACCTGAGCCTCGGCGGCGCCAGCTCCACCTGCCCGAGCGTCTACCAGACCGCGATCAACGGCGCCGTCTCGCGCGGCACCACCGTCGTCGTCGCCGCGGGCAACAGCAACGCCAACACCTCCGGCTTCACGCCCGCCAACTGCTCGAACGTCATCACCGTGGCGTCGACCAGCCGCGAGGGCAACCGGTCGTACTACTCCAACTACGGCACCGCCGTCGACGTGTCCGCGCCCGGCGGCGAGACCCGCCGCGCCACCGACACCCCCGGCACCGTCACCACCCCCGAGAACGGCATCCACTCCACGCTGAACTCGGGCACCACGGTCCAGTCGACCGAGAACTACAAGCCCTACCAGGGCACCTCGATGGCCGCGCCGCACATCGCCGGCCTCGCCGCCCTGCTGAAGTCGGCCAAGAGCACCCTCACCCCGGCCGACATCGAGTCCGCGATCAAGACCAACGCGCGTCCGCTGCCCGGCACCTGCACCGGCGGCTGCGGCACCGGCATCGCCGACGCGGCCAAGACCGTGAACGCGGTCACCGGCACCACCCAGCCCGGCACCGTCTTCACCAACGCCGCCGACGTCACGATCTCCGACAACACCACCGTGTCGTCCTCGATCGCCGTCACCGGCCGCACCGGCAACGCCCCGGCCGCCCTCAAGGTCGGCGTCGACATCAAGCACACCTGGCGCGGGGACCTGGTCGTCGACCTGGTCGCCCCCGACGGCACGGTGCGCAACCTGAAGACGTCCTCCTCCTCGGACAGCGCCGACAACGTCATCACGACGTACACGGTCGACGCCTCCAGCGAGGTCGCCAACGGCACCTGGCAGCTCCGCGTCCGCGATGTGGCCACGGGTGACACCGGCTACATCGACTCCTGGTCGCTCACCTTCTGATCCTCCGCCCCACCGCACCAACTCCACCCCCCACACCAGCATCACCGCTGGTCAGCGGCGCCCTCGTGGTCTACACCACGGGGGCGTCGCCGACGTCCGGGAACGATCCGCGGCGCACACCGGTGTCCGTATGCCGGACACGGGACCTGGACGGGGACGGTGGGCTCCGTATCCTCTGCGCAGGGCTCATGGGCGGGGCCCACGGGCGGAGGTGACGACCAGGTGACGACGGTTCCGCACGGCCCCCTGCCCGCACGCTCCCCCGGCATCCCGGGGCCGCCGGCCCCGGTGGGCCGCGAGGAGCTGCTCACCCGCCTCGAATCCGTGCTGCACGCCCGCGGCCGCGCCCTGCTCACGGGGCCCGCCGGCGTCGGCAAGACCGAGGTCGCGCTGGCCGCCGCCGCCCGGGCCGAGGCCCGCGGCGAGACCGTGCTCTGGCTCGCCACCCTCCCCTCGGACCGGGCGATCCCCGGCGCCGCCGCCGCGGCGCTCGTGGCCTCGGTGGCCGCGACCGCGGCCTGGCCCGGACCGCGCCACGAACCCACCGCCGTGCTCTCCTGCGAGGACGCGCCGCCCCGGCTCGCCGGGCACGTCCTCGGCGCCCCCGGCGCCCTCCCGGCCGGGGTCTCCGCCTCCGCCGCCTTCGACGACCTGCCCGGACCGCAGCGCACCGCCGTCGCCATGCTCTGCCGCGAGGCCCCCCTCCAGGAAGGCGGCTGGGACCCGATCGCCCTGCGGCTGGGCATCGCCCGCATCCTGCGCGCGCTCACCACCCGGGGCCCGGTGCTGCTCGTCGTCGACGGCGCCGAGTTCCTCGACCCCGACAGCACCGACCTGCTCCGCTTCGCGCTGCACCTCGCCCCGCCGTCGCTGCGCGTCATCGCGGTCGAGACCCCGGAGCCGTACGGGGACACCCACCGCGCCGACGGCCCGGAACCCGGCACCGGCGCCGCCGGCCGCCCCCACGGGGGCCACTCCGCGCACCTGTGGGTGCCGTCCGAGGCCGATCTGCTGCTCGTCCCGCCGCTCCAGGCCGACGAGATCGCCGAACTCCTCATCCACCACCGGCTGCCGTCCCGGATGGCCGGACGCATCCACCGCGCCAGCGGCGGCAACCCGCGGCTCGCGCTCGCCGTCGGCCGCTCCCTCGCCGACGCCCGCACCCCCGTGCACCACGCCGAGGCGCTGACCCTCTCCGGCCGGGCCCGGGACCTCGCCCGCCAGCTCCTCGGCACCGCCCCGCCGCGGGTCCGGGCCACCCTGCTGCTCGCGGCGCTCGCGCTGCGCCCCTCGGCGACGCTGGTCCGCCGCGCCGGCCGGCCCGACGCCGAGGCCGACCTCGCCGCCGCCGAACGGGCCGGCCTGGTGTCGCTCGCCGAGGACGGCTCGCTCGCCTTCACCGCCGGCCTGCTCCCCTCCACCCTCGTGCACGACGCCAGCTGGACGGAGCGCAGCACCGGCCACGCGGCGCTCGCGGAGGTCGTGGACGACCCCGTCGAGGCGGTGCGCCACCGGGCGCTCGCCACCGACCGGCCGGACGAGGAGCTGGCCGCCGAGGTCGCCGCCGCGGCGGAGGCCGCCCGGCGGCGCGGGAACAACGCGCTCGCCGCCGAACTGGCGCTGCTGGCGGCCGAGTCGACGCCCGGACGGGACGGCGTGCGGCGGATCGCCCGGCTGGTGGACGCGGCCGAGGAGGCCGCCCGCGCCGCCCGCGCCGACCTGGCGATGCGGGCCGCCACCGACCTGCTCGCCCGGGACGCCTCCCCCGCCGACCGGGTCCGGGCCCGGCTCGCCGTCCTCGACACCGCAGGACAGGGTCTGACCGACCTCGACGACATGTACGTGCACGCCATGGAGGACTCGGAGGGCGAGACCGCGCTGCGGGCCGCCGTGCAGCTCCGGCTGGCCGTCAAGTACGTGCTGGCGGAAGGCGATCCGGAGCGGTCCCGGACGGCGGCGATGGAGTCGGCGGCGCTGGCCTCGTCGGTGGGCGACGCGCGGACCGCCGCGCAGGCGCTGACCGTGCAGGCCCGGATGGAGCGGGCCCTGGGATCCGCCGACGCCGAACGGGTCCTGGCCCGGGCGCGGGAACTGGAGCTGGCGGAACGGCCGCTGGGCATCCGCAACGCCGCCCAGATCCTGACGATCCGTCACGCGCTGTTCGACGACCGGCTGACGGACGCGCGGGACGAGTTGAACGCGCTGCTGCCGCTGGTGCAGCGGCGCGGTTCGGTCGAGGACGCCATCGAGCTGTTCCGGACGCTCGCGGAGATCGAGTCGCGGATCGGCGCGTGCGCGGCGGCGCTGGCGCACGCGGGCCAGTCGCTGGCGCTGACCCTGGAGGCCGGCCTGTCGCCCGGGCCCGCCTGGTACGCGCTGGCGCTCGCCGAGACGGCGGGCGGCAGCCTGGGCCGGGCGGCGAGCTACGCGCGGCGGAGCGTCCAGGCGTCCGAGGAGGAGGGCGACCGGGTCTTCCTGTCGCGGAGCCGGTACGCGCTCGGCCGGGTGCAGCTGGTCAACGGCGACGTGGCGGCGGCCCTGGAGACGCTGCGCCGGGTGCAGGCCGACGAGCGGGCGCAGTCGACGGTCGACCCGTCGATGCTGCGCTGGCACGAGGAGCTGGCGGAGGCGCTGCTCGCGCACGACGCCGTGGACGAGGCCGCGGCGCTGCTCGCGGAGGTGCGGCCGGTGGCCGAACGGCTGGGCCGGTCCACGGTGTTGCTGGGCTGCGACCGGGCACAGGGGCTGTGCCTCGCGGCGGAGGGGCGGACGGACGAGGCGGCGGAGCTGCTGACCCGGACGGCGGGCCGGTTCGCGGAGGCGGGGCTGCCGCTGGAGCAGGGCCGGGCGCTGATGGCGCTGGCGCGGGTGGAGCGGAAGCGGCGGCGGCGGTCGGCGGCGCAGGCGGCGCTGCACGGGGCGGCGACCGTCTTCGAGCGGGCGGGTGCGGCGCCGTGGCTGGCGCTGGCGACGGAGGCGCCGGCGGGCGAGCTGCCGGGAGCCGCGCCGGGCGGGGACGAGGCGCCGACGGCGCTGGCGTCGCTGACGGAGGCGGAGCTGCGGCTGGCGCGGCTGGTGGGGCAGGGCGCCTCGAACCAGGAGGCGGCGGCGAAGCTGTTCCTGAGCGTGAAGACGGTGGAGGCGCGGCTGACCCGCATCTACCAGAAGCTGGACGTGCGGTCGCGCGCCCAGCTGGCGACGGCGCTCCGCCCGTGAGACCGGAGCGCCGCCGCCCGCCCGGTCAGTCCTGACGTACCGTCACATAGTCGCCGCGCTCGGGCTGTCCGTCCGCTCCGGCGGGGGTCCACTCGGCGGTGACCCGGCCGACGACGGCCCCGTCGCCGGTGTCCGCGGCGGGCGCGGGGCGCAGGACGCGGTGGAGGCGGAGGGTGAGCGGCGCGTCGGCGCCGGGCACCCGGAGGCGTACGTCGGTGTGATCGGCGCCGTCGGTGGCGCCGGCGGGCTCGACGGGCGCGGCGGCGACGGCGGGGGCGTCGAGTGCGGCGGTGACGGTCGGGTCGGCGGCGTCGCTGACGGACTGCTGCTGCGGTACGGCCCGTCCGGCGAGCAGCGCGTGGAGCGCGGCGACGAGGACGGGGTCGTGGGCGCCGTCGTAGATCCAGCGGGTGCCGAGGACGCCGTGCTCGGAGGTGCCGATGAGGGCGTGCTCGGCGCCGTCGAGGGGCTTGCCGCGGTACGTCATCGGCACGTGGTACGTGACCGCGCCGGGGCCCTCGCCGTCGGTGACGGCCATGAACTCGATGCCCACCTCGCCCTCGGGGTCGTCGAGCCGGAACCCGCCGGCCTTGGCGGGCCGCGGCGCCTCGGACCCGGCGGCGTACCAGGTCCGGGTGGGCAGCCACGCGGCGAGGAGTTCCAGTTTGGTCGGCCGCATCGTGGTGCGGTGGATGGTGGCCATGGGCGGTTCGCTTCCTCTCCTGGGGTCCGGCCAACGTAACAGAGCCTTCAGCGGGGCCGGTTGGCTGCCGTGACCGGGGGCAACGGGGCTCCGGCGGGGGCGAGGACGGCCGCGCGCGGCCGTCGGCCGACAGCACGCCGCCGGTCGGGGCGCGCCGGCTCTGGCGGGAAGCTCTGAATGGTGCTTCACTTCTTTCATGGCCTACCGCAAGACCCCCGCGGAGATCCGCCGCCTCGAAGCCGCCCGCGAGCACCTGGTCGCCTGCGCGACCTCGGTCGTGGCCGAGGTGGGCTGGTCGCAGGCGTCCGTGACGGCCGTCGCCGACGCGGCCGGCATCGCGGCCGGCTCCGTCTACCAGCACTTCCCGTCCAAGGCGGCGCTGGCCGTCGAGGTGTTCCGGCGGGCCGCCGGGCGCGAGGTGGAGGTGCTGGGCGCGGTGCTGGCCGCGCCCGGCGACCCGGTCGAACGGCTGAGCCGCGGCGTCCAGGTCTTCGCACGCCGGGCCCTGGAGAACCGCGGCCTCGCCTACGCCCTGCTCGCCGCCCCGGCGGAGCCCGCCGTCGGCGCCGAGCGGCTCGACTTCCGGCGCCGCTACCGCGCCCTGTTCGCGGCGGTGGTCCGCGAGGGCGTCGCGCAGGGGGTGCTGCCCCGGCAGGACGGCGAGATCACCGCCGCCGCGCTGACCGGCGCGGTCGGCGAGGTCCTGGTCGACCCGCTCGGCACCCCCGGCGCCACCACCACCGAGGCCCTGCTCGCCGAGCTCACCGCGCTGGCCCTGCGCTGCGCGGGCGCCCCCGCGCCGTAGCGCACCGCCCGCACGCCGGCCCCCGCGGCCGGCGCCCCGCGACCCGTACCGCCACCCGACCCGCCCGAGGGAGCAGCCACCGTGACCACCACCGGCACCGACCCCGACCCCGGCACCGGCCCCGACGCCCGGACCGAAGGTCCCCGCAGCCGCCCCGCGGCCGTGACCCACGCCGTCACCAACCAGGCCCCGCCGCTCACCGGCCACGACGCCGCCGACGATCCCGTGCTGCTCGAAGGCGTCGCGCGCGAGGGCGCCGCCTGGCACCTGGAGGACCTGCACCGCCTCGGCCGGATCACCGCCGGCGAGGAGGCGCAGCGCTGGGCCGACCAGGCCAACCGGTACGAGCCGGAGCTGCGCACCCACGACCGGTACGGCAACCGGATCGACGAGGTCGAGTTCCACCCCGCCTACCACCGGCTGATGGACCTGTCCGTGGGCGAGGGCCTCGCGGGCGCCGCCTGGGCCGACGAACGGCCCGGCGCCCACGTGGCCCGGGCGGGCGGCTTCATGCTCGCGACCATGCTGGAACCCGGCCACCTGTGCCCGGTCTCGATGACGTACGCGGTGGTCCCGGCGCTGCGCCACTCCCCCGACCTCGCCAAGACGTACCTGCCGCTGCTCACCAGCCGCTCGTACGACCCCGGGCTGCGCGCCCCGGCCGGCAAGCGCGGGCTGCTCGCCGGGATGGGCATGACCGAGAAGCAGGGCGGCAGCGACGTCCGCGCGAACACCACTACCGCCACCGAACTCCCGGACGGTACCTGGCGGTTGCGCGGTCACAAGTGGTTCACCAGCGCGCCGATGAACGACCTCTTCCTCGTCCTCGCCCAGGCGCCGGGCGGCCTGTCCTGCTTCCTCGTCCCGCGCGTCCTGCCCGACGGCGGCCGCAACGCGTTCCGCATCCAGCGGCTCAAGGACAAGCTCGGCAACCGCTCCAACGCCTCCAGCGAGCCGGAGTTCGACGACACGGTCGCCTGGCTGGTCGGCACCGAGGGCAAGGGCGTGCGGACCATCATCGAGATGGTGACGATGACCCGCCTCGACTGCGTCCTCGGTTCCGCCGCCGGCATCCGGGGCGCGCTCGCCCAGGCCGCCCACCACGCCCGGCACCGCTTCGCGTTCGGCGCCGCCCTCGTCGACCAGCCGCTCATGCGGAACGTCCTCGCCGACCTCGCGCTCGAATCGGAGGCCGCCACCACCCTCGCCCTGCGCCTCGCCGGCGCCGCCGACCGGGCCCGGCTCGGCGACGACCGGGAGCGCGCCTTCCTGCGGCTCGCCACTGCCGTCGGCAAGTACTGGGTCTGCAAGCGGCAGCCCTCGGCCGTCGCCGAGGCCCTGGAATGCCTCGGCGGCAACGGCTACGACGAGGCGTCCGGCATGCCCCGCCTCTACCGCGAGGCCCCCCTCAACAGCATCTGGGAGGGCTCCGGCAACGTCACCGCCCTCGACCTGCTGCGCGCCCTCGCCCGCGAGCCGGAGGCCCTGGAGGCGTTCCGTACGGAGATCGAGGCGGCGTCCGGCGCCGACCGGCGGCTCGACGCGGCCTGGGCGGACCTCCGGGACGAGCTGCGGCTCACCGAGGACGCGCCGCTGCGGGCCCGCCGGGTCGCCGAGCGGGCCGCCCTCGTCCTCCAGGGCTCGCTCCTGGTCCGGCACGCGCCGGCGCCGGTCGCCGACGCCTTCTGCGCGTCCCGCCTCTCCGGCGACCAGGGCCTCGCCTTCGGCACCCTCCCGCCGGCGACAGACTTCGCCGGCCTGCTGGCGCGGCTCCCGGTCTGACGGGCGGACCCGGCCCAGGACGGCGCCCCGCCGCGAAGTCGTCCGCGGCGGGGTGAATCCTTTCCGGGGTCCGCCGCCTCCTTTCCCCGTACCGGCCGCGCGGGCCGGACCACGGAAGGAGACACCATGCTGGTCACCACCCTCGTCGTCGTCGGAGCGGTCCTCGTCGGAGCGTGCGCGCTGCACCTGCTGCGGCGGTACCGGAGCCGGGCCTGACCGGGCCGGAACCGGGAACCACCCGTGAGGATGCGCACCATGAACCGACCCCTCTCCTGGCCCGACGAGCGTCTGGTCCGTGCGGCGCAGGACGGCGACCTCGCCTCGCTGACCACCGTCGTCGCGGAATCCCAGCCGCACGTACGGAAGTTCGCCCGGTCCCTGTGCGCCTCGCCGCAGGACGCGGAGGACGCGGCACAGGAGGCGCTGATCATCCTGTACCGGAAGATCGGCACCCTGCGGGCGACCGGGGCGCTCGCCTCGTGGATGTTCCGCATCGTGCGGCACGAGTGCCTGCGGCAGGTCCGCCGGCTCGTCCTGCCGGCCCCGGCGCCGGAACCGGAGCCCGGTCCCGGCACCGTCGCCGAACCGTCGGCCGAGGAGGCGGTGCTGCGCCGCCTGGAGGCCCGGCGGATCGCCGCCGCCGTCGCCGCCCTGCCGCGCGACCAGCGGCAGGTCCTGGTCATGCGGGACGTCCAGGGCCTGCCCGGACGGGCCGTCGCGCACGCGCTCGGCCTGAGCGACGCGGCGATGAAGTCGCGCCTCCACCGGGCGCGCGCCGCCCTGCGCCTGGCGCTGACGGCGCCCGCACCGGCGCCGGACACCGCGCCCGGCCCCGTACACCCTGCCGAAGGAGAGCCGCGCACATGACCACTCCGCCTGTCCTCGACCCCGACCCCGTCCCCCTGACGCGGCCTGCCGCCTCCAGGCCCGACTACGCGAGCCGGTCCGTCCCGCGCCATCTGGCGCGCGGGGCGGTCGGCTTCGGGCTGATCGCCGGCGCGGTCGCGCTGGTGCCGGTGACCGGACCGGTCGGCCTGCTGGCCGCCCTGCCGGCCCTGGTCGCCTTCCGCGGCTGCCCCACCTGCTGGGCCGTCGGCCTGGCGCAGACCATCTCCCGGGGCCGGCTGGAACGCCGGTGCGCCGACGGCGTCTGCACCCTCACCACGGCGCCCGTCAGGCGTCGACGTCCCGGAGGAAGTCGCGGATGAGGGCGGCCCATTCGGCGGGACGCTCCACGAACGGGAGGTGCCCGGTGGCGATCTCGGCGTAGCGGCTGTGCGGAATGCCTTCCGCGAGCTGCCGGTGGTGGTGCGGGGTCACGAGCTGATCGAGGGTGGTGGAGACGACGAGGGTCGGCACGGTCAGCTGGGCGAGATCGGCCCGGACGTCGACGTGGTCGGTGATCAGGTCGAGGTGCTCGGGCGTGCCGGGCGGGATGCCGGCCGCGGTGGCCTTCAGGGCGGCGTCCAGGTCGTCCTGGCCGACGGCGTCCAGGACCGGCGCGCCCATCCCGATCAACGAGACGAAGGCGGCGAGCTGTTCGAAGTCCCCCGCGCGCAGCAGGTCGCGCCAGAGCCTGACGGCGAGGAGGAGGCGCGGGTTGGGGTGGGCGAAGCCGGCGGTCAGGACGAGGGCGGTGACGCGGTCGGGGTGGCGGGTGGCGGCGCGGACGGCGACCGCGCTGCCGAGCGAGTAGCCGGCGAGGGCGAAGGTGTCCTGGCCCTCCTCGACGGCGGTGGCGACCAGTTCGTCGGCGAGGCCGTCGAGGGTGAGCGGGGCCGTGGCGCGTTCGGTGCGGCCGGTGCCGGGGTAGTCGGGGCCGATCACGGTGTGCCCGTCGGCCAGAGTGTCCATGATCGGGCCGTAGTTGGCGTCGATGCCGCCGCCGGCCCCGTGGGCCAGGAGCAGGCCGGGGCCGGTGCCGCGCACGATGCGGCCGAGGCGGGAGGTCGGCAGGGCAGGGGACATGGTCGTCCTTCTCCTTCGGGTTTCCGGCAGTGGAGGGGCACCGCCGGCCGGCGCGGTCGCGGCGGGTGGGGCCGGCGGTCCCGCTCACCGGACGTGCGGTGCCGGTGCTCATGACCGGGACGCTAAAGTCTCACACCGGTGGGAGAGTCAACGGGGTGAGGTGCAGATCACGTGCGCATCGGGGAGATGGTCCGCCGCACCGGGGTCAGCGAGCGGCTGCTGCGCTACTACGAGGAGCAGGGCCTGCTGACGCCGTCGAGGCTGCCCAGCGGCTACCGCGTCTACGCCGACGCGGACGTGGACACCGTCCGCCGCGTCCGCACCCTGCTGGCCGCCGGCCTGTCGACCGCCACCATCGCCCAGGTCCTGCCGTGCGTCCGTGACGACGGGACGACCCTCGCGCCCGTGTGCCCCGACCTGGTGGCCCGGCTGCGCCGCGAGCGCGCACGCATCACCGAGGCGATCGACGAGCTCCAGGCGTCGCGGGGCATGCTCGACGCGGTGATCGCGGCGGGCCCGGCCGAACTCGGCTGAGCGGGCCGGTTCGTACACTGCGAGGGTGGAAGACCATGCGGCCACCCCCGCCCCTGTGCGTCCGGCTCCCGCGCTGCGGCGGTACGTCCGCTCGTACACCGGTTTCGATCTCCGCGGGTTCCCGCCCGGAGTGCACTGCGGTCCGCCGGGCCGCGCGCTCACCGCGGTGATCAGCCTGTCCGGCCCGCTGGAGGTGGCGGCGGGCGTCGGCGACGGGTCACCGGTCGCCCGGTTCGGCGGCGTGGCCGGCGGTCTGATGAGCCGGTCCGTCGCGATCCACCACGACGGGCGCCAGGAAGGCGTGCAGGTGTCGCTGACACCGCTCGGGGCCCGGGCGGTGTACGGCGTGCCCGCCGCCGCGCTCGCCGACCGGCTGGTCCCGCTCGACGAGCTTCTCGGGTCGCTCGGCGGCGAGTTGGCCGACCGGCTCCGCGCGGCCCCGACCTGGGCGGCGCGGTTCGCCGTACTGGACGAGCTGCTGCTGCGGGCCGTCGGGCGCGGCGCGGGCGGCGATCCCGCCGACCGGGTGCGCCCCGAGGTGGCCGAGGCGTGGCGCCGCCTCGTCGCGGCACGGGGCCGTGTCCAGGTCGGCGCGGTCGCCGGGGAACTGGGCTGGAGCCGCCGGTACCTCACCGAGCGGTTCCGCGGCGAGCTGGGCCTGTCGCCGAAGACCTTCGCCCGGGTGCTGCGCTTCGAGCACGCGCACGACCTGGCCACCGCGCGCGACCCGCTGCCGTGGTCCGAGGTGGCGACCGTCTCCGGCTACGCCGACCAGGCCCATCTCGTCCGGGAGTGGAGCGCGTTCACCGGCCGGTCGCCGACGGCGTGGCGGCGCGGCGAAGTCCTGCTCGGCGCCGGGTAGCCGGCGGGGTCTGCTGTCGTTCCCTTTCCTTCAAGACCGCGCCCGTGCCGTCCTGTGACGATCGTCCGCATGGAACTCATCGCGCACACACCCCACGCCATCGACCTCCGGACCACCCCCGTGCACCTGGGGCTGGGGTCGACGGCGAAAACCGTCGAGGGCTTCGCCTGGGACCCGGCGGTGCTCCACGCCTACAGCGCCGCGGTCGCGGCGGACGGCGCCGAGGGCCGGATGGTGACGATCATCGACGGCGACGGCCCGGGCGACCACTGGGAGCGCCACCCCGCCGGAGACGAACTGGTCGTCTGCCTCAGCGGGTCGGTGACGGTCACGCGCGCGGGGGACGGAGGGCCCGACCGGGTCGTGCTCGGGCCGGGCGAGGCCACCGTCAACCCGGCCGGGACGTGGCACGCGGTCGACATGGAGGGACCGGCGTCCATCCTCACCGTCACCGCCGGCCTCGGCACCGACCACCGTCCCCGGACCGACGCCCTCCCGGCCGACCACGCCGGCGCGTCCGGTCCGCGACCGTCGTGACGACCCGGGTCGCGTGCCTGGGCGACAGCCTCACCCGGGCCCAACTCAGCGTCGACTACCTGGACCTCCTCGCACGGCGCCGGCCTCCGGGCGACGTGCGGCTCACCCGCCACGGGGTCAACGGCGACTTCGCCCACAACCTCCTGGGGCGCCTCGACGCCGTCGTCGCGGAGGCACCGGACGTGATCACCGTGCTGATCGGGACCAACGACGCCCGGGCGAGCCTCGCCGGCTATGCCGTCGAGCGGGCCATGCAGCGCAAACGACTCCCCGAGCGGCCGTCGGCCGACTGGTTCCGGCAGTGCCTGGGTGACGTCGTCGAGCGGCTGCGGACGCGGACGGACGCGACGATCGCCCTGCTGACGCTCCCGGTCCTCGGCCAGCAGCTCGACGGAGCCGCGGCGCGGGCGTCGGAGGCGTACAGCCGCGTGATCGCCGAGGTCGCCGCCGCCCACCGGGTGAGCTGCCTCCCGCTCCACGAACGCCAGACCGAGGAACTGCGCCGGGCCGCCCCGCCGCCGATCCCCTTCCGGCACCCGACGCCCGCGGCGAGCATCGGCGTCCTCGCCCGGCGCGCCCTGCTGCGCGGCAGCCTCGACACGGTCGCGCGGCGCCGGGGGCTCGTGCTCACGACCGACCACATCCACCAGAACAGCCGCGGCGCCGGCCTCGTCGCCGAGGTCATCGACGCCTGGCTTCCGGCCCGGAGCGCCTAGCCGGTTCCGACGGCCGCCCCCTCTCCCCGGATCCAGGGAGGCTTTATTCCCTGCGGGGCTCCGGGGGCGGCTGTTACCCTGGCAGAGACCTTGACCCCTACGAGGAGCGCAGCAGACATGGCGGGTGACGACGACATCTCCGGGTGAGATCCGGAGCTGACGGCCACCGGGCGCGCGGTAGAGCGCACCACCGGAGTGGCCCGTCTCGTCGTACCTCTGTGCCCTTCGTCTGCCCGTGGCGGAGCTCTGTCCGCTCCCCTCCCTCCGAGGTCTCTCCCATGTCTCACGCCACCGTCGTCTGCTCCGAGCTGTCCTTCTCCTGGCCGGACGACACCCCCGTCTTCCACGACCTGTCCTTCAGCCTGACCGCCGGCCGCACGGGCCTGGTCGCGCCCAACGGCGCCGGCAAGAGCACCCTGCTCAAGCTGATCGCCGGCGAACTGCGGCCCACCGGCGGCTCGGTGACCGTCGGCGGCACCCTCGGGTACCTGCCGCAGGACCTGCCCCTCACGGCCGGCCTCAGCGTCGCCGACGTGCTCGGGGTCGCCGACGTGATCCGCGCGCTCGACGCCGTCGAGTCCGGCGACGTCGCCGAGGAGCACTTCGCCGTCATCGGCGACGACTGGGACATCGAGGAGCGCACCCGCGCCCAGCTCGACCGGCTCGGTCTCGGCGGGCTCGCCCTCGACCGCACCCTCGGCACCCTCAGCGGCGGCCAGGTCGTCTCCCTGGGGCTCGCCACGCAGCTGCTGAAGCGGCCCGACGTGCTGCTGCTCGACGAGCCGACCAACAACCTCGACGGGGACGCCCGGCACACCCTGTACGACGCGCTGTCCGACTTCGACGGCCTGCTGCTGGTCGTCGCGCACGACCGGGCGCTGCTCGACCGGATGGACGGGATCGCCGAACTCGGCGCCTCCCGGCTGCGGTTCCACGGCGGGAACTTCACCGCGTACGAGGAGGCGGTACGGGCCGAGCAGGAGGTCGCCGAGAAGAACGTGCGCAACGCCGAGCAGGAGCTGAAGCGCGAGAAGCGCGAGCTCCAGCAGGCCCGCGAGCGCGCCGACCGCCGGGCGAGCAACGCCGCCCGCAACCTGAAGAGCGCCGGTCTGCCGCGCATCTTCGCCGGGAACATGAAGCGGGGCGCGCAGGAGTCCGCGGGCCGGGCCGGGCAGACCCACGCGTCCCGGGTCGGCGAGGCGCAGGCCCGGCTCGACCAGGCCGAGCGGGCCCTCCGGGACGAGCAGCGGCTCGTCCTCGACCTGCCCGACACGCAGGTCCCGGCCGGGCGCGACCTCTTCCTCGGCGAGGGCCTGCGGGTCCGGCACGACGGCCGGGACGTCTTCGCCGGGGACGGCGTCGACCTGTCCGTGCGCGGCCCCGAGCGGATCGCGCTGACCGGGCCCAACGGCTCGGGCAAGACGACCCTGATGCGGCTCGTCACCGGCGAACTCGCCCCGGACGAGGGGCGGATCAAGCGGTTCGACGGCCGCGTCGCCTATCTGTCGCAGCGGCTCGACCTGCTGGACCCGGACCGGACGGTGGCGGAGAACTTCGCCGCGTTCGCGCCCGGTCGGACGGACGCGGAGCGGATGAACCTGCTGGCGCGCTTCCTGTTCCGGGGCGCCCGCGCCCACCTGCCGGTCGGCGTCCTGTCCGGCGGCGAACGCCTCCGGGCCACCCTCGCCTGCGTGCTGTGCGCGGAGCCGGCGCCGCAGCTGCTGCTCCTCGACGAGCCGACCAACAACCTCGACCTGGTCAGCGTCGCGCAGCTGGAGAGCGCCCTCGACTCGTACCGGGGCGCCTTCCTGGTGGTCAGCCACGACGAGCGCTTCCTCGCCGCGATCGGCGTGGACCGCTGGCTGCGGCTGGAGGACGGCACGCTGCGGACCACGGGGGCCCCGGAGGCGTGACGGCGCGCGGCGCCCGGCGGTCCCCCTCGTGGGCAGGCCGGGCGCCGGCGTCAGGAGTGCGGCATCGGGAAGGTGTTCAGGCGGTCCTCGGGAAGGGCGGTGCGGCGCCAGCCCCGTTCCACGGCGGCGTCCTGCACGCGCCGGCCGCCGAGGGCGAGGTAGGCGGCGGGCGCGTTGCCGACCGTGCCGGGGACGATCACCCGTACGACCTTCATGCCCAGGGCCTCCGCCTCGGGGGTCGTCAGGTCGACGTACAGCACCTCGTGGCCGGCCGCCTCGATCCGCTCCCGGGGGCCGCCCGGCGCGGCGGGGAGGTCGTCCCAGCGGCCGGGCGGGCCGGCGGCGGCCCAGGCGAGGGAGCGCCGCGCGGCGCGCGGGTCCAGGTGGAGCTGCTGGTGGCAGAGGAGTTCGACGGCGTCCCGGCCATCCTCGCGGTAGGCGTCCAGGTAGGAGGCGTCGGGGCGCCACGGCTTCAGCGGGCTCTCCCGGCCGCGGCAGCCGGCGCGGAGGCGGGCCAGGGCCGCGGGGTCGGCGAGGGTGCGGCAGGTGAGCCGGAGGGCGAACGCCTCCGCCAGGGCCTTGGCCGCCGCGTCGTGCGCGCCGTCCGCCCGGGTGGCGAGGCCCAGGGTGAGCCATCCCTCGGTCCGGTCGCGGACGAACGCGCCGATCGTGGGCAGCCCGAAGCGGTTGTCGAGGGCG
The DNA here is from genome assembly GCF_042797055.1 of Streptomyces sp. NPDC057854. Taxonomy (NCBI): domain Bacteria; kingdom Bacillati; phylum Actinomycetota; class Actinomycetes; order Kitasatosporales; family Streptomycetaceae; genus Streptomyces; species Streptomyces sp. NPDC057854. Next base: position 27,225 of record NZ_JBHVMF010000035.1, read on the forward strand.
GTCAGCCGTACGTCGACGTCGTCCAGGGCGGGACCCACGAGGGCGCGCAGGGCGTCCGTGACGGGGAGCAGGGGCCGCGGCACCGCGTTCGCCCACCACACGGCGGCCGTGTCCCGCTCGACGACCTCCTCAAGACCGGAGGCGACGGCGCCGTCCAGGTCCGGGCCGGCGGCCGTGCCGCCGATCACCGGGAAGGCGTGCCGGGCCTCCTCGTGCGGGCGGGGCATGCGGCGCCACAGGGTGTACGCGGCGAAGGCGGGGACGTACACGTCGGTGTCCCGGGTCAGCGACCGGGCGGGGACCCAGTGGACGGGGGTGTCCGGCAGGAACGGCGCGAAGGGGAAGTCCGGGCGGGCGTACTGGGCCGCGGAGTAGAGCGTGAGGCGCGCCGGGTCGAGGGCGTCGAGGCCGCGGCGGAGCAGGTCCCGGTGGCTGCCGTGGACCAGCGCGGCGGGGTCGGGCGGGCAGGTGCCGCAGAGGCGTTCGACGGCTTCGCCGAGGGCGGCGCGGGTGGCGTGATCGTCGCTGGTCCACGACGTGCCGAACGCCTGCCGGTCCGCCTGCCAGGGCAGGGTCCGGGTGCGGTCCGCGAGGTCGGCGACGGCCAGCCGGAGGGTGGGCGGTGTCGCGCCCGGGCCGCGCAGGACGCGCAGCCGGGTGACGGCGCCGCCGGTGCCGGGCTCGGGGGCCGGGCCCGGCCGGGGCGCCGCGAGGGCGTCCCGGCCGGTGTCCCGGAGGGGTGCTCGGGTCATCAGGACAGGTACGCCGCGACACAGTTGTCGACGACGAACTCCTCGGCCTCGTCGGTGAGGTACGCGGAGACGCAGTTGTTCAGCACGAACTGCTCGTCCTGCTCATCCAGCTCGAAAGCGTTCATGACGGCTGTCCTCTCAGATCGACATCGGTACGGCTCTCCCGGGCGGGAGGGCCGGCCGGGGACGGGGGACCGTCCCCGGTACGCGCCCCCGGGCGGGGCCCGGCGGGCGCGCGTTCGTGGGCCGGGCCCGTGATCAGGGCCCAGATGAGGCCGGCGGCGACGGCCAGGGCGGCGCACACGCCCCACAGGACCGCCGGGCCGCCGGCGTCGAGCAGCAGTCCGCCGCCCGCCGGCGCCAGGAAGGCGGCGGCGGTCCAAGCGGTCCCGTACGTCCCCTGGTAGCGGCCGCGCAGGTGTTCCGGCGCGCGGTCGGCGGCCTCCGAGCTGCCGGCGGGGGCCTGCAGCATCTCGCCGAACGTCCAGACCACCACGCAGAGGGCGTACGCGGCCACGCCGTCCGCGAAGGCCGTCAGGCCGAAGCCGGCGGCGAGCAGGAGCGCGGCGACGACGAGGGTGGCGGACCGGGAGCGGTCGCGGACGAGCCGGGTGAGGACGACCTGCAGGGTGACGATGAGCGCGCCGTTCAGGGCGTGCAGCCAGGTGAAGACCGTCGGGTCGTGGCCGTCGCGCGCCACCGCGATCGGCAGCATCGTGCTGCCCTGCTGGAAGACGGAGGCGAAGAGCAGGGCGGCGAGGCAGAACGCCAGGAACCGGCGGTCCCGCCACACCGAGGCGCCGGGCTCGCCCTTCCCGGGGGCGCGGGTGTCCGGGCCGGGCCGGCGGGCGGCGGCCGGCCGGGTCTCGGGCACCTTCGCCAGGACCAGGACGGCGCACAGCGCGGTGGCGGCGGCGTCCGCGAGGAAGACCAGGGTGTAGCCCTGGGTGACCAGGACTCCGGCGAGCACGGACGACACCGCGACGCCGAGGTTCAGCGCCCAGTAGTTGAGGGCGAAGGCGCGCTGCCGGTCCTCGGGGGCGACGACGTCGGCGAGCGCCGCCTGCATGGCCGGACGGGCGGCGGCGGCGCCGGCGCCCATGGCGAAGGCGGCGACGGCGGTGGCCGCTCCGGTCTGGACAAGGCCGAGGGCGGCCATGCACAGCGCCGTCCAGCCGTGCGCGGCGAACAGAGTGGTCCTGCGGCCGAAGCGGTCGGCCGCCGCGCCGCCGCCGATCGTGCCGAGGACGCCGCCGAGTCCGATGAGCGAGATGACGGCGCCGGCCTGCGCCGCCGAGTAGCCGCGCTGCCCGGTCATGTAGAGGGTGAGCAGGGGGCCGACGAAGCCTCCCGTCCAGTTGACCAGGATGCTGAACCAGATCCACCAGAACGTGGCGGGCAGGTCCCGCGCCGACGCCGGCAGCAGCCGGCGGGTCCCCGCCCCGGTCACCGGGGACACTCGGGCAGGGTGAACTCCGGGCGGGCCGGGGCTCGTTCGCCGGCCTCCTCGGCGAGCCGCTCCAGCAGGCCGGGTTCCCGGACGGCGTCGACGAGCGCCGTCCGCAGGTCCGCGTACCACCGGTCGGCGGTCTCCGGGTCCGCGAAGCGGGGCAGGTCCTGCCGGACCACCGGTTGTTCGGTGGCCAGCCGGCGCAGCAGGCGCCGCAGCAGGTCGGCGGCGGAGGGCAGCCGGCTGCTGAGGGTCAGGTGGAGGGACGGGCCGTCCGCCGCCCGGACGGTGTGCCACCAGCCGCGCGGGAGGTAGAGGACGTCGCCGGCGGTGAGGGTGCCGGACCAGCCGGGGTCCGAGGGCAGCGGCTTCGGCGGGCGGGTGAGCTCGCCGACGGGGTGGGACAGGGTCGGGGGGCGCAGGTCCCAGTTCTTGCTGCCGGCCACCTGCAGGATGATCACGTCGTGGTCGTCCCAGTGGGTGTCGAAGCCCTGGGGGGCGCCGCCGAGGTTGGCGTACAGGTTGGCCTGGACGAGGTTGCGCAGGCTGTCCTCGACGCCGCGGACGAGGGTGCGCAGCGGGGGGTGCAGTTCCTCGGCGCCGTCGACGGCGAGCGTGGCGCCGTCGGCGAGGGCGGCGGTGAGCGCGTCGGGGCGTAATCGCGTGGGGCGTCCCCGGGGGGCGAGCTGGGGGACGGGTTCGGCGCAGGAGGCGAGGCCGATGCCTCGCGCGGCGCGGACGAGGTGCATGCGGGACGGGTCGACGCGGGTGGACGCGAGGAGGGCGTTCAGGGCGTCCCAGCCGAAGACGTCCGCGAACCGGTCCGGGGTGCCGCGGCAGAGCAGGGGCCGCACGCCGAGGTGCGAGGCGAGGAACCGCTTCTCGTCGAGCGGGCTGATCAGACCCCGCAGTCCGTCCTCCGGGACGCAGACGGCGGTGCCGGCGTCGTGGAGGTCGGGGTGGGTGGCGCTCTCGGCGGTCACGCGTCGTCCCCCTCGCTCGTCGTGTTGCCTTTGTTGCCTTTTCTCATCAAGGCAACATTATCGACACAGTCTACAGATGACAACCCGCGGGCGGCGCCCGCTCCGGCCGGAATCCCGCTCACGGCGTGTCGCCGGACGGGCACGCTCGGTGCGCTTCGACTATCGTCGGACGCTGTGCAACCGCTCGACAGGAGTGCCGGATGATCTGGCGTACCGAAGTGCTCGACCAGCTCGACCTGTACTGGGACTACCACTTGGCGCCCCGTCTGCAAGGTCTCGGAGACGACGAATACCTGTGGGAACCGGTGCCGGACTGCTGGTCGGTCCGCACCGGCGAGGACGGCAGGACCCGGCTCGACCTGGCGGATCCGACACCGGACCCGCCGCCGGTGACGACGATCGCCTGGCGCCTGTGCCATGTCGCCTTCCACGTGCTGGGCATCCGGGCCAGCACACACTTCGGCGACGGGTCGCTGACTCTGGACACCATGGAGCCACCGGTCACCGCGGAGGAGGGCGTCGCGGTCCTGGAGGAGCAGTACCACACCTGGCGGAAGGGGGTGCTGTCGCTCGACGACGAAGCACTGGCACGCCCGATAGGAGACGCCGAGGGCCAGTGGAGCGAGCGCCCCATGGCCACCCTGGTGCTGCACGTCAACCGCGAGGTCATGCATCACGGTGCGGAGATCGCGCTGCTGCGCGACCTCCACCGCGCCCACTTCGGGTGAGCGCGGCGGAGGAGCGGCGTCAGGCGACGCGGACCGGCAGCCGGCCGGTCCCGCTCGCCGCCGCCACGTGCGCCGCCTCCTTCTCCAGCGCCTTCACCGGGAGCCGGCCGGTGTCCGCGAACGGCGTCACCACCAGCTCCTGGTCGACGATCTCCCACACGCCGACGACCCGGCCCTCGCGCACGACGACCGGGGAGATCCAGCCGGCGGCGCGGCTCACCGCGGAGCGGTGCTCCGGCGCCAGCATCGCGTCGTCCTTGGTGCCGGGACCGAGGACGTACTGGTCGAAGCCGCCGAGCAGTTTGATCCCCTCGCACGGGGCCGTGCCGGCGAGTTCGTCCGCGTGCTCCGTCAGGATCAGCGCCTTGCGGCCCTCGACGTCGACCTCGGTCAGACGGTCGCCCATGTCCGCGAACCAGCGGCGCAGCTGCGGCTTGCTGGTGCTGTTGAGCGACAGCCAGCGGTCGAAGGACTCCGGCGTGGCGGGGCCGTACGCGCCCAGGTACGCCGCGATCACCGTGGGCGCGGCCTCGTCGGGCTCCGGCATCGTCCCCCAGGCCGCGCCGAACCGGCCGGCCGGACCGGTGAAGGTGATCTTGTTGCCCTGGTTCGGCCCGTGGCACAGGACGCCGCGCCAGGCCAGCGGCTTGAGCACGGAGCCCCACCCCGACCGCAGGCGCTCCTCCATGTGCGCGAACCGCTTCTGCGCCACGAGCCGGGTCACCAGTTCGTCCCGGGTGAGCACCGCCCCGTCGAGGACGCTCGCGACCTCGTCGGTCAGCGCGTCGATCTGCTCGGGCGTGACGCCGGAGGCCCGCGTCCAGGACGGCTTCTGCCAGGTCTTCGTGTTCGCCATGAGCGACAGGTAGGCACCCGCCTCGCCGGGCGGCAGCAGGTGGAGGGTGCCGCGCACCGCCCAGGTCTTCATCAGCGAGAGGTCGGCGACCGCCCGGTCGACGCTGTCCGGGTCGGGCTTCGCCTGCCGGATCGCGACGTTCAGCTCGGCGACGCTCCAGACCTGCGCCTGCACTCCGCACAGTCTGCTGACGACCTCGCTCGCACCCGGCTCCCCCAGCGGCTCCAGGAACTGCCGCCGCATCCGCCACGCAAAAACCTGCCTCCAGCTGACCTTCACGCCGTTCCCCTCAGTCAACGTTCCACACACTGCACCGGAATCTGTACGTCAACCTACACCGGCGGGGGCCGCATGCCGGCGGAATCCCGGGTGCCGGGGGTCAGGTGTCGGACGCCGCCTCCCGCCACAGGTCGGTGGGTGTGCCCATGCGTACCGACTCCACGGCGACCAGCCGGTAGACCCGCGCCGCCGTCGAGTGCGCCAGCATGCCGCGCACGCCGTGGAGTTGGAGCGCCGTCCGGGAGGCGAGCTGGGCGTGCTCGGCGGCGACCGCCAGGACGGCGGCGGCGTCGGGCAGTTCGCCGCGGTCGTACTCCCAGGCGGCCTTGTGCAGCAGCAGCCGCCAGCCCTCCCCCTCGCCGACCAGCAGCGCCAGCCGGTGCGCGACCGTCTGCCGCTCGACGAGCGCCTTCCCGGACTGCGTACGGGAGTTGACGTGGGCGCGGGCCGCGCCGGTGATCCGGTTTGCGATGCCCAGGAGCAGGGCGGCCTGGCGGATCCTCGCCGCCGCGAGGGCGCGCTCCCAGCGGTCGGGGCCGCACGCGAGCGGCCGCGAGGCGGCGCCGTCGAACCGCAGCCGCGTGGCGGGCGTGCCGAAGTGGTCGACGTCCTCGCGGACGCAGGTGTCGTCTTCCGGGACCACCAGGCGCCACTCTCCGTCGGCGGTCCGCACCACGCAGAGTCCGATGTCGCCTCGGGGCAGCGTCTCCGACTCGCCCCACAGCCGGCCCCCCGGCTTGGGCCGTACGTCGGCGGGGCCGCGCGCACCCACCACGGCCGCGTGCCGGGTGCCGGCGTACAGGTCGGCGAGGACCGCCTCCAGGTCGTCGGCGGGCGTGTCGTCGCCGTCGAGCAGGTCGAGCGCGAACGCGGTCTGCCGGTGGCCGCCGAACGGCTCCAGCCCGTACCCCAGGCGTTCGTTCACGACGATGTCGGCGCCGAGGCCCAGCGCGAGGCCGCCCAGGCGTTCGGGGGCGTTCAGGGCGGGCACGCCGACGGCGGCCAGGTGCGCGGAGGGTTCGCCGGTGCGGGTGAGCACCGTGTCCACGGCGTCCCGCAGGCGCAGCTGCAGCGGGTCGGGTCGCAGGTCCATGGCTCAGTCCCCCCTCGGGGCGTGGTCGAATACCCGGGCGCTGCTCAGGATGTCCAGCATGACCTCCGAGGCGCCGCCGGAGATGGTCATGCCCGGTGCTTCGCGGAAGGCCGCCTCCAGCGTGCGCTCCCGGGCGTCCGGGCCGGGTTCCAGCAGGTCGGGGCCGAGGGTGTCCAGGGCCCACCAGGCGATGCGCTGGGCCGCCTCGCTGCAGTGCCACTTGGCGAACGAGGACTCGGCGATGTCGGGCGTGCCGTCCTGGAGGTTCTGCATGACCTGGCAGCTGAGCAGCTTGCTGGCGGTGATCCGCGCCTCGTGCCGGGCCCGTTGGACCCGGGCGGTCTCGGAGGGGCGCCGGCCGCTCTCGTCGAGGCGCGCCCCGACCAGGTCCAGCCAGTGGCGCCCGCGCGCGTAGTAGTCGAGTCCGGTGCGTTCGGCGGCGAACATCTGGGTGATCAGCGACCAGCCCTCGCCGACCCGGCCGAAGAGCGCGTCCTCGGGGACGCGGACGTCGGTGAACCAGATGTCGTGGAACTGCTCGTCGGCCAGGCTGGGCAGGGGCCGCACCACGACGCCGGGCGTGTCCAGCGGGACGAGGAAGAGGGTGAGGCCCTCGTACTGGCTGGCCTGCGGGTCGGTGCGGACGGCGATCAGCGCGATGTCGGCGTAGACGCTCTTGAGGTTGTAGGTCTTGCGGCCGTTGATGACCCAGTCCGTGCCGTCGCGCACCGCGCCGGTGGTGATGCCGGCCAGGTCGGACCCGTTGCCCGGTTCCGTGAAGAGGATGCAGGACGTGATCTCGGTGCTGGCCATCGCCGGCAGGAGCGTCCTGCGCTGGTGCTCGGATCCGGCGGCCAGGATCAGCGAGCCGACGTTCTGCACGGAGATGCAGTACAGGTTCTGCGGGATCCGGTGCGCGACGAGCTGCTCCAGGAGCGCCACCGTCGCGGTGAAGTCGGCTCCCCGGCCGCCGTACTCGACCGGCCAGGAGGGCGCGAGGATGCCCGCGTCGCCCAGGTGCCGGTACAGCGCGCGGGGGTTGCCGTCCATGCCGTCCCGCCGGGCGCCGATCTCCTGCAGCAGCCGCTCCGTCTCCGGCGCCGCCAGCACCTCCTCGACCTCTCTGGCGAAGTCGGCGCTCTCCTGTGGCACTTCGAAGTCCACGCTCTCACTCCTTGTCGGTGGTCATCGCTCTCGGCGGACGGCGGCGTGCACGGCGCGCATGATCTCCGCGCGGTGCTCGGTGAGGAAGAAGTGGCCGCCCCGCAGCACGGAGAGGGTGAACTCCCCGGTGGTCCGGTCGCCCCAGCCGCGCATCGTGTCCGGCGGGACCTCGGCGTCGGCGTCCCCGCACCAGGCGGAGACCGGGCAGGTCAGCAGCGGCAGCGGCCGGCAGCGGTAGCCCTCGATCATCGCGAAGTCGGCTCTGATCATGGGCATGAGCAGGTCGAGGAGTTCGTCGTGTTCGAGGATCGTCGGGTCCGCGGCGCCGTAGTCGCGCAGCATCTGGACGAAGGCGGCCCGGGGCAGGTCGCTGACGGGTTCCTTCGGCCGGACGATCGTCGGCGCGGGCCGGCCGCTCACGAACAGGTGCTCGACCTCCCGGCCGAGGTCGCGCAGTCGCCTGGCGACCTCGAAGGCGAGGATGGCGCCCATGCTGTGGCCGTAGAGCAGCACCCGGCCGGGTTCGCCGGCGATGGTCCCGGCGATCTCGTCGGCGAGCTCGATCATGTCCTTCGCGGACGGCTCGGTCATCCTGGCGCCGCGGCCGGGCAGGAGGACCGGGACCAGCTGGACGGGGCCGGCGCAGTGCTCCGCCCAGTCGGCGTAGTAGGTCGCGGAGCCGCCCGCGAAGGGGAAGCAGTACAGGCTGTGCGTCGCGGCGGCGGAGCGGAAGCGGCGGTCGAACCAGAGCCGTGCGCCGGAGTGCTGGACGGGGTGCCCGGTCACCGCGCGGAGGTCCGGGGGGTGAAGCGGACCGGCATGCTCTTGTAGCCGGGGACGAAGTGGGAGGCGACGTGGCGCACCTCGCCGGCGATCTCCACGGTGTCGACCAGGTCGAGGAGTTCGTCGAGGAAGATCTCCAGTCCGACCTTGGCGAGGCCGGCGCCGATGCAGTAGTGCGGGCCGAGGCCGAACGCGAGGTGCTTGTTGGGGCGGCGGGCGACGTCGAAGCGGTACGGGTCGGGGAAGACGCGCTCGTCGCGGTTGGCGGAGCCGATCCAGGCGCTGACGGGCTCGCCGGCCCGGATGGTCCTCCCGTGCATCTCCACATCCTTGACGGCGTACCGCATGAGGGCGGTCACCGGGGACGACCAGCGCAGCAGCTCCTGCAGGCAGGAGGCGCGGAGCCCGGGGTCCCGCCGCACCGCCTCGAACTGCTCCGGGTGCTCGGCCATGACCGTCATCAGGGTGCACAGGGCGTGCGGGGTGGTGACGTTGGCGCCGATGAGCAGCACGAAGGCGTTGAGGAGGACCTGTTCCTGGGTCATCGGGCCCTCGGACAGGTCCATCGCCACCATGGCGCCGATGACGTCGGGGTCGACGTCGTCGCGGCTTCGGCGGGCGTACTCCTTCTGGAAGTACTCGAAGAGTTCGTGCCGGGCCTGGCGCACGGTGGCCTGGGCGCCGCCGGCGGAGTAGTCCGGGTCGTCGTAGGCGATCGTCATCATGACCAGTTCGGCGAGCCGTTCCCAGGACTCGGGGGGCAGGCCCATGAGGGTGCCGGTGACGGCCATCGGGAACATCATCGTCTTGTGCGCGATGTCGTACACGCCGGCGTCGAGGGTCGTCAGGATCAGGTCCCGGGACAGGTCCCGGAGCAGCTTCTCCTGGGTGGCGACCACGGAGGGGGCGAACGCCTTGTTCAGCGGCTCGCGGAACTCGCGGTGCCGCGGCGGGTCGGTGTCGGCCATCATGTTGTCGGTCGCGATGTCCGGGGTGTCGAGGTCGAGGACGCACAGGATGGTGCCGCGCCGGGAGGAGAACTCCCCGTGGTTGCGCAGGACGCGGCTGACGTCCTCGTGGCGGGTCACGACCCAGAACGGCTCCCGGCCGCCGCCTGGTTCCGCCCGGTAGAGCGGCTGGTTCTCCCGCAGGTCGGCCCAGAGGGCGTGCATGTCCGTCGCGGCGTGGAAACCCGAGTCGAGCAGGTCGGAGTCGTGGAACCGCACCGGACAGAACGGCGGCTTCGAGATGATCATCTACGGTGCCTTTCGGTTTCGGTCGGCCTGCGCGCGGCGGTCGGGTGCGCGTCGGCGGGTGGTCAGGAGATCCGGAGCCGCCGCTCCCACAACCGGGTGTAGAACGGCAGGTGGTGGTCGTGGTAGCTCCGCAGCAGCGGGTCGTCGTCGATCGTCCTGGCGTACGTCCGCTCCCGGCGCCGCACCGTGGAGCTGGCGCTGACGTCGGTGTGCCAGCGGGCGGACTGGCTCCACTCCGGCCGCTCCCCCGGCTGCCAGCGCAGCGCGTCGGCGCGGAAGGGCAGGCCGACCGCGGCGCAGTACGCCCGTACGGTGGCCTCGGGGCGGTCGACGAAGTCGTCGGAGTCCAGGACCACCGGGTCGCCGCCGGCGTCGAGCACCGCGCGGTGGATCCGGTCCAGGTACTCGACGCCCACCTCGTGGCGGGCCATGTCCGGCTTGAGCGCCGCGAACGACGGGATGATCTCCCGCGGGTGGCGGAGCAGGAAGGCGTGCCGGGCGCCCTTGAGGAAGTCGGGGCGCGCGAGGATCGAGTCGTAGACGCAGTCGGTGGTGTCCTTGAAGAACACCGGCCGCCGGGCGGAGAGCGCGAGCAGCGCGTCGGTGAGGTCGTCCGTGGAGCGCACGGTGCGGCCGTCGACCTCGGTGCCGCCGTCGTTGGCGATGTTGCAGTGCGGTTCGTGCAGCGTGACGAGGTCCTGGCGCTCCACCATCATCCGGAAGAAGGCGGTGGAGCGGGAGCGGGGCGCGCTCCACAGGGCGAGCAGCGGGGGGCGGTCGCCGGCGGCGCTCATGCCGCCGCGCCCTCGGCCGCCTCGACCTCGGCGGCGAACCAGTCGGCGATCTCGCCCGCGACGTCCATGCCGGTCGCGTCGACGGCGCCGTGGAACTCGGGGGTGTGGTTGACCTCGTTCGCGTACAGCCCCTCCTGCCGGTCGACGAGCAGGTCGACGCCGAGGAACCCGCCGCCGACCGCGTGCGCCGCCGCCACCGCGAGCTTGGTCAGTTCGGGGGTGATCGGGCAGGGGGTGGCGGCGCCGCCGATGGCGGTGTTGGTCCGCCAGTCGTCGACGGCGTTCTTGTAGATGGCGCAGACGACGCGGTCGCCGGCGACGTACGCCTTGATGTCCCGGCCGGGCTTGTCGATGTGCTCCTGGAGGTAGTAGACGTGCTGCTGCGGGTTGGGCAGCGCGGCGCGGTGTTCCAGGACGGTCCGGCCCTGCTCCCGGTCGTGGACGCGGGCGGTCAGGTGTCCCCACGAACCGGTGACGGGCTTGATCACCACGGGGTAGCCGAGCTCGGGCAGCGCTTCCAGCGCGGAGCCGGTGCCCCAGGCGACGGCGGCCCGCGGCATCCGCAGCCCGGCGGTGCGGAAGGCGAGCGCCGTGCGGAGCTTGTCGCCGCAGGTCTCCAGGACCGCCGGGCGGTTGTGCACGGGGACGCCGAGCGCCTCCAGGGTGGCCGCGACGGACGCGGACCGGCTGTGGCTGACCTCGCGCATGAGGGCGGCGCGGTAGGGCGGCCGGCCGTCGGCGAGGTGGAGCCGCAGCCTGCGGGGGTCGACGTGCTCGCAGCGCAGGCCGCGCCGCTCGAACGCCTCCAGGATCAGGCGCTCCTCGCGGCGGATCCGGGAGGCGACCACGGCTATCGGCATGGCGGTTGTGTCCACGGGGGCCCTTTCCGATCCGTGCCGTGCTCGCGGCGGCGCGGATCGCTCTCGGTGCGGATCGTCGGCGTGCGGATCGTCGGCGTGCGGATCGTCGGCGTGCGGATCGGTCTCGGGTGCGGATCGTCGGCGTACGGATCGGTCTCGGGTGCGGACCGTCGGCGGTGCGGGCCGTCGGCGTTCGGGGGTGCGGGCCGTCGGCGGTGGGGGGCGTCGGCCGGTGGGGGTCAGCCGCGCCGGGACAGCGCGTCGGCCGCGAGGTCGAGCAGGTCGAGGGCGGCTTCGAGGCGGCGGACGAGGACGGTGGCGTGCCGGCGCAGCTCGCCGGGCCGCTGCCGGTCCCAGACCCGGGCGTGCGCTCCGGTCATGCGCACCCCCGTCCAGCCGTGCGCGACGGCGTCCACCCCGGCCGCGGCCTCGGCGAGTTCGGGGAGCTGCCACTCCACCGCGCGGGCGCGCAGGAACTCCGCGTGCAGTCCGCTCTGGGCCTGGATGTTCCAGCTGATGACGTACAGCTCGCTCAGGGCCTCGGCCGCGGCGGCGCCGCCCGGCGGGACGGCGCACAGCTGGTCGAGGTAGTGCCGCAGGCCCGCAAGGCCCGTCTGGACCGGTTCGGTGGTCCCCTGCCGGTAGCGGGCGGTGTTCTCCCGGATGACGTGGCCGACCCATGCGGCGTCCGGCTTCGGGACGGGGCCCGCCATGCGGGTGCTCAGCCAGCGCCGGCCGCTGGGGCTGGCGCTGAAGAACACGTCCGCGTCGTCCGGCGGGTTGAGCGAGCCCCAGCTCGCCAGGAAGTCGGCGACGGGGATGGGTCCCTGGAAGGCGGGCGGCTGGGCGTCGGAGACGTACACCTCGGTGTCGGTGATCCGGTAGACGACCAGCAGGTGCGCGGCGTGCACGTCGTGGAAGGCGGGGCGGAACGGCAGGTGGAAGTTGTCAACCGCCGCGATGGGCAGCACGCCGGCGGCCAGTGCCTCGCGCAGGTCGTCCAGGCCCTCGCCGCGGTGCCAGGACGACTCGAAGGGGTGGTGGAGGGCGAGCCGCCGGGCCAGCGAGTCGGGTTCCGCGAGGAAGAAGTACTCCTCGGAGCTCCACGCGCCGGGCCGGCGGCGGAACTCCCACGGGGCGCCCAGGACGGTGACCGGGTCGTGCCCGTCGTGGATCAGCGCCGTCGCCAGGGTGCCGTGCAGGCAGCTGCCGAGGTCGCGCGTCCAGAGCCGTACGGGCCGGGCGCCGGGGCCCGCGGCGCCGTCGGGGCCGGCGGTTCCGGTCGGGTCGGCGGTGCAGGTGGTTCCGGTCGGGCCGGCGGTGCCGGTGGTGTCAGGGGTACCGGTGGTGTCGGTGGTGGTCATGCCGGGTCCTCCTCCGCGCGTCGTACGTCGGTCGCCGTCAGCAGGGTGAGCGCGAAGACGTGCATCGCGACCGACCGGGGCAGCCGGAGGGAGCGGAGGGTGCCACGGCGCGGCAGCCCCACCCGGGTCAGCCACATGGTGGTGGGCAGCCGCTCCTGGACGTGGTGCGGGTAGTGCATCCGCGCGGTGCGGAAGGCGGGGAGCTCGCCGAACGCGGGGGTGCCGTCGAGGAAGTCGGAGATCCCCACCCGGAGCGGGTCGGCGTGCCCGTCGTCGTAGTGCGCCCAGAGGGTGTCCTCGCTGCGCCGTTCGGAGGCGGCGAGCAGGTGGATCCAGTCGTACCGGCCCGGCGGGACGTCGACGACCTGGCCCTCGCAGCGCACGTTGTCCCCGCCGGCGTGGGCGCGGGGCCAGAGGAAGGGGACGCCGGCCACCTCGGTCACGGTGCCGGGGGCCGGGAGCTCGCCGGCCGGGAAGGAGTTCCCCCAGGCGTTGAGCCGGCCGGAGTCGAGGTCGTGGGTGCCGGTGACGGCACGGTTGTTGAGCAGGTCGTCGAGGCCGATCAGCCGGAACTCCGGGGCCGGCGCCGTGGCGGGCAGGACGTGGACGCGGGGGCCGGGCGCGGGGCCGGCCGGTGCGGTGGCGGTTGCCAGGTGGCTCGTCATCACTCCCCCAGTCACCGGAGCGAGCCGTGGGTGCGGCCCGGGACTCCGGCCGGATCGGGCACGGTGTTGAAGTCGACGATCATGGTGTCGCGCCAGGCCGATCCGGCGGTCCCGTCGGGCCGGATCTCGCTGACGTCGTGCTGCATCGTCGTGTCGGACAGGATCAGCGTCTCCAGCGGCTCGGTCATGGTGACCGTGTGGCAGGCGTCGGGTTCGCCGTTGCGGAACACCTGGTTGCGGCCTCCGACGCAGCGGTGGCGGTCGATCAGGTGGATGGCCACGTACGAGTGGCCGTCCGAGTGGCGTCCCTCCGGGGCGGGTTCGGAGCCCTGGCCGGCGTCCGCGAGGACGCGGATGAGGTGGATGCCGAGCTCCCAGTCCTGCCGGCCGGCCACCTCGTTGACCAGGCCGAGGGTCTCCCGCAGGATCCGGGGGAAGAGCCGGTCGGCCAGCACGGTGTCGGTCAGCGGCTCGAAGACGCGCAGCTGGTCGCCGAAGGTGCGGTTGATCTCCTTGCTCTGGAAGAACTCGGTGCCGCGCAGCGGCTCCAGCGTGCCGTCGCGGTGGGCGAGCACCCGCCCGAACCTGCGGTTCCTGCGGCACCGTTCCCCGCCGAGGTACGCGTCGGGGACCAGTTCGTCCCACGCGGAGGCGAACCGCTTCCAGTCGGTGCCCTCCGCCGGCACGCGCAGCCGGCCGTGTTCCCAGCCGTGCCGGGCGAAGTGATCGGCCCGCAGGCCCCTGGGCGTCGACGTATCGATCAGCACCATGTCCTGATCCGGCATGCTCGGCTCCCCTGGCGGTTCGACATGAACACAGCACCCTCGATCGTTCGGGTCATCATACTACGAACACTACATCGCACGGCTGTCGACTTTTCGAAGAAACTACATCGGCCCGGGGCCCGGGGACGGCGGGGTGCGCCGCCCCCGGGGCCCGGCCGTGCCCGGGGTGGCGAGGTCGTCGCCACCCCGGTCGTCCGGAGGGTCAGCCGGCGCTCACCGCGACCGCCTCCCGCCGCTCCGTGCCCGCCGACCCGGCCTCGGGAGCCGGGAGTCCGGCGTCGTCACCGCCGTCCCCGCCACCGTCCCCGCCGCCGACCTCGGTGGCGAGGAACTCGGCCAGCGCGCGGACCGTCGGGTTGCTCCACAGGATCGTCGGCGGCAGGTCCACCGCGAAGCACCGGTGCAACCGCACCCGGAGCGCCACCGTGAGGACGGAGTCGACACCGAGTTCCAGCAGCGGCCGGTCGATCGCGATGTCGTCCACCGCCAGGTTCAGCTCGGCCGCCACCTGCTCGTGCGTCTCCTTCAGCACCAGCTCCGGCAGCTCCTCCGCCGGCACCGTGGCCCAGTCGACGCCGCCCCCGCCGGTGCTCTCCGCGCCGGCGTCGGTCACCGAGAGGTGCGAGAACACCGGCAGCGTGTGGTCCGGCATGACCCGCATCACCGCGACGTACGGCAGCCCGAACCGGTCCGCGTACGCCCAGCTGCGCAGCGCCTCGGAGACCGTGATGCCGCCGAGGCCGCGGGACTCGGCCTCCAGGATCGTCGCCCTGCCGGTCGTCTCGCCCATGCCGCGGCCGATCCACTGCGCCCAGGCGAAGCTGGTCGTGCCCGGCTCGCCCTGGGAGCGCCGCAGCGCGGCGAGCGCGTCCAGGAAGGAGTTCGCGGAGGCGTAGCTGACCTGGCCGGTGAGCCGGGCCAGCTGGCCGCACGAGGAGAACATGGTGAAGAAGTCCAGCGTGCCGGCCGGGAACAGCCGGTGCAGGACCATCGCGCCGTCGGCCTTCGGCCCCATGGTGGTGTCCAGGTTCGCCATGCCGGTCTTCTCCACCAGCGCGTCGGACACCACGCCGGCGCAGTGCACGATGCCGCGCACGGGCGGCATGTCCAGGGCGCCCGGGTCGAGGGCGCGGGCCGTCGCCTCGGCGTCGGAGATGTCCAGCCGCAGCACGCGCACGGTGGCACCGGCCGCCTCCAGGGCGACCACCTCCGCGATCTGCGCCGCCACCGCGGGGTCCTCCACCCGGTCCCACTCCGACCGGGACGGCAGGCCCCGGCGGCCGATGAGCACCAGCCGCCTGGCGCCCTGCTCGACCAGGTGCCGCGCGGCCTCCAGGCCGAGCGCGCCCAGACCGCCGGTGACCAGGTACGTGCCGTCGGGACGGCAGTCCACCGGCTCGCGCTCCGCGGGCCGCTCGACCTGCCGCAGCCGGGCCGCCGAGACGCCCGAGGGGGCGAGGGACAGCACGTCCTCGGCGGGCGGCAGGGCGCCGATCAGCCAGGCCACCTGCTGCGGCTCGACGCCCTCGGAGACATCGATCGTCCCGCCCCACAGGTCGGGGCGCTCACCGGCGACGATGCGCCCGGCGCCCCACAGCGGGGCGTGGGCGAGCGCGGCCTCGGTGCGGCCCGTGCGGACCTCGCGGGTGAGCGCCCACACCTTCGGGCGGCGGCGCTCGTCCGGGATCGCCGCCACCTGCTGCACCGCGTCGACCAGCGCCTGCGCGCAGCGGCGGGCGGCCTGCTCGGGAGCCTCCCCGGGCAGCAGCGCCTCGGGGGCCACGACGACCACGTCGTCGGAGGTCAGCGAGCCGTCGCCGAGCGAGGTCGCGTCGTCCGCCGTCCGGGTCTCCACGCCGCGCGCGACCAGCGCCTCGGCCAGCTCGGCACCGCCGGCGGACGCGCCGACCAGCAGGGCCCTGCCGGGCACCCGGGCGTCGGCCGGCACCTCGACCGGCTCCCAGACCAGCTCGTGCACCAGGTCGCGCGGGCCGACCGCCCCGGAGCCGATGTCCTGGACCTTGACGTAGCGCAGCCCGCGGGCCTCGCAGACCACCGTGCCGCTCTCGTCGGACACCGTCATGCTGATGGTGTCCGGGGTGCGCGGGTCACGGACGGTGTGCACGTGGATCCGGGGCGGCGGGGGGCCGACGAAGGCCAGCGACTCCAGGTGCGAGCAGGTCCGCAGGACGTTGGAGTCCTCGTCCATCACCAGGACGCCGCTGGCGGTCAGCGCGGCGTCGATGACCGCCGTCCAGCTGGACGGGTGCAGCTTCGGCGTGTGGTCCACGGTGATGGTGGACAGCTGCTCGCCGTCGCCGCGCAGCAGCTCCTCCACGACCCAGGGGAAGGTGTAGCCGTCCACGCCCATGGTCCGGAAGATCCCGTCGACCTTCGCCCAGGTCCACGACACCGGGCAGCGGGACCGGATGGCGTCCAGGTCCTCCATCGGGGTGGCGCCGACCTCCGGCTCGTGCACCACGGTGGCGGTGGTGTGGGTCAGCCACTCGTCGTCCCGGACGTCGCCGCCGTCCTGGTCGCGCTTGATGCGGCTGGCGATGCGGACCTTGTCCTGCTCCATCACCACCTGCACCACCCGGGTCGGGTGCGCGGCCAGCGGGATGCGGAAGACGATGTCCCGCAGGCCGCACGGCGGTTCGCCCTCGGCGGTGGCGGCCCGGATGAACGAGTTGAGCACCACCGACGCGGGCACGGTCTCCACGCCGACGACCTTGTGCGACTGCGCGTAGGGGCGGTTCTCCATGTGCAGCTCGGTCTGCCAGACCCGCTGGACGGGGGCGCTGGCGACCGTGGTGCGCGAACCGATGAGGGTGTGGGTCTCCGGGTCGTGGCCGAAGCCGGCGCCCCGCTCCGGCGCGTGGTCCGGGAAGATCCAGTAGGGCCGGTGCCGCCAGCGCACCGCCGGGACGTCGACCAGCTCGCCGTCGTACGACCAGGCGACCGGGCTGCCGAGGCTGTGCAGCCGGGCCAGGTTCGCGAGCACGGTGCGCTGCTCCGGCTGGTCCCGGCGCAGGGTGATCGCCACCTGGGCGTCGGTGACGCCGGCGTCCAGCGCGGTCTCGGTGATGGAGTGGGCCACCACCGGGTGCGAGGAGACCTCCAGGAAGACCCGGGTGCCGTCGTCGAGCGCGGCGCGCACGGCCTGGTGGAAGCGGACCGGCTCGGCCAGGTTGGCGGCCCAGTACTCGCCCTCGCGGCGCGCGTCCGAGCGCGGGTCCTGGAGGGCGGTGCTGTAGAGCGTCACCCGGGGGGTGGCGGCGCGCAGCTCGCCGGCGGCCCGCCGGACCTCGTCGAGCACGTCGTGCACGTGCGGGCTGTGGAAGGCGACGTCGGTGTTCACCCGGCGGGCCTGGACGCCCTCGGCGGCCAGTTCGGCCAGCAGGGCATCGACGGCGTCGGTGTCGCCGGACACCACGGTGGACAGCGGGCTGGCGGCGATCGCCGCGACCACGCCGTCCCGGCCGGCGACCCGCCGCTCGGCGTCGGCGAAGGACAGCGGCACCATCGCCATGGCGCCGCGGCCGGCGACCTGTTCCAGGGCCCGCGCGCGGCGGCAGGCGAAGCGCGCCGCCTCGGTCCGGTCCAGGGTGCCCGCGACCACGGCGGCGGCGATCTCGCCGACCGAGTGGCCGATGACCGCGCCGGGGCGCAGCCCGAGGTCCGTCCACACCTCCGCGAGGGCGACCTGCATGGCGAAGGTCATCGCCTGGGTGCGGGTGACCGTCCAGGGGCCGCCGGCCTCGATCGCCTCGCGCGGGGTCCAGCCGAGCTCCTCGGCGAAGACGGCGGCGAGACTGTCGATGACCTCGGCGAACACCGGCTCGGTGGTGAGCAGTTCCTGCCCCATGCCGGCCCACTGGGCGCCGTGGCCGGAGAACACCCAGGCCGGTCCGGCCGCGCCGCCGTCGCCGAACGCGGACGCGGCTCCGAGGGCGGCGGACGGCGTCGTCTCGCCGCCGGCCAGCGCGTCCAGCCCGGCGAGCAGTTCGCCGGTGCTGTCGGCGACGACCGCGGCGCGGTGCGCCAGGTGGGCGCGGCGGGCGGTCAGGGTGTGGGCGAGGTCGTCCAGCCGGGTCTCCGGGTGGGCCCGTACCCAGTCGGCGACCGCGCCCGCCAGGCCGCGTACGCCCTGCTCGGAGGCGGCGGAGACGGGGAGCACCCAGGGCCGGGCGGGGCGCGCGGCGGCGGGGCGCTCCGGGGCGGCCGGGCGCTCCGGGGCCTGCTGGAGGATGGCGTGGGCGATCGAGCCGCCGACGCCATAGCTGGAGACGCCGGCGCGCATGCCGTGCTCGCCGCGCGGCCACGGGGTGGGTTCGGCGACCAGGCGCAGTCCGGCGGCCTCCAGGCCGAGTTCGGGGTCGGGCTCCTCGTGCGGGCTGGGCGGCAGCTCGCCGTGGCGCATGCCGAGCAGGACCTTGATGACGCCGGCGATGCCGGAGGCGGCCTCGACGTGGCCGACGTTCGGCTTGAGGGTGCCGATCAGCAGCGGGTTGTCGCCGTCGCGGCCGGGGCCGAAGACGTTGCCGATGGCCTGGGCCTCCGCGGCGTCGCCGAGCCGGGTGCCGGTGCCGTGCGCCTCGACGTACTGCACGGTGCCCGGGTCGACGCCGGCCCGCCGGTAGATCTCCTCCAGCATGCGCTGCTGGGCGGCGCCGTCGGGTGCCATCATCCCGTCGGAGCGGCCGTCCTGGAAGACGCCGCTGCCGATGACGAGGCCGTGCACCGGGTCGCCGTCGCGCAGCGCGTCGGAGAGGCGCTTGAGGACGACGACGCCGCCGCCCTCGCCGCGGCCGTAGCCGTCGGCGGCCTTGTCGAAGGACTTGCTGCGCCCGTCGGGGGACGTGGCGGAGGCGGCGTCCAGGGCGACGACGAGGGCCGGCGAGGCCATGACGTTGATGCCGCCGACGATGGCCAGGTCGGTGTCGCCGCTGTGCAGGGCCTGGCCGGCCACGTGCAGGGCGGTGAGCGAGCCGGCGCAGGCGGTGTCCACGGCCATGCTGGGGCCGTGGGTGTCGAGGAAGTACGAGATGCGGTTGGCGATGCCGTAGAAGGTGGTGCCGTTGACGGCCCAGGCGCCGGTGCGGTCCAGGTCCTCCAGCAGGCGGCGGCCGTAGTCGTTGGAGTTCGCCGCCACGTAGACGCCGGCGTCGGTGCCCGCCAGCGACGTCGGCGGGATGCCGGCGTCGCAGAGCGCCTCCCAGGCCATTTCGAGCATGATCCGCTGCTGCGGGTCGATGTACTCGGCCTCGCGGGGGGTGATCTGGAAGAACTCGGCGTCGAAGCCTTCGATGTCCTGCATGAACGACCCCTTGCGGGTGGTCCTGCGCAGGATGTCGCGGGTGCGGCTGTCGATCTCGTACGGGTTCCAGCGGCGGTCGGGCATCTCGCCCACGGCGCTGCGTCCGGCCCGCAGGAAGTCCCAGAGCCGGCCGGGGGTGTCGAGGTCGGGGGCGAACCGGCAGCTCATGCCGATCACGGCGAGGGGCTCCGCGGACGCGTCCGGAGCCACGGACAGGTTCTGCACGTTCTCAGCCAACTCGTTCCGCTCCCTTGTCGACACCGGCGCCGCGCAGGCTCAGCGGCCGCAGATCGGTCCATACCTCGGCGATGTGCGCCAGGCAGTTGCTCTTGGGTCCGTCGAAGCCCTCCGCGGTCCAGCCGTCCGGGATGTCCTGCCCGGCGGGCCAGATCGAGTACTGGTCCTCGTGGTTGCGCACCACGAGGTACGTACGCTCGTCCGTACTCACTCCCACTCCCATCGATGACGCGGTGATGTGCTGTTCTGCTGGTCAGTCGTGCGATGGCCGGACGTGCTCCCGGCCGGTCCGGGCCGCCGGAGAGGACGCTTCGAGCGTCCGGACGTACCCGGCCAGGTCGGCCGGGGCGTTCAGGGCCCGCGTGCGCAGCAGTTCGGCCAGCCCGCCCGGTGCGCGGGGGGCGGTGAAGCGGCGCAGCGTGCGGGGGGCCGCGGCGGCGGGGTCCGCGGCGAGGGCGGCGGCGGCCCGGCCGGCGATGCCGGCCACCCAGACCCGGTCGGGGTCGAGGCCGCTGACCGCGGCGTACCACTCCCGGTCGGGGCAGGGGGTCAGCTCGTGGCCGGCGGCGCGGATCGCGTCCACCAGGTCGCGGGTGGTGCCGGCGGCGGACGGGACGGCGTCCAGGTAGCGGGTGCCGGCCTCGGTGTGGTCCTGGTCGGCCAGCAGCACGGCGCGGGCGACGGCGTCGGCGGGCAGCGCCTGGAAGAGTTCGTTGCCGTCCTGCGCGAAGCTCTCCGGGAAGCGGCCGGTGTCGATCATGGCGCGGGTCCAGCTCCACACCGCGTCGGCGGGGTTGATCTGGCGGCGCCGCAGGTCGCCGAAGACGCTGGGGATGCGGATCACCACGGCGGGCACGTCGAGTTCGGCCGCCAGGTGGAGGTACTGCTCGGCCATCGCCTTGGACCGTACGTAGCCGTTGGCGGCGGACGGCAGGGCGCGCAGCGGCCCGGGGGGCACGGTGGAGCCGGGCGGGTGGGCGGCGGAGTCGGCCACCGAACTGGTGGACACCAGGGTGAGGGTGGCGCGGCGGCCGAGGGCGGCCAGTTCCAGCAGGCCGGCCACGCAGTGGGTGTTGGCGGCGGCCAGCTCCTCGTACGGGTAGACGTGGTTGACCCAGGCGGCGGCGTGGATGAGACGGCCGGCCTCCTGGGCCAGCCGGTCGCGGTCCGCGCGGGAGAGGCCGAGGCCGGGTGCGGCGATGTCGCCGTCCACGAGTTCCAGCCGGCCGGCGTGCCCCTCGTCCCACAGGCCGAGGTCCGTCATGCCCGCCACCAGCCTGGCGCGGGCGCCGGCGCCGCCGCGGACCAGGCAGACCACCCGGGCGCCGTCGGCCAGCAGGGCGGCGAGCACGAACCGTCCGACGAAGCCGGTGGCGCCGGTGAGCAGGACGGTGTTCCGGTCCGCCTCGGCACGCGGCCCGGGGCGGGGGATCGCCGCGCAGCGGGCGGCCAGCTCCGCGCGGACCGCGGCGAGTTCGGCCGAGGCGTCCGCCGTCGGCTCGGGGGCGGGGGCGGGCGCGGCGGCGGCGCGCGCCTCGTCCACGGCGTCGGCCAGCATCTGCAGCCGGGGGCAGCGGAACAGGGTCTCCATCGGCAGCTCGACGCCGAGCGCGGTGCGGATCCGGGCGACCAGGTGCATGACCATCAGGGAGTGCCCGCCGAGCTCGAAGAAGCTGTCCTCGCCGCCCACGGCGGGGACGCCGAGCAGGTCGCACCAGAGGGCGGCCAGCTGCCGTGCCGTCTCGCCGCGCGGGGCCTCGCCGCGCGGCCCGGCGGACTCCGCGCGGGTCCGATGGTCGGCGAGGGCCTGGCGGTCCAGCTTGCCGTTGCGGGTCAGCGGCAGCTCGTCGAGGACGGTGACCGAGGCGGGCACCATCCACTCCGGCAGTGTGCGGAGCAGCGCCCGGCGGATGGCGGTGCCGGTGGTCCGGGCGCCGTCGGCGGGCACGACGTAGCCGGCGAGGACGGCCGCCCCGACCCGGTCCCGCTCCAGCACCACGGCGGCGCGGGCGACGGTGTCGAGGGCGTCGAGGGCGGCCCGCACCTCGCCCGGCTCGACGCGGTGGCCGCGGACCTTCACCTGGTCGTCGCCGCGTCCCAGGTAGACCAGTTCGCCGTCGTCGCGGAGGACCGCCAGGTCGCCGCTGCGGTACATGCGGGCGCCGGGGCGGCCGGCGAACGGGTCGGGCAGCATGCGGTCCGCGGTGAGCGCGGGGTTGCCGACGTACCCCAGGGCGACGCCGTCCCCGCCGACGAAGATCTCGCCGGGCACGCCGGGGCCGACCGGGCGCAGCGACGCGTCGAGCAGGTAGAGCGACAGGTCGGGGAGCGGCGGGCCGATCAGGGAGGCGGGCTCGTCCAGGTCCTTCTCGCGCACCGGCCGCACGGTGACGTGCACGGTGGTCTCGGTGATCCCGTACATGTTGACCAGTTCGGGCCGCCGGTCGCCGTGGACCGCCGTCCACGGGCGGAGCGCGGTGTGGTCGAGGGCCTCGCCGCCGAACACGACGTACCGCAGCGCCGTCGGTGCGGGGTCCTTCAGCAGCGTCTCGCTGACCTGGCCGAACGCGGAGGGGGTCTGGCTGAGGACGGTGACGCCCTCGTCGCGCACCAGGCCGGCGAACACGTCGGGGGCGCGGGTGGCCCACTGCGGGACGACGACCAGCCGGCCGCCGTGCAGCAGCGCGCCCCAGATCTCCCAGACGGAGAAGTCGAAGGCGTACGAGTGGAACAGCGTCCACACGTCGTCCGGGCCGAGCCGCAGGTGCTCGCCGCAGGCGGCCAGCAGCCGGGTCACGTTGCGGTGGGTGACCAGCACGCCCTTGGGGCGACCGGTGGAGCCGGAGGTGTAGATGACGTACGCGGGCGCGTCCGGGGGGACGTCGACGGCGGCGGGCACGGCCGGTCCGTCCGTCCACGCGGGGTCCGTCCAGTCCAGCACGACGGTGTCCGGGCCCTCGCCGGGGGTGCCGAGCGCGGGCGCCGACGCGGTGTCCGGGGTGACGAGCACGGTGCGCACCCCGCACTCGGCGAACTGGTCGGCGGTGCGGTCGGCGGGGTTCTCCGGGTCCACCGGCAGATAGGCGGCCCCCGTCCGGAGCACGCCGAGGACGGCGGCGGGGAGGTCGGCGGTGCGGTCGAGGACCAGGCCGACGATGCCGCCGGGGCCCGCGCCGCGCGCCTGCAGGGCCGCGGCGATCCGGTCGGCGCGGGCGGACAGTTCGGCGTACGTGAGCCGCTGCCGTTCGTCGCTGACGGCGGGGGCGTCCGGGCGCAGCGCGGCCTGGGCGGCGAACGCGGCGTGCAGGGTCGGCTCCGCCGGGCGGGGGTCCCCGGTGCGGGCGAGGCCGCGGGCGGGGAGCACGGTCCGCTCGTCGGGCGCGAGGATCTCCAGGTCGGCGACGGGGGTGCCGGGGGCGGCGAGTCCGGCGCGCAGCAGGGTCTCCAGCCAGCGGGCCCAGCGGGCCACCGTCCGGGCGTCGAGCAGTTCGTCGTCGTAGGGCAGGTAGCCGACGACCTCGTCGCCCTCGCACCACAGCTCGGCCATCAGGTCGTAGTGGGTGGCGCCGCCGTCGAGTTCGGCGAGGGAGATGTCCAGGCCGGGCATGGCGGGCGGGGTGGGGGCGCCGTCGCGCAGCGAGAACGAGGTCTGGAAGACCGGGGTCTCGCCCGGCCGGCGCGCGGTCCTGAGCTCGCGCACCAGCATGTCGAACGGCACGTCCTGGTGGGTCATCGCGTCGGCCAGGGCGGCTCCGGTGCGGCGCACCAGGGTGTGCAGGTCGGGCCGGTCGCCGACCTGGACGTGGATCGGCAGCCAGTTCAGGAAGTACCCGATCATCCGCTGGAGTTCGGGGCGCGGCCGGCCGGCCACCGGGACGCCGACGACCACCGAGTCCGCGCGCACCAGCCGGGACAGCAGGGCGATGTAGCCGGCGAGGAAGGCGCCCAGCAGGGTCGTGTCGTGCTGCCGGGCCAGCTCGCGCAGTCCGGCGACCAGGTCGGCGCCGAAGCGCACGTGGTGGAACTCCCCCTGGCTGCCGCGGATCGCCGGCCGTGGCCGGTCGGTGGGCAGGTCGAGGGCGTCCGGGGCGCCGTCCAGCCGCTCCCGCCAGTGGTCGAGGGTGCGCCGCATGGTCTCGCCGTCGACCGTGGCGCGCTGCCATGCGGCGAAGTCGGGGTAGTGCAGGTCGAGCGGGGGCAGGTCCACCGGTTCGCCGAGCTCGCGGGCGTACAGCTTGCCGAGGTCGTCGAGCAGGATGCCCAGCGACCAGGTGTCGGACACGATGTGGTGCTGCACCAGGGCCAGCAGGTGCCCGCGCTCCCCCGTCCGGTACAGGGTGCAGCGCAGCAGGGGGCCTTCGGCGAGGTCGAAGTCCTCGGTGACCAGCGCGGACGCCTGGCGCCTCGCGTCGGCGGCCGGGTCGGATGCGGCGCGGCAGTCGACCCGGTCGAGCGTGATCGCCATCCGGTCGAGGACGACCTGCTGGGGCCGGCCGTCGCGCTGCCGGAAGACGGTCCGCAGGGCCTCGTGCCGCTGGACGAGGTGCTGGAGGGCCCGCTCCAGCGCGTCGGGGTCGAGGGCGCCGTCGAGCCGGAGGGCGACGGGGACGTGGAAGATCTCACGCCGGGTCAGCAGTTCGTACATGAACCACAGGCGCTCCTGCTCGAAGGAGCAGGGGGCTTCCGCCGTCCCGCCCGCGCGGCGGGTGATGCCGAGGTTCGAGCCCTGGCGGGCCAGCAGCCGTTCCACCAGCCGGCGCCGCTCCGGGCTCAGTCCGGCGAGCCGGGAGCGCAGGGAGGCGAGGTCGGGTGCCGCCGCGTCGGCCACCGGCGTGTCCGGCCGGTTCCGCGGCTGCTCGGTGGGCAGGTCCATGGCAGAGCACTCCTCGTCGGGTGGGTGGGGCCGTTCGGGGCGCGGCGGGGCACGTGCGCGGGGCGCACGCGGCGGTACGACGGGGCGGGGCGGTACAGCGATGAGCGGTTCAGTGGTGCGCGGTTCGGGGGCGGGCGGTTCCGTACCGGGCAGATCGGTGACGGGCGGTTCAGTGGGCCGTGAAGCCGCCGTCGACCACCAGCTCGGTGCCGGTGACGCCGCCGGAGTGCGGGCCCGCCAGCCAGAGGCAGGCCGCCGACACCTCGGCCGCGGTGACCAGCCGGCCGAGGGGATGCAGGGACGCCGAGGTGGTCTCGTAGTCGTCGAGACCGGCGCCCAGGGAGGCGGCGACCGCGCGGGTGCTGCCGGTGCGCAGGGCCGGGTCGTCGGCGACGGTGGTCGGGCAGACGGCGTTGGCCCGCACGCCGTGGCGGCCGTACTCCAGCGCGATGGACTTGGTCAGGCCGATCACGCCGTGCTTGGAGGCGACGTAGTTGGCGTACCGCTCGAAGGCGACGAGCCCGCCGGTGGAGGCGGTGTTGACGATGGTCCCGCCGCCCTGCGCCACCATGTGCGGCAGGACCGCCCGGCAGCACCGCCAGGTGCCGCCCAGGTTGACGTCGAGGGCGAGCTGCCACTGCTCCTCGGTGAGTTCGTGGGTCCGTACGCCGCCCGGCCCGAGCACGCCCGCGTTGTTGAGGAGCACGTCGATCCGGCCGAACTCGTCGAGGCCGGCGGCCACCACCTTGTCCACCTCCGCCTGGTGGCGGACGTCGGCCACCCCGGTGAGCACCCGGCTGCCGAGCCTGCGGCAGGCGTCCGCGGTCTCCTCCAGGTCGCGCCGGCCGGCCAGCGGGTAGGGGCCGCCGTCCGGGTCGCAGCGGTCGAGCAGGACGAGGTCGGCGCCCTCGCGGGCGAAGGCCAGCGCGTGCGAGCGGCCCAGGGCGCGGGCGGCGCCGGTGATCAGGGCCACGTTCCCGTCGAGCTGCATCATGCCTCCAGGAGGTCGGGCGAGGCCAGGGCGTGCGGCGGAGCCGCCGCGAGCTGGCTCGCGAGCCGGGGCAGGGCGAGGGCCAGGACGTCGATCGCCCGGTACAGGTCGGGGAGCGGGAGGTGTTCGTCGGTGGTGTGGTCGAGGTGGGCGTCGCCCGGTCCGTAGGCGGCCATGGGGACGCCCCACGGGTCGAGGGTGTTCATGTCCGAGGTGCCCGCCTTGCGTTTCAGCGTGGGGCGGGCGCCGTGCGCGAGGATCGCGGCGCGCAGCTGGCTGACGACGGGGTCGGCGCGCGGCCGGGTCACTCCGGGCACCCGCTCGTCCACCCAGATCCGGCTGTGCGGCAGGGCGCGGGCGAAACGTTCCAGCGCCGCGAAGTCGAAGCCGGGCGGCACCCGGCAGGTCAGGAACGCCTCGGCCCTCGCCAGGTCGCCCCGGAGCCGGACGAGCGTCCCGGCGGCGACGCCGAACGCGATCGGGTCGTCCTGGTCCGGCGTCAGGCCGCGCAGGTACGCCTGCACCTCGTGGGCGAAGCGGGCGGCCCGCTCCACGGCGGTCGGTTCGGGGCTGCTGGTGTGCAGCGGCGGCTGGCTGATCTCGTAGCCGATGCCCGTACGGCCCTTGTAGCCGAGGCAGACCCCGTCCCAGCCGCTCGGCTCGCCGATCACCACCGCGGCCGGGCGCGGCACGGTCTCCAGCACGTGCCGGGCGCCCACCGAGCCGGCCACCTCCTCGCCGACCGCGCCGACCACGTGGACGCGCACCCCCCGGGTGCGGGCCGCGGCGCAGATCATGGCGACGATGGAGCCCTTGGCGTCCACCGCGCCCCGGCCGTACAGCAGGTCGCCGACCTGGCAGACGGGCACGTGGCCGGGGACGGTGTCGATGTGTCCGAGCAGCATGACGGTGGGGCCGCCGGGCGGGCCGGTGATCCCGTGCGCGTTGCCGACCTCGTCGACGTACGCGTCGAAGCCGAGCGCGGTCATCTGGTCGGCGAGGAAGTGGGCGACCGGGAGTTCCCGGCCGGAGACGGAGGGGATGCCGAGGGCGGTCCGCAGCAGCCACGCCGGGTAGTCCGCGTGGAGCACGGGGGGCCGGATCCGCTCGGCGGTCCGCCGGAAGTCAGCCATGCCGCTCCTCCCGGTCCCCGTCGCGCAGCCAGGTGCCCGCCCCGGAGAGGGCATGCTGGATGGGCCGGTACGCGTGCGCGGCGCCGATCGCCACCCGGTCCACGGTCCGGCCGGCGCGCAGCCCGGCCCGCACCTTGTGCCGCATCCGTCCGCGGACGACGTCCCCGGTCAGCTGGTCCGGGCCCACCTCCGGGAGCAGGGTGGACGGATCGGCGGGGTCGGCGAGGACGCCGGGTACGTCGGTGAGCAGGACGAGCGCCGACGCGCCGAGGGCGGCGGCGAGCCGGGCGGCGGCCTCGTCGGCGTCGACGTTGAGGAGGTTGCCGGCGGTGTCGCTGGCCGGCGGGGAGACGACGGGGACGTCGCCGCGTTCCAGCACCGCGCGCACCGGCGCGGGGTCGACGTGCTCGATCCGGCCGGACCGGTCGTCGCGGATGAGGACGGTCCGGCCGTCCTGCACGGACCGCAGGGCCGGCTTGCGGGTGGCCGTGAGCAGGGCGCCGTCCGCGCCGCTCAGCCCCACCGCCCGCGTGCCGCGGGCCCGGAGCCCCGCGACCAGCCGCGGTTTCACCCGCCCGAGCAGGGCGAGGGTGATGACGTCGAGCATGGCGTCGTCCGTCCGTCGGCTGTGCGTGCCGTCCGGGGACCTGATCACCCCGCGCTCCACGCCGAGCTGTGCGGAGAGCCGGTCGGCGACGGCTCCACCGCCGTGCACCAGCACCGGCGGCCGGCCGGCGGCGGCCAGTTCGGCCACCTCGTCCAGCACCCGCTCGGGATCGCTGCCGCCGCCGATCTTGACGACGACGACCTCTCCGGGGGCCAGGTCGCCGATCAGCGCGTTCGGCGCGTCCCCCGCCGGGTCCTCGGTCAGCTCCTGTGCCATGTCCCGCTCACCCCCCGTCGTCGCATGCCGCTCGGTCTCCGCTCCGCTGTCGTGTGCCGCTCGTCCGGGCCGGGTCACGCCGGGTGCAGCCCCGGGAACTCCAGTCCGGCCGTCTGCGGCAGGCCGCGGGCCGCGTTCAGGCTCTGCACCCCGCCGCCGGCCGCGCCCTTCACCAGGTTGTCGAGGGCCGCCACCAGCACGATCCGGCCGCCGTCCTCGTCGACGGCGCAGCCGAGGTCCACGAAGTTGGTGCCGGCCAGGAACTGCGGGTCGGGCAGCCGGTGGACGCCACGGCCGCGGGCCACGATCCGGACGAACGGGTGGTCCCGGTAGGCGCGTTGCAGCACCTGCAGCACCTCCCGCCGGGTGACCGGACGCGGGGGCGTCACATGGCAGAGCACCTGCGCCCCGCGCACCGTCGGGACGGCGGTCACGGTCATCCGCGCCCGTACGCCGGCCAGGGCCGCGATCTCCTTCTCGTGCCGGTGCCCGGCGGGCTTGTACACCCGGAAGGCGTTCCCGCGCTCCGAGTGGTGCGAGGCCGGTCCGGCCTCCGCGCCGGCGCCGGAGGAACCCGCGCGGGCGTCCACCACCACGTCGCCGGCCACCAGTCCCGCCCGCTGCACGGGGGTTAGGGCCAGGACGGCCGCGGTGGCCATGCAGCCGGGGACGCTGATCCGCGTGGCGCCGGTCAGTTCGTCCGCGAACAGCTCGGGCAGGCCGGTGCGGTAGGGGGTCCCGTCCGCGGACACGCCGCCGAAGCGGAAGTCCGGGCTCAGGTCCACGACGGTCGCCGCCTGCTTCCCGATCTCCGCCTCCACCTCGGCGGAGACGCCGGAGGGCAGGGCGAGGAAGGCGGCGTCGACCGGCTCCATCTCCTCCGGGGCGCGGAAGGCCAGCGCGAGGTGGTGGAGGTTGGGATGCACCTCCGCCACCGGGCGGCCCGCGTGCCGCCGCGAGAACGCCTGCACCAGCTCCAGCCCGGGATGGGCATGCACCAGGCGCAGCAGCTCACCGCCGGTGTAGCCGGCCGCGCCCACAACGCTCACCTTCACTGGCCACTCCTCCTCGGTTCGTGGTCTCCGTCGGGTCCGGGGGACGGACGCGGGCCCGCGTCGTACGGTCGGGGGCCGCGTCGTACGGATCGGGGCCGGACGCGTCGTACGGGCCGAGGCCGCTTCGTAGGGGTCCCGAGCGCGTCGTACGGGTCGCGTCGTACGGGTCCGGAGCGCGTCGTCCGGGTCCGGAGCGCGTCGTCCGGGTCCGGACCGTGCCGTCCGCCGGGGAGGGCGGCACGGTCCGGCCGGTCTACTCCCCCCAGTCCTCTTCGACCTCGGGGGCGAGGGCCAGAACCACCGGGTCGGTAGCCACCACTTCGAGCTCGCTCGAACAGCTCTGGCAGACCACGATCTCCGCCGGGAGCACGTCGGGACGCACCGCGAGCTCGCCCATGCACTCGGGACACTGCACGCTCAGCGCAGTAGCCATGTGTTGCCTCCTGCAGATTGTGTGACTACTGTCCTTCGAGAACGCTGCAGAAGCTAACACAGACTGCACTGAGGACACACCCCCCGGAGATCGATCTTCTCGCGGAAGCCGTCCTGACGGACCGGATCCCGGGGTCGCACGCCGGATTTCGGCAAGCCCGGGCATGCAGACTGTCGACATCGCCTCCATGATCCGGCAACAATGCATCCCGGCAACAAGGCGTGGCGAGTACGAAGACTCTGCATCACGGGGTGCGCCGAGGGGCGCGGGCGCCGGGCACGGCGCCCTTCCCGTGCGGAACCCGTAGCCGTACAACCGGAGGGGCCCACCCATGTCCGAGACCACCCGCACCCGGAGCGCCTCCGGCACCGGCCTCGCCATGCTCGGCGGCGACCGCGCCGTCCCCCGGGGCACCGCCGGCGGCGTCTGGCCGCTCGTCACCCCCGACGACGAGGCGGCCGTGCTCCGGGTGCTGCGCGACGGGCCGCTGAACGCCGCCTCGCCGGGCGAGCGCGAGGTCGGCCGGCTGGAGCGGGCGTGGGCGGAGGCCACCGGCACCCGGCACTGCGTGGCCGTCGCCTCCGGCACGGCCGCGCTCCACCTGGCCCTGCGCGGCAGCGGGATCGGCCCCGGCGACGAGGTGGTCGTCCCGGCCCTCACCATGAACGCGACGGCCCACGCCGTGTGCGCGACGGGAGCGACGCCCGTCTTCGCCGACGTGGAGCCCGACACGTACACGCTCGACCCGGGGTCCGTCGCCGCCGTCGCCGGTCCCCGCACCGCCGCCCTGCTGCCGGTCCACCTGCACGGACTGCCCGCCGACATGCCGGCGCTAAACGCGTTCGCCGAGCGGCTGGGCGTCCCGGTCGTGGAGGACGCGGCCCAGGCGCACGGCGCGGAGCTCGACGGCCGCCGGGCGGGCGCCCTGGGCCGGGCCGGCTGCTTCAGCCTGCACCCGCACAAGAACCTGCCGACCTGCGGCGAGGGCGGGCTCGTCACCACCGACGACGACGACCTGCACGAACAGCTCGTGCGGCTGCGGAACTTCGGCGAGCGGGAACCGTCCGGCGCCCGCACCTACATCGCCCACCGGGCTGCCTTCAACGCCCGGATCACCCCCGTCGCCGCCGCGTTCACCCTGTCCCAGCTGTCCCGCTTCGACGCGTACGCCCGGCAGCGCGAGCCCGGCATCCGCGCGTTCCTCGACCGGCTGGGCGAACTGCCCGGGCTGCGGGTGCCGCGCGTCCCGGCCGGGCGCACCCACGCGTGGCACATCCTCCGGCTGATGCCGGAACCCGAGGCGTACGGCCTGGGGCCGGAGCACCGGCCGGGCCTGCGGGCCGCCCTGCACCGCGCCCTGCGCGCCGAGGGGGTGCCCGTCTCCCAGTACCAGGTCGCCCCGCTGTCCGCGCAGCCCGCCTTCCGGCCGGCCGGGGCGACCGAGCGGGAGGTGCTGGACCGGGTCGAGGAGACCCTGCCGGTGACCGCCGCCGTCGTCGACGGGTCGCTGTGCCTGCAGCGCCGGCACCTGGACCCGGCCGCCGGGCCGCTGCTGCGGCGGTACGCCGACGCCTTCGAGAAGGTCTGGCAGCACGTCGACCTCATCCGGCGGATGGCCGTCTCCCGCCCCGCGCCCGGCTGGCGGGAGGCGCTGCGCCAGGGCTGACCGGCGCCTCCGGCCGGCACGACCGGCACATCAACGATGCGTCCGTTCCGCGACCCGGGTCCCCGGCGCGGGCCGGCGTCCGTCCGAAGGGAGCCAGCGATGGCCGTACCCACCACCAGCGGCCCACCCCCCGTCCCGGCCACCGCCGGCGACCCCGACCCCGCGGAGATGGCGCGCCGGATCCGCCGCGACACGATCCGGATGGCGGGCGGTCCCGAGGGGGCGCACGTCGGCGGCAGTCTGTCCTGCGCCGATCTGATGGCCGTCCTGCACGCCCGGCGGCTGCGCCCGGGCGACGCGTTCGTGCTGAGCAAGGGCCACGCGGCGCCCGCGCTGTACAGCGTGCTCGCGCAGCTCGGCCGGCTGCCGGAGGAGGAACTGGAGGAGTACACCCGGCCCGGCAGCAGGCTCTTCGGGCATCCGTCGCACGACCTGCCGGGCGTCGAGTTCGCCACCGGTTCGCTGGGGCACGGGCTGGGGCTCGCGGTGGGGCTGGCCCTGGCGGAGTCGCTGCGCGGCGGGGACCGGCACGTGTACGCCCTGCTCGGCGACGGCGAGCTCCAGGAGGGGAGCGTCTGGGAGGCCGCCCTGCTCGCCGGGCACCGCGCGCTGCCCGGCCTGGTGGCGGCGGTCGACCGCAACGGACTGCAGATCACCGGCGGTACGGAGGAGTGCGTGGGTCTGGAACCCCTGGACGCCAAGTTCGCCGCCTTCGGCTGGGAGGCGCGCGTCGTCGACGGGCACGACCTCACCGCGCTGGACGAGGCACTGCGGCCGTCCGCGTCCGGTCCGGTCGCGGTGATCGCCCGTACCGTCAAGGGCCGCGGGGTCCCGTTCCTGGAGGGCAAGGTGTCCGGGCACTACGCCAGGCTCAGGCCCGAACTGGTCCGCAGGGCCCTAGCCGCGCTCGACCGCCCGGCCGCGCTCGACCGCCCGGCCGCGGGAGGTGCCGCGTGAACCGCGCCCCCGCCGGCCCGCCCGCGCCGGACGACGCCCCCGCCGTGCCGTCCGGGGAGCCGGTCCTCGGGCCGGACCCGCGGACCGCGTACCGCGAGGCCCTGCTGGAGCTGGCCGACGCCGACCCCCGGGTGATCTGCCTGGACTCCGACACCGGCGGCCTGGAGAACACCTTCGGCAAACGGTTCCCGGACCGCTACGTCAACGTCGGCATCGCCGAGGCGAACCTGATGACGGTCGCCGCCGGCCTCGCCCGCCGCGGCTTCGTCCCGTACGTGCACACGATGGCCACCTTCGCGACGATGCGCGCCGGCGAGTTCCTGAAGCTGGACGTGGTCGGCAACGCGCTGCCGGTCCGGGTGGTCGCCACCCACGGCGGGCTGGCCGCCGCGCACTTCGGCACCAGCCACTTCGCCCTGGAGGACCTGGCGGTGACCCGGGCCCTGGCCGACCTCGCCGTCGTCGTGCCCGGCGACGCCCGCCAGATCGGCGCCGCCACCCGCCAGCTGCACGAGCTCCCCGGCCCCGGATACCTGCGGCTGGGCCGCTCGGCCACCCCGCTGCCGCCGGGTCCCGCGCCGGAGTTCCGGCTCGGCCGGGTCCGGGTGCTGCGCGCGGGCGCGGACGTCACGGTGGTGGCGGCGGGCCCGCTGCCCCTGCTGTTCGCGCTGGAGGCCGCCGCGGAGCTGGCCGCGGACGGCGTCGGGGCGCAGGTCGTCGACCTGCACACGCTGCACCCGCTGGACCGCGCGGGCCTGCTGGACGCGTGCCGCGGCCGGGCCGGCGTGGTGACCGTGGAGGAGCACCGGCCGCAGGGCGGCCTGGGCGACGCGGTGGCCGAGGTGGTCTCCGCCGAACTCGCGCTGCCGATCGCGCGGTTGGCGGTACGCGGCCGGCCCGGCGTCCGGGTGGCAGGCCAGCGCGCCGCGCTGGAGGAACTGGGCGTCGACACCGGTGCCGTGGTGACGGCGGCCCGGCGCCTCGCCTCCCGCAGACCCGCCGTCCGCCGCGCGACCGCGGCGGACGGCCGTCCGACCGAACACGACCGAACCTCCGGCGCGCCCAGCGCCGGTCCGACCACGAGGTGATGACGATGGTGAGCTCCACCCCGGTCCACGACGAGGACCGCGTCCGCTACGTGCAGCACGTCTTCCAGCGGGTGCTCCGGCTGGAGCGGGAGGTGCACCCCGACGACGACTTCTTCGCGCTCGGCGGCACCTCGCTGGCCGCCATGGAGGTGATCGACCTGATCGAGGAGGAACGGGGCCTGCGGATCCCGGTCCGCACCTTCTACCGGTCGACCGTCGTCCGCGCGCTGGCCGGCGAACTCCCCCCGGCCCGCGCCGCGTCCGGTTCCCCGGCCGACGCGTCCGGCGCGGAGCCGGACGGAGCCGCCCGATGACGATCCAGAGACCCGCCCCGGCGCCGGCGCCCGCGGCCGCCGCCCTCCCGCCGCGCCCCGGACGGCTGCCGTCCCTGACCGGGCTGCGCTTCTTCGCCGCGTTCCTGGTCGTGCTCTCGCACGTCGGGGTCAACCTGCTGCCGCGGGTGGCGCCCGACGAGGTCTTCGTGATGCGGCTCTTCTACGAGGCCGGCGCCTTCGGGGTGTCCTTCTTCTTCATCCTGAGCGGCTTCGTGCTGACCTGGGTCGCCCGGGACGACGACCCCGTGGGGCGGTTCTGGCGCCGCCGGTTCTTCAAGATCTACCCGAACCACCTGGTGACGTTCCTCGCCGCGCTGCTGCTCGCGGCGGGGGCGGGACACGCGCTGACGGGCCGGGACGCCGGGGCCACGCTGCTCCTGGTGCAGACCTGGATCCCCGACATGAAGCTGCAGTTCAACCTGTGGTCGAACACCCCCACCTGGTCGCTCTCCTGCGAGCTGCTGTTCTACCTGTCGTTCCCGTGGCTGCTGCGGCTGCTCCGCCGGATCCCCGCCGCCCGGCTGTGGCCGGCGTTCTTCGCGGTGTACGCCGCGATCTGGGCGGTGCCGCTGGTGGCCTCCTGGCTGCCGGCGTCCGGCGGCATCCACCCGGGCACCCAGCAGAACTGGTACTCGATGTGGTTCATGACGTTCTTCCCGCCGGTGCGGATGCTGGAGTTCGTCCTCGGCATCGTGACGGCGCTGATCGTCGCGAACGGACGGTGGATCCGGCTGCCGCTCCCCGTGGCCCTGCTGTTCCCCCTGGTGCCGTTCGTCGCCGAGGGGAAGCTGCCGAACGAGCTGGGCTTCGTCGCGCTCACCGCCCTGCCGCTCGCCTTCATGATCGCGTCCGCGGCGGCGTCCGACGTCGCGAGCCCCACCGGCAGGACCTGGCTCGGGAGCCGCACCATGGTGTTCCTGGGCGAGATCTCCTTCGCCCTGTACCTGGTGCACTGGCTGGTGGTGGTGTACGGCTGGATCGGCCGCTCCTCCCCCGCCCTGACCGGCAGACCCCCGGCCCCCGCCACCTGGCCGGAGGTGCTCGGCCTCGCGGGTCTGACGATCGCCGTCAGCCTGGTGCTCGCCTGGCTGCTGTACGTGCTGGTGGAGCGCCCCGCGATGCGCTGGTGGAGCCGTCCGCGCGACGCCCGCACGGGGGTCCGCGCCCCGGCCGCCGACAAGGTCTGAGCCCTGTCCGGTCAGGAGGGTCCCGGCGGGCTGTTCCGGATCGAGAAGGGCCGGGCCGAACCCGAGGAGCTGGCCGCGCTCGTCACGCTGCTGCTGGCGTGCGCGGCGGCCCGGCGGCAGGAGGGGCCCTCTTCCGGCGCTTCCGCCGCCGGCCGGCGGCGCCCGGTGCCGCCTCCGGTCTTCCGGGCGCCGCACAGCTGGCAGGCGTGAGGACCGCGCGGCCCGCCGGGCGGGGGTCAGCGCAGGTTCTGCAGGCGGACCTGCCCGCGGGCGACCAGGCCGCCCGCGGCGTCCACCGTCTCCACCGCCCAGACCTGCTGGGTGGCGCCCCGGTGGACCGGGACCGCCGTCGAGGTCAGGCGCCCGTTGGCCGCGGTCACCGGGGCGAAGAAGTCCGTGCTGTTGCTGACCCCGACGACGGTGCCCCGGTCCCCCAGCCAGCGGTCGGCGGCCACACTGGCCACCGACTCGACCACCGCGCAGTGCACCCCGCCGTGCAGTATCCCGTGAGGCTGCATCAGGTCGTCACGGGCGGACCAGTACGCCACCACCCTGTCCGGTCCGACCTCCTCGAACCGGAGGCCCAGGTGGCCGACGTAGGGTCCGAGTGCAGTGTGGAGTTCGTGAGTTGTCGTCATGTGCCGAGTATTTCAGGTGTCGTGACGTGTTCCCATCCCATCGACCATCGCATCGACAGAGGAGGTCCGACCGACCATGGTGGCGAGTCCTGGATCGTGTGACTGCGGCGTGACCGTCCTGCTGACCGGTCTGCCCAGTGCCGGCAAGACGACCATCGCGTTCCTGGCCGCCGGGAGACTGCGGGCCGCGGGACGCCGCGTCGAGGTCCTGGACGGCGACGCGATGCGGCGGACCCTGTCGGCGGGGCTCGGCTTCTCCCGCGAGGACCGCCACGAGAACCTGCGGCGCATCGGGCTGATGGCCGAAGTCCTCGCCCGCAACGGCGTGATCGCCCTCCTCCCGGTCGTCGCCCCGTACGCGGACAGCCGGGACGCGCTGCGGCAGCGGCACGCCGACAGCGACACGGCCTTCCTGGAGGTCCACGTGGCCACGCCCGTCGAGGTCTGCGCGGAACGCGACGTGAAGGGCCTGTACGCCCGCCGGCGGGCGGGCGGGATGACCGGCCTCACGGGCGTCGACGACCCGTACGAGGTCCCCGGCCGCCCCGACCTCGTCATCCCGACGGTCCGGCAGACGCCCGAGGCGTCGGCCGCCCAACTGGTGGACCTGCTCACGGAGAAGCGGTTCGTGGCATGAGGGCGACCCGATCGCGCACGGTGCCCCGCCTCCGCCATCTCGACTCGCTGGAGTCGGAGGCCGTGCACATCTTCCGTGAGGTGGCGGGCGAGTTCGAGCGGCCGGTGATCCTGTTCTCCGGCGGCAAGGACTCCATCGTCATGCTGCACCTGGCACTGAAGGCGTTCGCCCCCGCCGCGATCCCCTTCACGCTGCTGCACGTCGACACCGGCCACAACTTCCCCGAGGTCATCGAGTACCGCGACCGCGTCGTCGCCGAGCACGGACTGCGCCTGCACGTCGCCTCCGTCCAGGAGTACATCGACGCCGGCAAGCTCCGCGAGCGCCCCGACGGCACCCGCAACCCCCTCCAGACCGTCCCCCTCACCGAGGCGATCCAGCAGCACCGCTTCGACGCCGTCTTCGGCGGCGGACGCCGCGACGAGGAGAAGGCCCGCGCCAAGGAGCGGGTGTTCTCGCTGCGCGACGAGTTCTCGCAGTGGGACCCGCGCCGCCAGCGCCCCGAACTCTGGCAGCTCTACAACGGCCGCCACGCCCCCGGCGAGCACGTCCGCGTCTTCCCGCTGTCCAACTGGACCGAGCTGGACGTGTGGCAGTACATCGCCCGCGAGGGCATCGCGCTGCCGGAGATCTACTTCGCCCACGAGCGCGAGGTGTTCTCCCGCAACGGCATGTGGCTGACCGCCGGCGACTGGGGCGGCCCGAAGGAGTCGGAGCCGGTCGAGAAGCGGCTGATCCGCTACCGGACCGTCGGCGACATGTCCTGCACCGGCGCCGTCGACTCCGACGCCACCACGCTCGACGCCGTCATCGCCGAGATCGCCGCCTCCCGCCTCACCGAACGCGGCGCCACCCGCGCCGACGACAAGCTGTCCGAGGCCGCGATGGAAGACCGCAAACGCGAAGGGTACTTCTGACGATGCCCAGCTCCGCTGACCGATGGGCCGATGCGGCCACGACTCTGCTGCGTTTCGCGACCGCCGGCTCCGTCGACGACGGCAAGTCCACCCTCGTCGGCCGTCTGCTCCACGACTCCAAGTCGGTCCTCGCCGATCAACTGGAGGCCGTCACCCACGCCTCACGCGCACGCGGCCAGGACGCGCCCGACCTGGCGCTGCTGACCGACGGCCTGCGGGCCGAGCGGGAGCAGGGCATCACCATCGACGTGGCCTACCGCTACTTCGCCACCGCCCGCCGCCGGTTCATCCTCGCCGACACCCCCGGCCACGTGCAGTACACCCGCAACATGGTCACCGGCGCCTCCACGGCCGAACTCGCCGTCGTCCTCGTCGACGCCCGCAACGGCGTCGTCGAGCAGACCCGCCGCCACGCCGCCGTCGCCGCCCTGCTGCGCGTCCCGCACGTGGTGTTGGCCGCGAACAAGATGGACCTGGTGGACTACCAGGAGTCCGTCTTCGCCGCGATCGCCGCGGAGTTCACCACCTACGCCTCCGAGCTCGGCGTCCCGGAGATCACCGCGATCCCGATCTCCGCGCTCGCCGGCGACAACGTCGTGGAACCCTCCGCGAACATGGACTGGTACGGCGGCCCCACCGTCCTGGAACACCTGGAGACCGTCCCCGTCAGCCACGACCTGACCGCCTGCCACGCCCGCTTCCCCGTCCAGTACGTCATCCGCCCCCAGACGGCCGAACACCCCGACTACCGTGGCTACGCCGGGCAGATCGCCGCCGGCGCCTTCCGCGTCGGCGAGGAGATCACCGTCCTGCCCTCCGGGAAGAAGTCGACGATCACCGCGATCGACGCGCTCGGCGAGTCCGTCGACATCGCCTGGGCCCCGCAGTCCGTGACGATCCGCCTCGCCGACGA
>NZ_JBHVMF010000036.1:0-62685 GCF_042797055.1 Streptomyces sp. NPDC057854
GTCCGGCAGCAACGGCTCGATCCTCGCCCACTGGGCATCAGTCAACGACACACATCAACCAACGATCAGATGATCCGAAGGAAACGCCCTAGCCGAGGTCCGCGAGGGCGGTGCGGACCGCCGCCAGGTCGGCGTCGGAGGCGAGGCCCGCGTGGTAGAGGCGGAGTTCGGTGGCGCCGTCGGCGACGGCCCGCCGGGCGTCCTCGGCGAGCCGGCCGGGGGCGCCGCCCATGCCGCTGACGACGGAGAGGTTGGCGGCGAGGGTGGTGCCGGGCCGCAGCCGGGCGGCGAAGGGGGCGAGCCGGCCGGGGCGGGCCACCACGCCGTCGGCGAGGCCGAGGACGTGCGCGGGGTCGGTGCCGGCGTCCGCGCCGCAGGCGTACGGGTCCGGGTCGGCGTGCAGCAGGACGCGGAAGCCGGGCGGGGCGGCGGCCCGGACGGCGGCGACGGCCTCCTCCTGGAAGGAGCGGGCGGTCCGGGCGCGCCAGGCGAGGGCGGGCGCGGCGAGGGCGCCGGGCTCCCCGGCGGGGCCGGTGCCGGTCCAGACCGGGGCGAGGGCGGCGCGGACGGCGGCGGCCAGCGCGTCGGGGTCGGCGCCCTCGTCCGCGTACCCCTGCCGGCAGTGGGGGCAGAAGCAGAGGGAGAGCAGCAGCAGGGCGCGGTCGTCGAGCGGGATGCCGCCGGTCTTGTCGTGGGCGTGCAGGTGGGCGTAGCCGTACCAGCCACAGGACTCCAGTTCGGTGCCGGCGGCGCCGGGGCGGACGGCGGCCTCGGCGGCGAGGCCGACGAGGAGGGCGCGGACCTCGGGGTGGGCGACGCAGGGGGCCCAGGGGTAGCGGTCGCCGTGGGCGTTGACCACGGAGGTGTCCGGATGTTCGGCGCCGAGACGGGAGTTGTGGGCGAGGACGACCCAGCTGTGCACGGCGAGCCCGGTGCCGTCGAGGGCGTCGGCGGCGCGCGCCCAGGCGTCGCCGGGGGCCCAGTCGCCGGCCGGGTACGGGGCGAGCCGGCGGCCGGCCCAGCGGTCCGGGTCCGGCGGGTAGAGCACGGCGGCGTGTTCGGCGGTGACGACCCGCCGGCGGGGGTGGCGGGGGGTGAACGCCCGGGTGCCGTGGTAGGCGGCGGCGAGGGTGACCTGCTGGACGCCGAGTCCGGCGAGGAGGGCGGGGGCGGCCGGGTCGCCGTCGACGTCCCAGGGGTAGAGGAAGGCTCCCGCACGGGGGCGGACGGGGGTGGTCACGGGCGCTCCGGGGGTACGCGGCACGGAATCCAGCGCCGTTCACATCCTTGAACGACGCCCGCACGCTAACCCGCCCCGCCACCCGGGTCAAGAGGAACGCCCCTGGCCGCGCAGTGCCTTGACGCCCCTTCGACCCCTCCCTAGCGTGTCCACGTCCGTGAATGCCCCACCCGCGGACGGCCCGGGCCCGCCGGGCCCCGCGCCCCAGCCGAGGAGAACCCCCCGATGCCCGCACCCCGCACGCTCCTCCTCACCGGTGCCGCCGGCGGCGTCGGCACCCTGATGCGGGAGCTGCTCCCGGCCCACGGGTACGCGCTCCGCCTCCTCGACGCCGTCCCCGTGCCCGGCGCCCCGGACGCGCTGGTCGCCGACCTCGCCGACCGCGCGGCGCTGCGCGAGGCGGTCCGTGGCGTGGACGCGGTCGTGCACCTCGCGGGCATCTCCCGGGAGGCGGACTTCGACGCGGTCGTCGCCGCCAACATCACCGGCCTCCACCACCTCTACGAGGCCGCCCGCGAGGAGGGCGTCCGCCGGATCGTCTTCGCCTCCAGCAACCACGCCGTCGGCTTCACCCGCCGCCCGCGCGCCGGCGAACCCCTCGTGCCGGTCACCACTCCGCACCGCCCCGACACCTTCTACGGCCTCTCCAAGTGCTTCGGGGAGGACCTGGCCCAGCTGTACTGGGACCGGCACGGCGTCGAGACCGTCTCGGTCCGCATCGGCTCCTGCTTCCCCGAGCCCACCTCGGTCCGCATGCTGTCCCTCTGGCTGAGCCCCGCCGACTGCGCCCGGCTGCTGCACGCCGCGCTCACCGCGCCGGACGTCGGCCACACCGTGGTGTACGGCTCCTCCGCCAACACGCGCGCGTGGTGGGACCTGTCGACCGCCCGCGCCCTCGGCTACGCGCCGCGGGACGACTCGGAGGAGTACGCGGAGAAGCTGATCGCCGAGCAGGGCCTGCCGCCGGAGGGCAGCCCCGACGACCTGTACCTGGGCGGCGGCTACACCGGGGACGCCCCGCGCTGGCGGCCGCCGGCGCCCTGACCCGGCGCTGCCGGTGCGGCGCCCGGGACGGAGCGGACGTCCGCGGGCCCGGCCGGTGATACGGGGGAGCCGGCCGGGCCCGGTTCGACGGCGCGCGCTGGCAGCGCCGGACGCGACCACGGTAGGCCGCGTCCAAGATCACCGCGAGCCGCGGAACGCGGCCTCTGTCCGGAATGCGCGGCCGGCCGGAGCACAGGGGCGGACAGGGGCGCACCGACGGCTCACGGTGCCGTGCGCAGCGTCCGGGACGGGGACTCGCCGAACCGCTCCCGGTAGCGGGCGGCGAACCTGCCCTGGTGCGCGAAGCCCCACCGCCAGGCGACCTCGCTGACGCTCACCTCGTCCGGCTCCGCCGCCCGCAGCTCCTCCCGCACCCGTTCCAGCCGGACCTCGCGGACGTACGCCATCGGCGACATCCCGACGTACTCCCGGAAGGACTCCTGGAGCCGGCGGACGCTCACGCGCGCGTGCGCCGCGAGTTCCCCGGTGGTGAAGGGGTGTTCGGGGCGCTCCCGGACCGCGTCCATGGCGCGCTTGACCGGGGCCGGGCGGCGCGGCCCGCCGGGGTGGGCCAGTTCGTCCCGCCAGGGGTGGTCGGCGGCGAGCAGCAGGCCGTTGAGCAGCGCCTCCTGGAGCGGGCGGGCGACGAGTTCGTGGTGGGCCGGGCCCTCCCCGGCCAGCGCCTCGGCGGCGACCCGGCGGGCGAACCGCACCCAGCCGAGACCGGGGCCGCGCGCGATGTCGAGGCCGGGCCGGAAGGCGAGGCGGCCCTGCGGCGGCCGGCCGAGCAGGCTCTCCAGACGGTCGCGCAGTTCGGCGGCGCCGACCTTGACGGAGAGGATCCGCCCGTCGCCGCTCCAGCGGTCGAGGAAGGTGTCCCCGGCGGGGTCGAGGAGCAGCGCCTCGCCGGCGGAGGCGCGGACGGCGGGGCCGCGTCCCTGGCGCATCTCCATGGTGCCGCTCATCGGGGCGTTGACGTGGTACGCGCCCAGCTCGCCGAAGCTCATCCGGACGTCGGCGCCGCAGCTCAGGTCGCCGATGACGAGCGGCCCGAACTCGACGATGTCGAAGCGGGCCGCGAAGGTCCGGTGCTCGTCGACGACGTCCATCCGGCTCGTGTAGTAGCGCGCGTCCAGTTCCTGGCGCGCCTCGTCGACGTCCCCGGTCGTAAAAGAGCTCCCACCCACAGCACCCACGGTGCGAAAGATAATTCATATGACGGACCCGTCCGGAACGGGCAGGATGCCCCGCATGCCACGACCCCAGGGATTCGCGTACGAAGAGCGCAAGGACGGTTCCGTCGTCCTCACCCACCACGGCCGCCCCGCCGGCGTGCTGCGCGGCGCCCGGGCCGCGACGTTCCTGGCCGAGGCCGCGTCCGGCGACGTCCAGCTGCTGATGGCCCGCTGGACGGGGTCGTACCGCTTCGGCAACGAGCGGCAGGCGCGGAACCACCCCCGTCACCGGGGTGGCGCAACCCGCCGCGGGTAAGGGAACGGCAAAGCGGCCCGGATCGTTGACCCAGGCATGACCGCAATGACCCCCGGCTCGAACCTCCCGCTCACCGCCCCCCGCGTGGCGGTGGACGTCGCCGCCCCCGTGCGGCTCGACGTCTCGGGCCTGCTGCTCGGCGCCAACGGCAAGGTGCGCTCGGACGACGACTTCATCTTCTACAACCAGCCCGCCGGGCCCGGTGTCACCTACCGCTCCGGCGGCGGCACCGCCCCGGACGCGATCCTGGTGGACACCGGCGGCCTGCCCGCCGGCATCGAGAGGATCGTGGTCACGGCCAGTCCGGACGCCGCAGGCCAGACCTTCCAGGGCATCGAGCCCACCGCCACCGTCCGCGACGCCGACAGCGGCGCGGTCATCGCCACCTTCACCCCGCCCCAGCTGGCCACCGAGACGGCCCTGGTGGTCGTCGAGATCTACCTGCGCAACGGCGCGTGGAAGGTCCGCGCCGTCGGCCAGGGGTACGCGAACGGCCTGGCCGGCATCGCCACCGACTTCGGCGTCTCCGTGGACGAGGAGCCGGCCGCCGCCGCTCCCCAGGCCCCGGCCGCGCCGCCCGCCCCGCCGATGCCGGCCTCGCCGCCCACGCTGGTGACGCCGCCCGGCCCGAACGACCCCCGGTTCGCCTTCGGCACCCCCGCCCCCTCCGCCGCCCCCGCGCCGCCCGCCCCCGCGGCCCCTGCCCCGGCCGCCACCGGCAAGATCAACCTGGACAAGGGCCGGGTCAGCCTCCAGAAGAACCAGACGGTGTCGCTGGTCAAGGGCGGCCGTCCGCTGCTCTCCCAGGTGAAGATGGGCCTCGGCTGGGAGCCCGCGTACCGGGGCAAGGACATCGACCTGGACGCCTCGGTCATCGCCTACGGCCCCCAGCGCAACCACCTGGACAGCTGCTACTTCGGCAAGCTGACCATCCTCGGCGGGGCCGTCCGGCACTCGGGCGACAACCTGACGGGCGAGGGCGCGGGCGACGACGAGGTCATCACCGTCGACCTGGGCCGGCTGCCGGCCGACGCCACCGGCCTGGTCTTCACGGTGAACTCGTTCTCCGGGCAGAAGTTCACCGAGGTCGCCAAGGCGTACTGCCGGCTGATGGACGCGGCGACCGGCGAGGAGCTGGTCCGCTTCGACCTGACGTCCGCCGAGCCGCAGACCGGCGTGATGATGGCCAAGCTCATCAAGCAGTTCTCCGGCGAGTGGGAGATGACCGCGATGGGCGAGTTCGTGAAGTCCCGGACGGTCCGGGGCATGGTGAAGCCGGCCGCCCAGGCCCTCTGAGCGGCCGGTCCGTCCCGCGGCGCGCCTAGAACAGCGCGCTGTAGGCGTTGAGGGCGGGCTGGCCGCCGAGGTGGGCGTAGAGCACGGTCGAGGAGCGGCCGATCTCGCCGCGGTCCACCAGGTCGATCAGCCCGGCCATCGACTTCCCCTCGTAGACCGGGTCGGTGACCATGCCCTCGGTGCGGGCGGCCAGCCGCATCGCGTCGAGGGTGGCCTCGTCCGGGACGCCGTAGACGCCGGCGTGGTAGCGCTCGTCCAGCTCCACGTCGGCGCCGGTGAGTTCGCGCTCGACGCCGATGAGGGCGGCGGTGTTCCGGGCGATCCGGGTGATCTGGTCGTGGGTCTCGGCGGGCTTCGCGGAGGCGTCGACGCCGATGATCCGGCGCGGCCGGCCGCCCTCCTCGGCGAGCGCGGCGAAGCCGGCGACCATCCCGGCCTGGGTGGAGCCGGTCACCGAGCAGACCACGACCGTGTCGAAGAAGACGCCGAGGTCCCGCTCCTGTTCGGCCACCTCGTAGGCCCAGTTCGCGAAGCCGAGGCCGCCGAGCGGGTGGTCGGAGGCGCCGGCCGGGATCGCGTACGGCTTGCCGCCGCCCTCCTCGACCTCGCGCAGCGCCTGCTCCCAGCTCTCCTTGAAGCCGATCCCGAAGCCGGCCCTGACCAGCCGCACGTCGGCGCCCGCGAGCCGGCTGATCAGGATGTTGCCGACCTTGTCGTAGACGGCGTCGGGCCAATCGACCCAGCTCTCCTGCACCAGCACGCACTTCAGCCCGGCGCGGGCGGCGACGGCGGCGACCTGGCGGGTGTGGTTGGACTGCACGCCGCCGATGGAGACGAGGGTGTCGCAGCCCTGCGCGAGGGCGTCCGCGACCAGGTACTCCAGCTTGCGGGTCTTGTTCCCGCCGTACGCCACACCGGAGTTGCAGTCCTCGCGCTTGGCCCACAGGGCCGCGCCGCCGAGGTGGTGGCCGAGGCGTTCGAGGGGGTGGACCGGGGACGGCCCGAAGAGGAGCGGGTAGCGGTCGAAGTCGGTGATCGGCACGGGCGGCTCTCCCTGGAGTGGCGGACGGGGTTACGGCGCCGAGGGCGCGGGCGCGGGGATGCCCGTGACCTCGGCGACCTCGATGGCGTCGTCGGCCAGCTGTTCCAGGGCGGCCCAGATCTCGCTGGTGAGCCGGACGGCCTCGTCCACGTCGCCGGCGGCGCAGGCGTCGATGAGGCGGGTGTGCAGCTCGGCGGAGGCGCAGCTGTCGGCGTTCCCGAAGAGCCGGCGCTCGACGCGGCGGAGCAGCGGGG
The DNA here is from genome assembly GCF_042797055.1 of Streptomyces sp. NPDC057854. Taxonomy (NCBI): domain Bacteria; kingdom Bacillati; phylum Actinomycetota; class Actinomycetes; order Kitasatosporales; family Streptomycetaceae; genus Streptomyces; species Streptomyces sp. NPDC057854. The sequence continues at coordinate 6,368 of NZ_JBHVMF010000036.1, forward strand.
TGTAGCGGTCGATGGTGGCGGCGGCGGCGTGGTTGCCGCTGGCGCCGACGAGGACCTGGTGCAGTTCGTCGTCGGCGTCGAGGGCGGTCTCGACGTCGGAGGCGCGGACGGCGGCGGCGAAGCGCTCGTTGGCCTCGCGCATGGCGCGGATGGCCTCGGGGCCCAGCAGCGGGACGGCGGTGCGGGCGGCGAGTTCGTGCATCACCCGGACCACGGAGGCGGCGTCGCGGACGATCCGGCTGACCGGCCGGGTGACCCGGGTGTAGCTCTGCGGCTTGGTCTCGACCAGGCCCTCGACGGTGAGCCGGGCGAGGGCGTCGCGGACGGGCGCGCGGGAGAGGCCGAGCCGGTCGGCGAGGTCGGCGTCCTTGAGGAGGGCGCCGGGCGCCAGGTCGCCGCGCACGATCGCCTCGCGCAGCGACTCGTAGGCCCGGTCGCGCAACAGGGTCCGGCCCACGGGCCGCAGAACGTCGTCCATGGACTGACAGGTTAGATGTCAGTCCCGGAAGCGGACAGAGGATCTTGGAAGCTGGCGGGAACCCGTCGGATTCCCGACCCGAATCCTCACAGGCCCCCGGCTCCGGCGGGCCGGGGGCCGGCGGGGCGTCAGCGGCGGGGCTGGCGGCGCCAGGGGCCGGTGATCGCGACCATGATCCCCGGGTTCTGGATGGACGCGTACAGGGTGTCGCCGTCGGGCGAGAAGACGACGCCGGCGAACTCGCTGTCGTTGAGGTCGTTCCGGGCGATCGGGTAGGTGCGGCCGGAGTCGGTGGCGCCGACGAGGTGCTGGACGCCCTCGCCGTCCTCGGCGATGACGATCCCGCCGTACGGGGAGACGGTGATGTTGTCGGGGGCGTCGTAGGCCCCGTCCTGGCCGGGCGCGGGGTTCACGCCGAACAGCACCTTGAGGGTGAGGGTGCGGCGCTTGGGGTCGTAGAACCAGACCTGGCCGTCGTGGGGCGTGCCGGGGCTCTCCTCACGGGCGTACGAGGAGACCACGTACGCGCCGCCGTCGGCCCACCACATGCCCTCCAGCTTCCGGCCGCGGGTGACCTGGCCGTCGGTGAACTGCTTGCGGACGGGGGTGGTGCGGGCGTCGCGGTCGGGGACGTCCACCCAGTCGACGCCGTAGACGGTGCCGATGCGGGTGGCGCGGGACAGGTCGTCGACGAACCGGCCGCCGGAGTCGATGCACTTGGCGGCCTGGAGGACGCCGGCGTCGTCGGCGAGGGTGCGCAGCCGGCCGCGGCCGTGCGCGAAGCCCTGCGGCGGGACCCAGCGGAAGAGGAGGCCGTTGGGGCCGGAGGCGTCCTCGGTGAGGTAGGCGTGGCCGCGCTTCGGGTCGATGACGACGGCCTCGTGGTCGTACCGGCCGAAGAACTTGAGGGGCTTGGGGTCGAGGTTGGCCCGGCGGTCGCGGGGGTCGACCTCGAAGACGTAGCCGTGGTCCTTGGTCATGCCGTTCTTGCCGGCGAGGTCGGAGTTCTCCTCGCAGGTGAGCCAGGTGCCCCAGTCGGTGCGACCGCCCGCGCAGTTGGTGGAGGTGCCGGCGATGCCGACCCACTCGGCGACGGTGCCGTCGCGGTGCACCTCGACGACGGTGCAGCCGCCGGCCGCCTTCGGGTCGTAGACGAGTCCCTCGGCGAGCGGGACGGGGAACTCGACCTTGGCGCGGTCGCCCTTGATCTCGTGGTTGTTCACCAGGTACGTGACGCCGCGCGGGCCGGCGAAGGCGGCGGTGCCGTCGTGCTTGGCGGGGGTGAACTCGCCGGTCTCCAGGCGGGTGACCCCGGTGCGGGTGATCACCCGGTAGGTGAAGCCCTCGGGCAGGGCGAGGATGCCGTCGGGGTCGGCGACCAGCGGGCCGTAGCCGAGGCGGTGGTGGCCGCGGCCGTGGTCGTGGTCGCCGCGCTCGCCGCCGGGGCCGCCGTGGGCGTCGTCGTCGCTCGCGAGGGCCTCGGGGGCGGTGGCGAGCACACCGACGGCGCCGGTGAGGGCGAAGCCGGCGACGGCGGACTTCTGGGTGAACTCTCTGCGGTTGAGCGCCATGGTGTGCGGTCTCTCCCCAAGCTGAGTGCCGGTTGTCGCGCACACCCTCGCGCGCCCGCGGGAACGGCGGCTGAACGCCGCGGGAACGGCCGCGGAGCGCCTCTCCCCGGTCCGGGGAAGGGCGCTCCGCGTCCGGCGCGACGGGGGCGTCCGTCAGGCGGAGCCGGCGCGGGAGCGGGCCTTGAAGGCGGCCTTGCGGGCCTCCTTGGCGGCGTTCTTGTCCGGGTGGAGCCGGCCCATGGCGTCGAGGACGTCGGCGGTGGCGGGGTGCTCGACCCGCCAGGCGGTCTCCAGGAAGCCGGTGTGCCGGCTGGTCAGGCCCTCGATGAGCTCCTGGAGTTCGGCGGGGGCGCCGGAGGCGTCGAGCTGGGCGGCGATGGTGTCGACGGCGAGCCAGAAGATCATGGACTCCGGCGGCGGCGGCACGTCGGTGGCGCCGCGCTCGGCGAGCCAGACGCGGGCGAGGCCGCCGAGCTCGGGGTCGTCGAGGACGGCGCGGACCACCGGCTCGGCGTCGGCGCCGACGAGGGCGAGGGCCTGCTGGCAGTGGAGGCGGCGCAGCGGCGAGGCGGGGTCGGAGCCGCGGGCGGCGGCGAGGAGTTCGGCGGCGGCGGGCACCGGCTCGCGGCCGGCGAGCCACGCCTCGGTCTCGGCGCGGGCGGCGGACTCGGGGTAGCCGGCGAGGCCGGCGAGGAGGGCGTCGGCGTCCTTCTCCGCGAGGTCGCCGACGACGGGCGCGTCGACGCCGGCCTCGACCATGCGGGTGCGGACGCCGTAGAGGCCGAGCGGGGTGAGCCGGACCATGCCGTAGCGGGTGACGTCCTCGTCGTCGACGGGCGGCGCGGGCTCCTCGCCCTCCTCCGCCATCAGGGCCTCGTCCACGGGCTGGTACTCGACGAGGCCGATGGGCTCCAGGAGCCGGAACTGCTCGTCGAGCCGCATCATCGCGTCGGAGACCTGCTCCAGGACGTCGTCGGTGGGCTCGCCCATGTCGTCGGGGACGACCATGGAGGCGGCGAGGGCGGGCAGCGGCACCGGGCCGTCGCCGGGGCCGCCGTCGCTGACGGTCAGCAGGTAGAGGTTGCCGAGGACGCCCTCCAGGAAGTCGGCCTCCGCCTCCGGGTCCCAGTCGAGGCTGTCGAGGTCGAGGCCACCGTCCTCGTCGAGCAGCGGCTCCAGGTCGTCGAGGACGGGGGCGACGGCGTCGCCGAAGACGGCCTCGAAGGCGTCGAGCCAGAGCGCGAGCACGTCCCGGGGCGCGCCGCCGGTGACGACGGCGAGGTTCTCGCCGGGGGCGGCGGTGCCGGGGGTGTCGTCGTCGGCGCCGTCCTCGACGTCGACCAGGCCGGTGTCGACGGCGAGCCGCCAGGCGTCGCCCGCCCAGTACTCGGCGTCCTCGTCGTCGCCGAGCCCGAGGACGCCGGCGGCCTCCGGCAGCTGCTCGTCGACGAGTTCGCCGCCCGCGCCGACGCGGGTGCCGGGGCCGGCCCAGCGGGCGAGGCGCACGGCGTGGGCGAGGAGGGGGGCGGCCAGGGCGTCCCGAGCCAGCTCCGCGTCCGAGGGCAGCCGAACGGGGGGAAGGGTGGGGTGCTCCGCAGCCATGTGGGGGATCTCCTCGACGCGCGCGTGGATCGGTGGGGTGGACCGGTGGGGACCGGGCGGCACCGGTGGGGCCGGCGTCTCAGCGTAGACGCATCCGGGGGCCCGCCCGCCGGTTCACGGATCCGTCAGCCTTCGTACACCCGTCGACCCTTGACAAGTGGGGTGCTCCCCACGGAGATTGACGCGCGTAGATCCCTCTGCCGTTCCTCCAAGCACCCTCGGAGCCTCCTGATGTCTTCCTCCATACCGAGAACCGCCGCCGTCTCCGCGGTGGTCGCGGCGGCGCTCGCGGCCGGACTCCTCGCCGGCTCGCAGAGCGCCGCGGCCGAGGACACCGCCGCCGTCCGCATCCACGACGTCCAGGGCACCACCCGGGTCTCGCCGCTGGCCGGCAAGCAGGTCACCGGCGTGACGGGCGTCGTCACCGGCGTCCGGACCTACGGATCCTCGCGCGGCTTCTGGATGCAGGACCCGCAGGGCGACGGGAACCCGGCCACCAGCGAGGGCCTGTTCGTCTTCACGGGCTCCACCCCGGCGGTGGCCGTCGGCGACGCGGTCAGCGTGGACGGCACGGTCACCGAGTACGTCCCCGGCGGCCTGAACTCCGGCAACCAGTCGCTGACCCAGCTGTCCCGCCCCAAGGTCACCGTGGTGTCGAAGGGCAACGCGCTGCCCGCCCCGGTCCACATCGCCCCCTGGTCGGTGCCGGACGCGTACGCCCCCGAGGGCGACCCGGCGAACGGCGGCTCGATCAACGGCCTGGAGCTGGACCCCGACACGTACGCCCTGGACTACTACGAGTCCCTGGAGGGCACCAACGTCCGCGTCGGCTCCTCCCGGGTGGTCGGCGCCACCGACCCGTACTCCGAGCTGTGGGTCACGGTGAAGCCTTGGGAGAACGACAACGAGCGCGGCGGCACGGTCTACGGCTCGTACGCCTCCCAGAACACCGGCCGGCTCCAGATCCAGTCGCTGGTCCCGACCGCCCAGCAGCCCTTCCCGAAGGCGAACGTCGGCGACTGGCTGACCGGTTCGACCGAGGGCCCGCTCGACTTCAACCAGTTCGGCGGCTACACGCTGACCGCCCGCACCCTCGGCACCGTCCAGGACATGGGCCTGGAGCGCGAGGTCACCGCGAAGCAGCACAAGAACGAGCTGGCCGTGGCCACGTACAACGTGGAGAACCTCGACCCGACCGACCCGCAGGAGAAGTTCGACGCGCTCGCGAAGGCGGTCGTCGAGAACCTCGCCGCGCCCGACATCGTCGCCCTGGAGGAGATCCAGGACGACAACGGCGCCAAGAACGACGGCACGGTCTCGGCCGGCCAGACGCTGAAGAAGTTCACGGACGCGATCGTCGCGGCCGGCGGCCCGGCGTACGAGTGGCGCTCGATCGACCCGGAGAACAACAAGGACGGCGGCGAGCCCGGCGGCAACATCCGCCAGGTGTTCCTCTTCAACCCGGAGCGGGTCTCCTTCGTGGACCGCCCGGGCGGCGACGCGACCACCGCGACCGCCGTCACCGGCACCAAGGGCCGCGCCGCCCTCACCCTCTCCCCCGGCCGGATCGACCCGGCGAACACCGCGTGGGAGAACAGCCGCAAGCCGCTCGCCGGCGAGTTCCTCTTCCGCGGCCGGACGGTCATCGTCGTCGCCAACCACTTCGGCTCGAAGGGCGGCGACGAGGGCCTGACCTCCCACCACCAGCCGCCGAACCGTTCCTCCGAGGCGAAGCGCCACCTCCAGGCGCAGGCCGTCAACGCCTTCGTGAAGGACGTCGTGGCGCTCGACAAGCAGGCGGACGTCCTCGTCGTCGGCGACATCAACGACTTCGAGTTCTCCGCCACCACCGAGGCGCTGACCGACGGCGGCGTGCTGTACCCGGCCGTGACGTCGCTGCCGGCCTCGGAGCGGTACTCGTACGTCTACCAGGGCAACAGCCAGGTCCTCGACCAGATCCTGACCAGCCCCGGCGTGCACCGCTTCGCGTACGACAGCGTGCACATCAACGCCGAGTTCGCGGACCAGGACAGCGACCACGACCCGCAGGTGCTGCGCTTCCGCCCGTGACCCGGAGGGCGCTACGCGTCCGCGCTCAGGCCGAGCGCGGGCGCGTAGCGCCGTACCCGGCCGCCCACGAGCCGCGGGTCGTACTGCACCCGGCGCCACGCCTCGCTCAGCGGGGCGTCGTCCGCGAGCCATTCCTCGTGGGCCCGCTCGCTCTCCCACTCGGCGTAGTTGAGGACCCGGCCGCCGTCGGCGGACAGGTGGAAGTTGCCGCTGATCCCGCCGGACGCCGGCCGGGCCGCCGTGGCCTCGTCGTCCGCCAGCGCGGCGAGGACGCGCTCCACCCACTCCTCCCGCCGTCCGTCGCCGGCCGCCCCGGCGTCGAAGTCGGCCTCGACGACCACGACGATCCCCGGCTCCTTCCCCGGGCCCGCCGCGCGGTGGACGGTCGAGCGGTGGATCGGCCCGTACCGGCGGAGCTCGACGCGCTCGATGCCGGGCACGGCGGCGTCGATCTCGGCGTTCCGGTCGTCCCGGAAGGTGCGGACGAACTCCTCGTACGCCTTCTCCTCGGTCCACTGCGAGTAGTGCAGCAGCGTCTCTCCGTCGGTGCCGGCGAGGACGCTGTACGAAAGCAGGTCGGGGGTGGGCCACGCCCGCCGCTCCCAGGTCGTGCGGATGGCCTCCACGGCGGCCTCCTGGCGCTCGGGGGTGCCGACCCGCCAGGTGCTGACGAGGACGGCGCCGACTCCGGGACGGTGCAGATCGGGACGGGCGCCGGGGCGTGCGACGGTCTTCATGCGGGGCTCCTTCTGCTCGGTGCGCATGACCCGAGCCTCCTTCCTCAACCTTGGTCGAGGTCAAGGGTTTTCCGCGTGGCAGACTTCGGCCCATGATCCTCCGCCCCGCCACCCGCGCCGAACTCCCCGCCGTCCTCGCCCTCCTGGCCGAGGAGGAGCGGGTCGTCGACCCGGCGGCCGTCCGGGTCACCGAGGCGTACGAGCGCGCCTTCGCGGCCATCGAGGCCGACCCCCGCAACGAGATGCTGGTCCTGGCCGCCGACGACGGCCTCGTCCTCGGCTGCCTCCAGGCCACCTACATCCCCGGCCTCGGCAAGGGCGGCGCCGAGCGGGCGCTGATCGAGGCCGTCCGGATCCGGGCCGACCTCCGGGGCACGGGCCTGGGCCGCCGACTGATGGAGCTGGCCGCCGACCGGGCGCGGGCCCGCGGCTGCGCCCTCGTCCAGCTGACCAGCAACAAGGAGCGCGCCGCCGCCCACCGCTTCTACGCCTCGCTCGGCTACGCCCGCAGCCACGAGGGCTTCAAGCTGGCGCTCTGAACCCTTCACCCGGGCTGAACGTTCCGCCGAAGCAGATCTAAGTGGACCTTACGGGACGGACGCGGCCAGACTTCCCGCATGAGCACTCCGGGAACGCACCGCCCCTTCGGCCGCGCCCTCTGCGCGATGGTCACCCCCTTCACCGACTCCGGCGCCCTCGACCTCGACGCCGCCGGGAAGCTGGCCGCCCGGCTGGTCGGCGAGGGCTGCGACGGACTGGTCCTGAACGGCACCACCGGCGAGTCCCCCACCACCTCGGACGAGGAGAAGGCGGCGCTGATCCGGGCGGTGCGGGAAGCGGTCGGCCCGGCCCCGGCGCTGGTCGCCGGCGTCGGCACGGCCGACACCCGGCACACCGTGGAGCTGGCCCGGCAGGCGGAGGCGGCCGGCGCCGACGGGCTGCTCGTCGTCACCCCGTACTACAGCCGCCCGCCGCAGGACGCGGTCGCCGCCCACTTCCTCAAGGTCGCGGACGCCACCGGACTGCCCGTGATGGTCTACGACATCCCCGGCCGCACCGGCACCCGCGTCGAACCCGGCACGATGCGCCGGCTCGCCGCGCACCCGCGGATCACGGCCGTCAAGGACTGCTCCTGCGACCTGCTCGCCTCCGCCCGGCTGATCGCCGAGACGGGGCTGGCGTACTACTCCGGCAGCGAGGAGCTGAACCTGCCGCTGTACGCGGTCGGCGGCGCCGGCTACGTGAGCACGGTCGCGAACGTGGCGCCGCGCCCGTTCGCCGCCGTCCTCGACGCGTACGACGCCGGCGACACCGCGCTGGCCGCCCGGCTGCACGCGCGCACGCTGCCGCTGGTCGAGCGGATGATGGCGGCCGGGCTGCCCGGCACGGTCACCGTGAAGGCGCTCCTCGGCGGCCCGGTCCGGGAACCGCTGCGGCCCGCCGGCCGGGAGACGGCCGACGGGCTGCGCGCCCTGCTCGCGGAGCTGGATCAGGCGGCGTCGGTGGTGTAGGTCCGCCCGAGGATCGCCGCGTGCTCCAGGACGTCCTCCAGCGGGTCGTCGATCTGACCGGTGTGCAGGACGAGACTGGGGCCGTTCGTCACCGTCGGCCCGTTGTGCGTGTGCGTCTCGTCCGCCCGGGCGGCCCCCGCCGGCAGCAGCACCGCCGCGGCGGCCAGCACCCCGGCCACCATGGGCTTCGTCCTCATGTCGACTCCTCGCCTCGTCTCTCGGTGGAGCACTCCGCTCCGGGGTGCTCAACGCTCCGTGACGGGGTTCGGTTGCCCTCCGGTCGCGACGGCCTGCGCGCCGCCCTCCCCGGCCCGCCGGAGCGGGCCGGGGAGGGCGGGCGGGGCCGGACCGTCAGTTGTGGCTGTGCAGGATGTCGTTGAGGCCGCCCCAGACCGCGTTGTTCGGGCGGGCCTCGACGGCGCCGGTGACCGAGTTGCGGCGGAAGAGGATGTTCGACTGCCCGGACAGCTCGCGGGCCTTGACGATCTGCCCGTCGGGCATCGTGACCCGGGTGCCGGCGGTGACGTACAGGCCGGCCTCGACGACGCACTCGTCGCCGAGCGCGATGCCGACGCCCGCCTCGGCGCCGATCAGGCAGCGCTCGCCGATGGAGATGACCACGTTGCCGCCGCCGGACAGGGTGCCCATGGTGGAGGCGCCGCCGCCGATGTCGGAACCGTCGCCGACGACGACGCCGGCCGAGATGCGGCCCTCGACCATGGAGGCGCCGAGCGTGCCGGCGTTGAAGTTGACGAAGCCCTCGTGCATGACGGTGGTGCCGGCGGCGAGGTGGGCGCCGAGGCGGACCCGGTCGGCGTCGGCGATCCGGACGCCGGCGGGCACGACGTAGTCGGTCATGCGGGGGAACTTGTCGATCGAGGTGACCTGGAGGTGCAGGCCCTCGGCACGGGCGTTGAGCCGCACCTTCTCGACGTCGTCGACGGCGACCGGGCCGAGCGAGGTCCAGGCGACGTTGGCGAGCAGGCCGAAGACGCCGTCCAGGCTCTGGCCGTGCGGCTTCACCAGGCGGTGGCTCAGCAGGTGGAGACGGAGGTAGGCGTCGTGCGCGTCGAGCGGCTTCTCGTCCAGCGAGGCGATGACGGTGCGGACGGCGACCACCTCGACGCCGCGGCGGGCGTCCACGCCGATGGCCTTGGCGGCGCCCTCGCCGAGGGCGTTCACCGCCTCGTCCGGGGAGAGGCGCGTGGTGCCGGCCGGGCCGGGCGCCTCGGTGAGCTCGGGGGCGGGGAACCAGGTGTCGAGAACGGTGCCGTCGCCGGCGACGGTGGCGAGGCCGGCGGCGACGGCGCCGGTGGTACGGGGAGCAGTGGTGGTCATGACGGAAAACCTAACCGGCGAGGCCCCGCGCGGGCCAACCGGTCTCAGGTGCCGGTCGGGCCGCCCGGAGCTTCCGACGAGGCCCCGGTCCCGCCGTTCGGCGCTTCGTTCAGGATCCGGGCGATCATCTCCCGGGCGTAAGCCTCGTCGTAGGGCGTGCCGGTGAGCAGGACCTGGAGGGCGATGCCGTCCATCAGGGCGACCAGGGCGCGGGCGGTGGTCCGCCCGGTGTGCGGGGCGAGCGCGGTGACGGCCTCCTCGGCCCATGCGGCGGCGACGGGCCGCAGCGCGGGGCGGCGCAGGGCGGCGAGGTGGAGCTCGTACTCCCGTTCCGCCTGGGCGCGTTCGGCCCCGAGCCGGCCGCCGAGCAGCCGGGCGAGCCCGTCGGCGAGGGTGCCCGCCGGGTGGGCGGGCCGGGTGCGCAGCTCCTCGGCGAAGCCGGCGCCGGCCTTGCGGAGGGCGGCGACGAGGAGGTCGTCGAGGGAGCCGAAGTGGTAGGTGGTGGAGCCGAGCGGCACGTCGGCCTCGGCGGCGGCGGTGCGGTGGCTGAGCGCGCCGATCCCGTCCCGGCGCACCACCGCGAGGGCGGCGTCCACGATCCGGTCGCGCCGCCCGGGGTCGTACCGCCGGGGCCGGGCCATCAGTGCGCCCCGCCCAGGTTGAGGACGGCGACGCCGGCGATGATGAGGACGATCCCGGCGATCTTGGCGAGGCTGAGGGTCTCGCCGAGGAAGAGGATCCCGATGCCGGCGACGGCGGCGGTGCCGACGCCGGACCAGATGGCGTAGGCCGTGCCGACCTGGAGGGTCTTGAGGGCCTGGGCGAGCAGCGCGAAGGCGACGAGGTAGCCGGCGCCGGTGACGACCGAGGGCCAGAGGCGGGTGAAGCCCTCGCTGTACTTCATGGAGGTGGTGGCGATGATCTCGGCCGCGATGGCCCCGGCGAGCAGTCCGTAACCCATGCGTCCGAGGGTATCCGTCGTTGTGTACGGGCGTACACAAGGCGGGCCGATACCGTGTGCGCATGACTCACCCCTCTGGGCCGTACGGGTACGGCTACGCTCCCGCGCCGCCTTCCAGGCCCGGCGTGATACCGCTGGCGCCGCTCGGGCTCGGCGACGTGATGGTCGGCGCCTTCGACACGTACCGCCGGCACGGAAAGGTGCTCCTGGGCGTCGCGCTGGCCAGTTACGCGGTGGCCGGCGTGCTGATCGTCGTGGTCGGCCTGGCCGCCTGGGCCGCCCTCGCCGACCGGTACGAGCGCTGGGCGGACGCTCCGGCCCGGGACGGCGCCGTGCCGGACCTGACCGCGCTCTTCGTCGGCGTCGGCGCCGTCTGGCTGGCCTGCGCCGTGGGACTGCTGTTCGCCACCGCGCTGCTGTACGCCGCCGTGGCGGTGGTGGTGCAGGAGGCCGTGGTCGGCCGGGCGATCGGCTTCGGGGCGGTGTGGCGGCGGGCCTGGTCCCGGGTGGGGGCGACGCTCGGCTCGCTCGTCCTCACGGCCCTGGCCGCCCTCGTCCCGATGCTGCTCTTCCTGGTCGGGCTCTGTCTGATGCTGGCCGCGCTGCTCGTGAGCATCGCGAGCGAGCGGGAGCTCACCGGCGACGGCACCGGTCTCGCGGTCGCCGGCCTGCTGGTGCTGCTGCTCAGCACCGCCACTCTGCCGGTCGCCGTCTGGATCTTGGTGAAGTTCAGCCTCGCCCCGGCCGCCGCGGTGATCGAGTCGGCGGGCCCGCTGACCGCGATGCGCCGCTCGGCGGAGCTGGTGCGCGGCTCGTGGTGGCGGATCCTCGGCTACACGCTGGTGATGGTGCTGATCGTCTCCGCCGTCTCGTTCACGGTGCAGATGGGCGTCTCGCTGGTGACCCAGTTCTCGCTGTTCGCGGTCCCCGACGACGGTGCCCCGGGCACGGCCTTCGCCGCCGTCGGCGGCCTGATCGCGGCGGTCGGCCTGGTGCAGTTGCTCGCCCAGGCCCTGCTGGCCCCGCTGCAGCCGCTGGTCTCCGCCCTGCTCTACGTCGACCAGCGCATCCGCCGGGAGAACCTGGCCCCGGCGCTGGCCGCCGAGGCGGCCGTCTGACGGCACCCGCGCGCACGGGAAGAGGCCCCCGGCGGTGTGCCGGGGGCCTCTTCCCATACGGTCGATCTCAGACGTTGAAGCCGAGCGCGCGCAGCTGCTCGCGGCCGTCGTCGGTGATCTTGTCCGGGCCCCACGGGGGCATCCAGACCCAGTTGATGCGCAGCTCGTTGACGATGCCGTCGGTGGCCGCGCGGGCCTGGTCCTCGATGACGTCGGTCAGCGGACAGGCCGCCGAGGTCAGCGTCATGTCGAGCGTCGCGATGTTGGCGTCGTCGATGTGGATGCCGTAGATCAGGCCGAGGTTGACGACGTCGATGCCCAGCTCGGGGTCGACGACGTCGTACAGCGCCTCGCGGATCTCTTCCTCGGTGGCCGGCTTGAGCGCGGCCTCGGTGTTCTCAGTCATGCCGACTTCCTCTCCGCGTCACCCAGGGCCTGGGCCGTCGCGTCCTTCCACGCCATCCAGCTGAGCAGCGCGCACTTCACCCGGGCCGGGTACTTGGAGACGCCGGCGAACGCCACCGCGTCCTCCAGCACCTCCTCCATGGCGTCGTCCGGCTCGATCTGGCCCTTGGACTGCATCAGCTCCAGGAAGGTCTCCTGGATCCGCCGTGCCTCGGCCAGCTCCTTGCCGACCAGGAGGTCGTTGAGGACGGAGGCCGACGCCTGGCTGATGGAGCAGCCCTGGCCCTCGTACGACACGTCCTCGATCCGGTCGCCGTCGTACTTCACGCGGAGCGTGATCTCGTCGCCGCACGTCGGGTTGACGTGGTGCACCTCGGCGTCGCCGTCCCGCAAGCCCCGCCCGTGCGGGTGCTTGTAGTGGTCCAGGATGACGTCCTGGTACATCGAATCCAGCTTCACAGGTCAGCCGCCCTATCCGAAGAAGTTACGGACGTGCTCCAGCCCCTCGACCAGGGCGTCGACCTCGGCCGGAGTGGAGTACAGGTAGAACGACGCCCGCGTGGTCGCAGGAATTCCGTACCGCAGGCAGACCGGCCGCGCGCAGTGGTGGCCGACCCGGACCGCGATGCCCTGCTCGTCCAGCACCTGCCCCACGTCGTGGGGGTGGATGTCCCCGAGCGTGAAGGAGATCGCGGCGCCGCGGTCCTCGGCCGTGGTGGGGCCGATGATCCGCAGGTCGGGGACCTCCTGGAGGCGGCGGACGGCGTACTCGGTGATCGCGTGCTCATGGCGGGCGATGTTCTCCATGCCGATCGCCGACAGGTAGTCCACGGCCGCGCCGAGGCCGACGGCCTGGGCGATCGGGGGCGTACCGGCCTCGAACTTGTGCGGGGCCGGCGCGTAGGTGGAGGAGTGCATCGAGACGGTCTCGATCATCTCGCCGCCGCCGAGGAAGGGCGGCAGGTCCTCCAGGAGTTCCTGCCGTCCCCACAGCACGCCGATGCCGGTGGGGCCGCACATCTTGTGGCCGGTGAAGGCCACGAAGTCGGCCTGGAGCGCCTGCACGTCCAGGACCATGTGCGGGGCCGCCTGGGAGGCGTCGATGCAGACGAGCGCACCGACCTCCTGGGCGCGCCGGACGATGGTCTCGACCGGGTTCTGGGTGCCGAGCAGGTTGGAGACCAGCGTGAAGGAGACGATCTTCGTCTTCTCCGTGATGACCTCGTCGATGTTCGACAGGTCGAGACGGCCGTCGTCGGTGAGGCCGAACCACTTCAGCTTCGCGCCGGTGCGCTGCGAGAGCAGCTGCCACGGGACGATGTTGGAGTGGTGCTCCATCTCCGTGATGGCGATCTCGGTCTCGTGGTCGACCCGGTAGGGGTCCTCGGCCCAGCCGAGCATGTTGGCCACGAGGTTGAGCGACTCGGAGGCGTTCTTGGTGAAGATCACCTCGTTGCGGCTCGGCGCGTTGATGAAGGCGGCGACCTTGTCACGCGCGCCTTCGTACAGCGCGGTGGCCTCCTCGGCGACCGTGTAGACGCCGCGGTGGACGTTGGCGTTGTGCCGCTCGTAGTACGCGTTGAGCGCGTCGAGGACCTGGCGCGGCTTCTGCGAGGTCGCCGCCGAGTCCAGGTACACGATCTTCTTGCCGTCGTGGACCGTGCGATCCAGCAGCGGGAAGTCCTTGCGGATCGCCTCGGTGTCGAGGAGGCCGGTCAGCCCCTGATGGGCGGAAGTCACGCGGATGCGCCACCCTTCACGTACTTGTCGTAGCCCTCGTTCTCCAGCTGGTCGGCGAGCTCGGCGCCGCCGGACTCGACGATGCGGCCGTTCGCGAACACGTGCACGAAGTCGGGCTTGATGTAGCGCAGGATGCGCGTGTAGTGGGTGATCAGCAGGGTGCCGACCTCACCGGTCTCGCGGACGCGGTTGACGCCCTCGGAGACGATGCGCAGGGCGTCGACGTCGAGGCCGGAGTCGGTCTCGTCGAGGATCGCGATCTTCGGCTTGAGGAGCTCCAGCTGGAGGATCTCGTGGCGCTTCTTCTCACCGCCGGAGAAGCCCTCGTTGACGTTGCGCTCGGCGAAGGCCGGGTCCATGGAGAGCTTCTCCATGGCCTCCTTGACCTCCTTGACCCAGGTGCGCAGCTTGGGGGCTTCACCGCGGATGGCGGTGGCGGAGGTGCGCAGGAAGTTGGAGACCGAGACGCCGGGAACCTCGACCGGGTACTGCATGGCGAGGAAGACGCCGGCGCGGGCGCGCTCGTCGACGGACATCTCCAGGACGTCCTCGCCGTCGAGGGTGACGGTGCCGCCGGTGATCGTGTACTTGGGGTGGCCCGCCAGGGAGTACGCCAGGGTCGACTTGCCGGAGCCGTTGGGGCCCATGACCGCGTGGGTCTCGCCCTGCTTGATGGTCAGGTCGACGCCCTTGAGGATCTCGCGGGGGCCGTTCTCCGCCTCGACGGAGACGTGCAGGTCGTGGATTTCGAGCGTTGCCATGGGTGACTCAGGACTCCTGGGTGACGGAGACGAGCACATCGTCCCCTTCGATCTTTACGGGGTACACGGGGACGGGGCGCGTCGCGGGAAGGCCCGACGGCTTGCCGGTACGGAGGTCGAAGCTGGAACCGTGCAGCCAGCACTCGATGGCGCAGTCCTCGACCTCGCCCTCCGAGAGGGAGACGTTGGCGTGCGAGCAGATGTCGTTGATCGCGAACACCTCGCCCTCGGTGCGGACGACCGACACCGGCGTGCCGTCGACCTCGACCCGCTTCGGGGTGTCGGCCTCCAGCTCGCTCAGCGCGCAGACTCGGACGAAGGCCATCAGACGGACGCCTCCAGCTCGGCGTCGACCTTGGCGATCAGGCGCTCCTCGACGTCCGGGAGGCCGATCTGCTGGACCAGCTCGGCGAAGAAGCCGCGGACGACGAGGCGGCGGGCCTCGGTCTCCGGGATGCCGCGGGCCATCAGGTAGAAGAGCTGCTCGTCGTCGAAGCGGCCGGTGGCGGAGGCGTGGCCGGCGCCGGCGATCTCGCCGGTCTCGATCTCCAGGTTCGGCACGGAGTCGACCCGGGCGCCGTCGGTGAGGACGAGGTTCCGGTTGAGCTCGTAGGTGTCGGTGCCCTCGGCGGCGGCCTGGATGAGGACGTCGCCGATCCACACCGCGTGCGCGTCCTGGCCCTGGAGCGCGCCCTTGTAGGCGACGTTCGAGGTGCAGTGCGGGGTGTTGTGGTCGACGAGGAGGCGGTGCTCCTGGTGCTGGCCGGCGTCGGTGAAGTACAGGCCGAAGAGCTCGGCCGAGCCGCCGGGGGCGGAGTAGCTGACGCGCGGGTGGAGGCGGACGACGTCACCGCCGAAGGTGACGACGACCGACTTGAAGGAGGCGTCGCGGCCGAGGAGCGCGTTGTGCTGGGCGACGTGGACGGCGTCCTTGTCCCAGTCCTGCACGGAGACGACGGTGAGCTTGGCGCCGTCGCCGAGGACGAAGTCCACGTTGGCGGCGAGCACCGCGTCACCGGTGTGGTCGATGACGACGACGGCCTCGGCGAAGGCGCCGAGCTCGATCACCTGGTGGCCGAAGGCGACGCCGCCCTGGCCGTGCACGGCGACGCGGATCGGCTCGGAGAGGACGGCCTCCTTGGCGACGGTGACGACCGACGCCTTCTCGAAGGAGGAGTACGCCTGGGCGGCGACGCGGTCGACCGGCTTGCCGGCCTTGCGCAGCCGCTCGTCGTCGCGGCCGACGGTCTCCACGGTGACGCCCTCGGGGGCCTCGATCTCGACCCGGACGCCCTCGCCGGTGGCGACGGCGGTGCCGTCGTGCAGACCGCGGAGGCGGGCGAGCGGGGTGAACCGCCACTCCTCCTCGCGGCCGTGCGGGACGGGGAAGTCCGCGACGTCGAAGGACGGCGGGGCGCTCATGCGGGTGGCGACGGTGGACTCGGCGGCCACCGCGATCGAGCCCGCGGTGGTGGAGCCCGCGGGGATGTTCTGAGCCTCAGCCATGGCTGTCGTCTTGCTCTCTTCCTGCGTAAAGAATCAGTCGCTGCGGTACGGGCGGGGCGGTGGCGGTCCTAGCCGACCGCGCCTTCCATCTGCAGCTCGATCAGCCGGTTCAGCTCCAGCGCGTACTCCATCGGCAGCTCCTTGGCGATCGGCTCGACGAAGCCGCGGACGATCATCGCCATGGCCTCCTGCTCGGTCAGGCCGCGCTGCATCAGGTAGAAGAGCTGGTCCTCGGAGACCTTGGAGACGGTGGCCTCGTGGCCCATGGTCACGTCGTCCTCGCGCACGTCCACGTAGGGGTACGTGTCGGAGCGGGAGATGGTGTCGACGAGCAGGGCGTCGCAGAGGACGTTGGACTTGGCGCCGGGGGCGCCCTCGCCGATCTCGATGAGGCCGCGGTAGGAGGTGCGGCCGCCGCCGCGCGCCACCGACTTGGAGACGATGGACGACGAGGTGTTCGGGGCCATGTGGACCATCTTGGCGCCGGCGTCCTGGTGCTGGCCCTCGCCCGCGAAGGCGATGGACAGGGTCTCGCCCTTGGCGTGCTCGCCCATCAGGTAGACGGCCGGGTACTTCATGGTGACCTTGGAGCCGATGTTGCCGTCGACCCACTCCATGGTGGCGCCCTCGTAGGCGACGGCGCGCTTGGTCACCAGGTTGTAGACGTTGTTCGACCAGTTCTGGATCGTCGTGTAGCGGCAGCGGCCGCCCTTCTTCACGATGATCTCGACGACCGCGGAGTGCAGCGAGTCGGAGGAGTAGATCGGGGCGGTGCAGCCCTCGACGTAGTGGACGTAGGCGTCCTCGTCGACGATGATCAGCGTCCGCTCGAACTGACCCATGTTCTCGGTGTTGATGCGGAAGTACGCCTGGAGCGGGATCTCGACGTGCACGCCCTTCGGCACGTAGATGAACGATCCGCCGGACCACACGGCCGTGTTCAGCGAGGCGAACTTGTTGTCGCCGACCGGGATGACGGTGCCGAAGTACTCCTTGAAGAGCTCCTCGTGCTCCTTCAGCGCGGTGTCGGTGTCGACGAAGATGACGCCCTGCTCCTCCAGGTCCTCGCGGATCTGGTGGTAGACGACCTCGGACTCGTACTGGGCGGCGACACCGGCGACGAGGCGCTGCTTCTCCGCCTCCGGGATGCCGAGCTTGTCGTACGTGTTCTTGATGTCCTCCGGCAGGTCCTCCCAGGACTCGGCCTGCTTCTCGGTGGACCGCACGAAGTACTTGATGTTGTCGAAGTCGATGCCGCCGAGGTCGGAGCCCCAGGTCGGCATGGGCTTCTTGTCGAAGAGGCGCAGACCCTTGAGACGCAGCTTCAGCATCCACTCGGGCTCGTTCTTCTTCGAGGAGATGTCGCGGACGACGTCCTCGTTCAGACCGCGCTTGGCCGCGGCGCCGGCCGCGTCGGAGTCGGCCCAGCCGTACTCGTACCGACCCAGGCCCTCGAGCTCGGGGTGGCTGATCTCGGTGGTCATGCGGGGTTCCTCCCGGCCGTGCTTGCGGATGCTGATTCGGTGGTCTGTGGGGTGCTGTGCGGGATGAACGTGGTGCAGACGCCGTCGCCGTGGGCGATGGTGGCCAGGCGCTGGACGTGCGTTCCCAGGAGGCGGGAGAAGATCTCCGTCTCCGCCTCACACAGCTGGGGGTACTGCTCGGCGACGTGGGCGACCGGGCAGTGGTGCTGGCAGAGCTGCTCGCCGACCGGCGCGTTGCGCGCAGTGGCAGCGTACCCGTCCGCCGTCAGGGCCTTGGCCAGCGCCTCGGCCCGCCGCTCCGGCTCGACCGACTCCACGGCCTCGCGGTAGGCCTCGGCCTGGGCCTCGATCCGGTCGCGGGCGAAGGCGGCGACGGCCGCCTCTCCCCCGGCGTTCCGCTCGATCCAGCGGAGCGCCTCGACGGCGAGGGAGTCGTACGACTGGTCGAACGCGTCCCGGCCGCAGTCGGTGAGCGCGAAGACCTTGGCAGGACGGCCGCGGGTGCGGGCTCCGTAGACCCGCTTCTCGCGGGCCTCGACGACCTGCTCGGCGACGAGCGCGTCGAGGTGCCGGCGGACGGCGGCCTGGGTGAGCCCCAGCCGCTCCGCGAGGTCGGCCACGGTCGACGGGCCGTGGTCCAGGATGGAGCGCGCGACCCGGTTGCGTGTGGACCGCTCTCGGGTCGCGAGTTCCTCCGCCGGAGCCGCGCCAAGGTTTTTCACAACGCCATTGTTGCGTAATTAATCGGGCAGTGACAAGCCGCGCCGGACACGGCCGCGATGGCGTGCGTCACTCAGGTAAGGCTTACCTGACCTGCGGAAATGATCATTCATGGGATGAATCCCGGACCCGGCCGGACGCGCCCCTCCCGCTCTCTCCTAGACTTCCCGGCATGCGAAACGCGTCCGCCGACAGGACCGCCCCCGCCGTCCGCGTCCGCGGCCTGGTCAAGCGGTACGGCTCCAAGACCGCCGTCGACGGCCTCGACCTCGACGTGCGCACCGGCACGGTCACCGCCGTGCTCGGCCCCAACGGCGCCGGCAAGACCACCACCATCGAGACCTGCGAGGGCTACCGCAGGCCCGACGCCGGCACCGTCCGCGTCCTCGGCCTCGACCCGGTCGCCGACGCCGCCGCCCTCCGCCCGCGCATCGGCGTGATGCTCCAGTCCGGCGGCGTCTACTCCGGCGCCCGCGCCGACGAGATGCTCCGCCACGTGGCGAAGCTGCACGCCCACCCGCTCGACGTCGACGCCCTGATCGAACGCCTCGGCCTCGGCTCCTGCGGCCGGACGGCCTACCGACGGCTCTCCGGCGGCCAGCAGCAGCGGCTCGCCCTCGCCCTGGCCGTCGTCGGCCGCCCCGAACTCGTCTTCCTCGACGAACCCACCGCCGGCCTCGACCCGCAGGCCCGCCGCGCCACCTGGGACCTCGTCCGCGAACTGCGCGCCGACGGCGTCACCGTCGTCCTCACCACCCACTTCATGCAGGAGGCCGAGGAACTCGCCGACGAGATCGCCATCGTCGACGGCGGCCGGGTCGCCGCCCAGGGCAGCCCCGAACAGCTCTGCCGCGGCGGCGCCGAGAACACCCTCCGCTTCACCGGCCGCCCGGGCCTCGACCTCGGCTCCCTGCTCAAGGCGCTCCCGGACGGCACCGAGGCCGCCGAACCGCTCCCCGGCTCGTACCGGATCACCGGCACCGTCGACCCCCAGCTGCTCGCCACCGTCACCACCTGGTGCGCGCAGCACGGCGTCATGCCCGACGGCATCGCGGTCGAGCGCCACACCCTCGAAGACGTTTTTCTTGAGCTGACCGGCAAGGAGCTGCGCGCATGAGCGCCGGTACGTACGCCCCGAAGCCGGGCGCCGCCCCCGTCGGCCGCATGATCGCGGCCCAGACGGCCCTGGAGACCCGGATGCTGCTCCGCAACGGCGAGCAGCTGCTCCTCACGGTGATCATCCCGTCGCTGCTGCTGGTGCTCTTCTCGACCGTGGACGTCGTCGACACGGGCGCCGGCGAGGCCGTCGACTTCCTCGCCCCGGGCGTCCTCGCGCTCGCCGTGATGTCCACCGCCTTCACCGGCCAGGCCATCGCCACCGGCTTCGAGCGCCGCTACGGCGTCCTGAAGCGGCTCGGCGCCTCTCCCCTGCCCCGCTGGGCCCTGATGACCGCGAAGACGCTCTCCGTCCTGGTCACCGAGGTCCTCCAGGTCGTCCTGCTGACCGGCATCGCGCTCGGCCTGGGCTGGTCGCCGCACGGCGACCCGTTCTCCGTCCTGCTCCTTCTGGTCCTCGGCACCGCCGCCTTCTCCGGCCTCGGGCTGCTGATGGCCGGGACGCTCAAGGCCGAGGCCACCCTCGCCGCCGCCAACCTGGTCTTCCTGCTGCTCCTGGTCGGCGGCGGGGTGATCGTCCCGCTGGAGAAGTTCGGCGCGGCCGGCGACGTGCTGGCCCTGCTGCCCATCGCGGCCCTCTCCGACGGCCTCAGGGACGTCCTCCAGGGCGGCGCGGGCATGCCGTGGGCGGACGCCGGGATCCTCGCCGTCTGGGCCGTCCTGGGGCTCGGCGCGGCCGCGAAGTTCTTCCGCTGGGAGTAGCCGCGGGGGCTCAGAGGGTGACGTTTCCCGACAAGCCACCCCTCGTGAAAGCGTGCACAAACCCCCGCCTACGATAGGGCCCGTGCAGACCCCCCTCGCCTTCATCGCCCAGCGCTGGACTCCGTCCCCCCGGACGCTCCGGCGCGCCGCGCTCTCCGCCGTCGTGATGAGCGTGCTCATCATCGTCACCGGTGGCGCGGTCCGGCTGACCGGTTCCGGTCTCGGCTGCGACACCTGGCCCAAGTGCACGGACGACAGCCTCTTCGCCACGCCGGAACAGGGCCTCCACGGGGCCATCGAGTTCGGCAACCGGATGCTGACGTACGTCCTGTCGGCGGCCGTCGGCTGGGCGATCATCGCCGCCCGCTCGACCAAGCCCTGGCGGCGGAACCTCACCCGCTGGGGCTGGGCCCAGTTCTGGATCGTGATGAGCAACGCCGTGCTCGGCGGCATCACCGTCTGGATGGGCCTCAACCCGTGGACCGTGGCCGGCCACTTCCTGGCCGCGAACGCGCTGCTCACCGTCACCGTGATCACCTGGCACCGGGCCGGCGAGGGCGACACGCCCGCGCGCCCGCGCGTGCCGGGGCCGGTACGGAAGCTGTCCTGGGCGATCACGCTCGTGTCGGCCCTGCTGATCGTGCTCGGCACCACGGTGACCGGCGCGGGCAAGCACGCGGGCGACAGCAGCGACGTGCCCCGGATGCCGTGGGACTGGACGGACGCCGCGCACCTCCACGCGATCGCCGCCTGGGCGGTCTGCGCCCTCGCGGTCGCGATGTGGCTGGTCCTGCGCGTGGTGGACGCCCCCGACGACACCCGCGCCCGCGCCCGCGACCTGCTGGTCGTGCTGCTGCTCCAGGGCGGCATCGGTTACGTCCAGTACTTCACCGGCGTCCCGGAGCTACTGGTCGGCGCCCACATGCTCGGCTCCTCGCTGATGTGGATCGCGGTGCTGCGGCTGGCCCTGAGCCTGCGCGAGCGCCCGCTGCCGACGGCCGGCGTCCCGGCCCAGGCGGACCCGGAGCTGGCCGCGGCGTGAGCCGGGCGGCTCACCCCAGCCGGTAGACCCGCGTCGCGTTCTCCGCGGCCAGCATCGCGGCGACCCGCTGCGCGTCCGCGCGCGACCAGGCGCCGTCCAGCACCCAGGTGCCCAGCACCCGGTCGAGGGCGGCCCGGAAGGCGCCGGCCGCGACCACGTGCAGCTCGGGCAGGGCGCGGGCGCCGCTGGAGTAGAGCAGCTTGCCGAACGGGGCCAGCTCCAGGACCTCCGCGAGGACGTCCGCGGCCCGGGCCCCGGTGTGCGCCAGGGCGGCGCTCAGGTCCGCGTAGACGTGCGGGTACGCCCCCGCCATCCGGGCCGCGGTCCGGTGGTGCGGGGAGCCGTGCAGCAGGACGAGGTCGGCGCCGAGCCCGGCGGTGGCCGCGGCGAAACCGGCCAGCGCGGCCGGGTCCCGGTCGGCGGTGTGCAGCTGCAGCGGGCGCCCCGCGCCCACCGCCAGCCACAGCAGGTGGCGCAGGAGCACCGGCGAGTCGAGGGGGCCCTTCGCGGGCCGGTCGGCGAGCCAGCGGCCGGCGGCCCGGCGGGCCTCGCCGCGGCCGGGCGGGCGGGCGTCGGCGGCGAGGCCGCAGCGCGCGGCGGCGGCCGAGGAGAAGGCGACCGAGTGGACGGCGGCGTCCTGGACGGCCTCGGTGAGGTTGGCGAGGAAGCCGTCGACGGTCCCGGAGGTGTCGGCGACCTGCTCGGCGAGGGGTTCCAGGCGGACGATCTCGTGGGCGCGCGCGCCGCCCGCGGCGGCGAGTTCGGCGGGCCCGGTGAGGTCGTCGGGGAGGCCGGTGTCGACGAGGTACGTGGCGACGCCGGCGCCCCGCAGCAGCCGGCGGGCGGTCTCGGCGACGCCCAGCTCGCGGCGGCGGGCCAGATAGCGGGCCGGCGGGCAGTGGGCGTCGAGCCCGAGCAGCGGCGGGCACCAGCGGCGTACGGCGAAACCCGTCTGGGTGTCGAAGAAGGTGGTCCCGGACGCGGGCAGGACGGCGGCCGGGCCGAGGTGGGCCTCGAAGGTGCCGAGGCCCAGTTCCGTCCGGAGCAGCCCGTGGCAGTACTGGTCCACCAGGCGCGGCGTGTCGATCATCTCGGGGCTCCCCTGCGTGGGCGTGTCTCCACACGTCCTAACGGGTGAGCCCGCGCGAGGTTGTTGCCTGGCGCCGGCGCGGTGGGCCGGTTCAGGCGTTGGCGGGGCCGCCGAGCTGGATGCCGGCCATCCGGGTCCACTCGTAGGGGCCGGTGACGACCTTGGCGGCGAACTCGCCGTCGAACTCGTCGTGCAGCGTCAGCCCGGCCTGCTCGGCCGCCTGCTGGGCGATCGCGTACGTGGGGGCCACCAGGTCGCCCCAGCCGCCGTCCTCGCCGACGAGGACGATCCGGGTGCCGGCCTGGCCGATGTGGGCGAGCTGGCCCTCGACGCCGCCGTGCTCCTTGCCGAAGGCGCGGATCTCCTTGGCCAGCTTGGCCGCCTTGCGCCCGTCGCGGGGCGCGACGGCCGTGGTCTCTTCCTTGGTGTCTGCCATGACAAGGATGCTACCGAGGGGTAGATCGACTGACGACGGCCGGGCCGCGTGGTTCAGCCCACACGGCCCGGCCGTCGCCGGAGGTCGTACGCCCGGTGCGTCTAGCGGAGGAAGGGGTCCACCGCGACCGCCACGAAGAGCAGCGAGACGTAGGTGATGGACCAGTGGAAGAGGCGCATCTCCTTGAGCTTCGCGCCGGTGACCTCGGCCTTGGCGCGGTTCAGCAGGGCGTGCGCCTCCCAGAGCCACCAGCCGCCGGTGGCCAGGGCGACGGCGGTGTAGAACCAGCCGGTGTAGCCCATCGGGGTGAGGAGCAGCGAGACCGCGACCATGACCCAGCTGTAGACGACGATCTGCTTGGCGACGACCTTGTTGGAGGCGATCACCGGGAGCATGGGCACGCCCACGCGCGCGTAGTCCTCCTTCACCTTCATGGACAGCGGCCAGTAGTGCGGCGGCGTCCAGAAGAAGATGACCATGAAGAGGACGACGGCGGCCCAGGACATCGAGTTCGTGACCGACGACCAGCCGATGAGGACCGGCATGCAGCCGGCGATGCCGCCCCAGACGATGTTCTGCGCGGTGCGCCGCTTCAGGATCATCGTGTAGATCACGACGTAGAAGAGGAGCGCGCCGAGCGAGAGCCACGCGGAGAGCCAGTTGACCAGCAGGCCGAACCAGAGGGTGGAGACGACGGCCAGGGTGATGCCGAAGACCAGGCCCTCGCGCGGCGACACCATGCCGGTGACCAGCGGGCGCTGCGAGGTGCGGTCCATCAGCGCGTCGATGTCGCGGTCGATGTACATGTTCAGCGCGTTGGCGCCGCCGGCCGAGAGGTAGCCGCCGAAGCAGGTGGCGAGCACCAGCCACAGGTCCGGCACGCCCTGTTCGGCGAGGAACATCACCGGAACGGTGGTGATGAGCAGCAGCTCGATGATCCGCGGCTTGGTCAGCGCCACGAATGCCTTGACGCGGGCCCCGAACGGCCGATGGCCCCCCGGGCCGGAAGCCAAGACGACCCCTGCGGGTCGGGACTCGACGGCCGTCACGCACACCCCTGACAGAGAAATTCCCAGCAAGTTCCCCGGATAAAGGCGGGGTGAAACTTGCGCGTACCACGCCACTGTAGACGTTGCCCAGACGCCGATCTTCGCGGGGGTGGGGTCGTGTTGGCGGGGGTCACCCGCGGGTGTGCCCGGGGCCCCGTATCAAGGGGCGGACACGGTTCGGCGCGCCGCTCGGGAGGCGAACCCGCGCGGGCGTTGGCAGTCTTGCCATGTCCGCTCATTTGAGGGGCATGGACACGAAAAGAGGGGGCTTTTTCGGGGGTAGGCTCGACACCGCCGGTACACCCTCAGTCACCGGCTACAGACCATGTGGAGAGGAGCCCTGACCCAGGGTGAGCACTAAGCCGACCACCACAGACCTCCAGTGGACCGAATTGGACCAGCGGGCCGTCGACACCGCCCGCATCCTGGCCGCGGACGCCGTACAGAAGGTCGGCAACGGCCATCCGGGTACGGCGATGAGCCTCGCGCCGGCCGCGTACACCCTCTTCCAGAAGGTGATGCGCCACGACCCGTCCGACCCCGAGTGGGTGGGCCGGGACCGGTTCGTGCTGTCCGCGGGCCACTCCTCGCTGACCCTCTACACCCAGCTGTACCTGGGTGGCTTCGGTCTGGAGCTGGACGACCTCAAGGCGTTCCGCACCTGGGGCTCGAAGACCCCGGGCCACCCCGAGTACGGCCACACGGCCGGCGTGGAGACGACCACGGGCCCGCTGGGCCAGGGCGTCGCGAACGCCGTCGGCATGGCGATGGCCGCCCGCTACGAGCGCGGTCTGTTCGACCCGGAGGCGGCCCCCGGCACCTCCCCGTTCGACCACCGCGTCTACGTGATCGCCGGCGACGGCTGCCTCCAGGAGGGCATCTCCGCCGAGGCGTCCTCGCTCGCGGGCCACCAGAAGCTCGGCAACCTGATCCTGCTGTGGGACGACAACCACATCTCGATCGAGGGCGACACCGAGACCGCCGTGTCCGAGGACACGATGAAGCGGTACGAGGCGTACGGCTGGCACGTGCAGCGCGTGGAGCCGCAGGAGAACGGCGACCTGGACCCGGCGGCCCTGTACGCGGCGATCCGCGCGGCCGAGGCCGAGACCGAGCGCCCGTCGTTCATCGCGATGCGCTCGATCATCGCCTGGCCTGCGCCGAACGCGCAGAACACCGAGGCCGCGCACGGCTCGGCGCTCGGCGACGAGGAGGTCGCGGCCACCAAGCGCGTGCTGGGCTTCGACCCGGAGCGGAGCTTCGAGGTCTCCGACGAGGTCATCCGGCACACCCGCGCGCTGGGCGAGCGGGGCCGCGAGGCCCGCGCCGCGTGGGACAAGCAGCTCTCCGAGTGGCGTGCGGCCAACCCGGAGCGGGCCGCCGAGTTCGACCGGATCCAGGCGAACGAGCTCCCCGAGGGCTGGGAGGGGAAGCTCCCGGTCTTCGAGGCGGGCAAGAGCGTCGCCACCCGTGCCGCCTCGGGCAAGGTCCTGCAGGCGCTGGGCGAGGTCCTCCCCGAGCTGTGGGGCGGCTCGGCCGACCTCGCGGGCTCGAACAACACGACGATCGACAAGGCGTCGTCCTTCCTCCCCGAGGGCAACCCGCTGCCGGAGGCGAACCCGTACGGCCGCACGATCCACTTCGGCATCCGCGAGCACGCCATGGCCGCGGAGATGAACGGCATCGCGCTGCACGGCAACACCCGCATCTACGGCGGCACCTTCCTGGTCTTCTCGGACTACATGCGCAACGCGGTGCGCCTGTCGGCCCTGATGCACCTGCCGGTGACGTACGTGTGGACGCACGACTCGATCGGTCTCGGCGAGGACGGCCCGACCCACCAGCCGGTTGAGCACCTGGCCGCGCTGCGCGCGATCCCGGGTCTGAACGTGGTCCGCCCGGCCGACGCCAACGAGACGGCGATCGCCTGGCGCGAGATCATGAAGCGGCACACCCGGGAGTACCTGAAGGGCGCCCCGCACGGTCTGGCGCTGACCCGTCAGGGCGTGCCGACGTACGCGCCGAACGAGGACGCGGCCAAGGGCGGCTACGTGATGTTCGAGGCCGAGGGCGGCTCGCCCGAGGTCGTGCTCATCGCGACCGGTTCCGAGGTGCACCTGGCCGTCGAGGCCCGCGAGCAGCTGCAGGCGGCCGGCGTCCCGACCCGCGTGGTGTCGATGCCGTCCGTGGAGTGGTTCGAGGAGCAGGACCAGGCGTACAAGGACTCCGTCCTGCCGCCGTCGGTGAAGGCGCGCGTGGCGGTCGAGGCCGGTGTCGGCCTGACCTGGCACAAGTACGTCGGCGACGCCGGCCGGATCGTCTCGCTGGAGCACTTCGGTGCCTCGGCCGACGCCAAGGTCCTCTTCCGCGAGTTCGGCTTCACCCCGGAGGCCGTCGTCGCCGCCGCCCGGGAATCGATCGACGCCGCCGCGCGCTGACGCCCATACGTACGACTTTTGGAGATGCAACTCTCATGACAGACGCTCTCAAGCGCCTCTCCGACGAAGGCGTCGCGATCTGGCTGGACGACCTGTCCCGCCAGCGGATCACCTCCGGCAACCTGGCCGAGCTCATCGACCAGTCCCACGTCGTCGGCGTGACCACCAACCCCTCGATCTTCCAGAAGGCGATCTCCGAGGGCCACGGCTACGACCAGCAGCTGGCCGACCTGGCCGCCCGCAAGGTCACCGTGGAAGAGGCCATCCGCATGATCACGACGGCGGACGTCCGCGACGCCGCCGACATCCTGCGCCCGGTCTTCGACGCGACCGACGGCCAGGACGGCCGGGTCTCCATCGAGGTCGACCCGCGGCTGGCCCACGACACGGCGGCCACGATCGCCGAGGCGAAGCAGCTGGCCTGGCTGGTGGACCGGCCGAACACCCTCATCAAGATCCCCGCGACGAAGGCCGGCCTGCCGGCGATCACCGAGGTCATCGGCCTCGGCATCAGCGTCAACGTGACGCTGATCTTCTCGCTGGAGCGCTACCGCGCGGTCATGGACGCCTACCTGGCGGGTCTGGAGAAGGCCCGCGAGCGCGGCCTGGACCTGTCGAAGATCCATTCGGTGGCGTCCTTCTTCGTGTCCCGAGTGGACACCGAGATCGACAAGCGCCTGGACGGCATCGGCACCGACGAGGCCAAGGCCCTCAAGGGCAAGGCCGCGCTCGCCAACGCGCGCCTGGCCTACGAGGCGTACGAGCAGGTCTTCTCGGACTCCTCGGAGCGCTGGGCGGCCCTGGACAAGGCGCAGGCCAACAAGCAGCGTCCGCTGTGGGCCTCGACCGGCGTCAAGGACCCGGCGTACAAGGACACGCTGTACGTGGTCGACCTGGTCGCCCCGGGCACCGTGAACACCATGCCGGAGGCGACCCTGGAGGCCACCGCCGACCACGGCGAGGTCACCGGCGACACCGTGCGCGGCACGTACGACTCCTCCCGCGAGGTCCTGGAGGCCGTCGCGAAGCTGGGCATCGGCTACGACGACGTGGTCCAGCTGCTGGAGGACGAGGGCGTCCAGAAGTTCGAGGCGTCCTGGAACGACCTGCTGGGCTCGACCGAGGCGGAGCTCAAGCGCCTCGCCCCCTCGGAGGGCTGACCACAGTGAGCACCGTCGACGGAGCCAACCCGCTCCGTGACGCCGCAGACCGACGGCTCCCGCGCATCGCGGGGCCGTCGGGCCTGGTCATCTTCGGCGTCACGGGCGATTTGTCCCGTAAGAAGCTGATGCCCGCCGTCTACGACCTGGCCAACCGCGGCCTGCTGCCGCCGGGCTTCTCGCTCGTCGGCTTCGCCCGCCGCGAGTGGCAGGACGAGGACTTCGCGCAGGAGGTCCACGACGCGGTCAAGCAGCACGCCCGCACCCCCTTCCGCGAGGAGGTCTGGCAGCAGCTGATCCAGGGCATGCGGTTCGTCCAGGGCGACTTCGACAGCGACGAGGCGTTCGAGCAGCTCAAGGACACCATCCACGAGCTGGACAAGGCGCAGGGCACCGGGGGCAACTTCGCCTTCTACCTGTCCGTGCCGCCGAAGTTCTTCCCGCTCGTCGTGCAGCAGCTGAAGAAGCACGGCCTGGCCGACCAGAAGAACGGCTCCTGGCGCCGCGCCGTCATCGAGAAGCCCTTCGGCCACGACCTGGCCTCCGCCAAGGAGCTCAACGAGGTCGTCCACGAGGTCTTCCCGCCCGAGGCGGTCTTCCGCATCGACCACTACCTCGGCAAGGAGACCGTCCAGAACATCCTGGCGCTCCGCTTCGCCAACACCCTCTTCGAGCCGATCTGGAACCGGTCGTACGTCGACCACGTGCAGATCACCATGGCCGAGGACATCGGCATCGGCGGCCGGGCCGGCTACTACGACGGCATCGGCGCCGCCCGTGACGTCATCCAGAACCACCTGCTCCAGCTGCTCGCGCTGACCGCGATGGAGGAGCCCGCCTCCTTCGACGCCGACGCGCTCGCCGCGGAGAAGACCAAGGTGCTGGGCGCCGTCCGGCTGCCCAAGGACCTGGCGAAGTCCACCGTCCGCGGCCAGTACGCGGCCGGCTGGCAGGGCGGCGCGAAGGCCGTCGGCTACCTCCAGGAAGAGGGCATCGACCCCCAGTCGAAGACCGACACCTACGCGGCGGTCAAGCTGGAGATCGACAACCGCCGCTGGGCGGGCGTCCCCTTCTACCTGCGCACCGGCAAGCGGCTCGGCCGCCGGGTCACCGAGATCGCGGTGGTCTTCCAGCGCGCCCCGCACTCCCCCTTCGACCACACGGCGACGGAGGAGCTGGGCCGCAACGCCATCGTCATCCGGGTGCAGCCGGACGAGGGCGTCACCGTCCGCTTCGGCTCCAAGGTGCCCGGCACCCAGATGGAGATCCGGGACGTGTCGATGGACTTCGCCTACGGCGAGTCCTTCACCGAGTCCAGCCCCGAGGCGTACGAGCGGCTCATCCTGGACGTCCTGCTCGGCGACTCCAACCTCTTCCCGCGCGTGGAGGAGGTCGAGCTGTCCTGGAAGATCCTCGACCCGATCGAGCGGTTCTGGGACACGCACGGGAAGCCCGCCCAGTACGAGTCCGGGACCTGGGGTCCGGTCGAGGCGGACGAGATGCTCGCACGAGACGGCAGGAGCTGGCGCCGGCCATGAAGACCGACCTGACGGACACCACGTCCTCCAAGATCAACAAGGCGCTGGTGCTCGGGCGGCGGGCGATCGGCACCCCGGCCGTCGGCATGGTGCTCACCCTCGTCATCGTCACCGACGAGGAGAACGCCTACGACGCGCTGAAGGCGGCCAGCGAGGCCTCCCGCGAGCACCCCTCGCGGACCCTCGTGGTGATCAAGCGGGTCTCGCGCTCGCCGCGGGACCGCGCCAACACCCGGCTCGACGCCGAGGTCCGCCTCGGCGCCGACGCCGGCTCCGGGGAGACGGTCATCCTCCGGCTGTACGGCGAGGTCGTCGACCAGGCCCAGTCGGTGGTGCTGCCGCTGCTCCTCCCGGACGCCCCCGTCGTCGTCTGGTGGCCGGTGAACGCGCCGACCGACCCGGCGAACGACCCGCTGGGCGCCCTCGCCCAGCGCCGGGTGACCGACACGTACGCCGCCGAGCAGCCCATCGAGGAGCTCATCGCGCGCGCGGACACCTACACCCCCGGCGACACGGACCTGTCGTGGACCCGGATCACCCCGTGGCGCTCGATGCTGGCCGCCGCGCTCGACCAGGTCCGCTGCAGGGTGACCTCGGTCGAGGTGGAGGGCGAGGAGTTCAACCCGAGCGTCGAACTGCTCGCGATGTGGCTGGCCGAGCGGCTGAAGGTGCCGGTGCGGCGCTCCAGCTCCGGCGGGCCGGGCCTCACCTCCGTACGCCTGGAGACCAGCGCGGGGCCGATCGTGCTCGACCGGCCCGACGGTTCGCTCGCGACCCTCTCCATAGAGGGCCAGCCGGACCGGGCGGTGGCGCTCAAGCGGCGCGAGACGTCCGAGCTGATCGCGGAGGAGCTGCGCCGGCTCGACCCGGACGACACCTACGCGGCGGCGCTGAAGTACGGCCTGGAACGGCTCGACGAAGAGGCGGCGATCACCGCCCCCGCGCCCGAGGAGCCGGTCGACGTCACGGCGGCCGCCGCCGTGACCGGGGCGGAGGCCGAGCCGGCCGAGGAGCCGGCGAAGAAGGCTCCCGCCAAGAAGGCCCCCGCGAAGAAGGCGGCGGCGAAGTGAGCGCCCCCCGGCTGGTGGTCCACCGGGACAAGGAGCTGATGGCCCAGGCCGCGGCGGCCCGGCTGATCACCCGGATCGTGGACGCCCAGTCCGCCCGCGGCACGGCCTCCGTCGTGCTGACCGGCGGCCGGAACGGCAACGGGCTGCTCGCCGCGCTCGGCACCGCGCCGGCCCGGGACGCGGTCGACTGGTCGCGGCTCGACCTGTGGTGGGGCGACGAGCGGTTCCTGCCCGAGGGCGACCCCGAGCGGAACGTCACCCAGGCCCGCGAGGCGCTGCTCGACCGGGTCCCGCTGGACCCGCGCCGGGTGCACGCCATGCCGGCCTCGGACGGCCCGCACGGGGACGACGCGGATGCCGCCGCGGCGGCCTACGCGGCCGAGCTGGCCGCCGCGGCCGGCCCGGACGGGCGGGACGGCGTCCCGGCCTTCGACGTGCTGATGCTGGGCGTCGGCCCGGACACCCACGTGGCCTCGCTCTTCCCCGGGCTGCCGGCGGTCCGGGAGACCGGCCGGACGGTGGTCGGGGTGCACGACGCGCCCAAGCCGCCGCCGACCCGGATCTCCCTGACGCTCCCGGCGATCCGGGCGGCGCGCGAGGTGTGGCTGCTGGCGGCCGGCGAGGACAAGGCGGAGGCCGCGGCCTTCGCGCTGTCCGGCCCGGACCCGGTGGAGGCCCCGGCGGCCGGCGCCCGCGGCACCGCGCACACGCTGTGGCTGATGGACGCGGCGGCGGCCTCCAGGCTGCCGGCCGGCCTGCACCCGCCGGTCTCCGCCTGACGGAGCCTCACCCACGGCCCCCGGAGGCCCGGTTCACCCCTCGGTGGACCGGGCCTCCGGCGTTCCGGGGGTCCCGGCCGTCGCCGCGGGCTCCAGGAAGGGCGTGAGCAGCCCCGGTACGGCCTCGGCGGCGAAGGCCAGGCCCTCGCCCTCCGCCGCGTCCAGGACGTCGTACGCGCCCTCTCCGGCGGCCGTCGTGGCGGTCAGCGTGACGAGTCCGGCGCGCCGCTGGAAGTACGACTGCTTGACCGTCCAGCCGATGATCCCAGAGCGCTGGAGCGCCACCGTGCTCCGCCGCACCGCGCCCGACCGGGTCACCACATAGGCGCCGCCCAGCGCGTGCCCGAGGGAGCGGTACGCGTCCCGGGCGAGGAGCACGGCGAGCGGCGCGAGCACGACGGTCCAGCCCGCCGCCACGTACAGCAGCACCGGGGTCAGGAGCGCCCCGAGGACGGCGAGGACGGCGGCGGGGAGCAGCACGGCGAGCAGGGCCCACCGCAGCCGCCGGGCGCGGGCCGCCCGGGGGTGGGCGGTGAGCGGGACAGCGGTGGGCGGTGCGGGGGCGCGCAGGACCTCGGCGGCGACCCGGTCGGCGACGGCCCGGGGCACGGCGGGGAGGAGCGCCTTGAGGTCGGTGTGCTTCTCGTCGTCGTCCTCGGTGAGGCCGGTGGCGACGGCGTCGACCCGGGCGGCGCCGAGGAGCCGCACGCCGAGCGGTTCGACGAGTTCGACGCCGCGCAGCCGGCGCTCCTCCAGGGAGACCGAGCGGGTGGTGAGCAGGCCGCGGCGGACCCGGAGGGTGCCGCCCGGTTCGCGTTCCAGCCGGTGGTTCCACCACATCTCGGTCCAGAGGCCGAGGGCGCCGACCGCGCCGGCGAGGGTGGCGATCACGACCAGGTCGACGATCATCCAGGGCAGCGACACCGAGGCGAAGCGCTCCCCTATCCAGTCGATGACCTCGGCCTGGGCGCCGAACCACTCGCTGACCTGCATGACCGCTCCGGCGGCGGCGCCGCCGAGGGCCGGGGCGACGAAGGAGACGGGGGCGTAGCGGATCCAGCGGGGGTCGAGGACGGCGAGCGTGCCGTCGTGGGCCGGATCGGCCTCGGGGACGGCGGGGCGGGCGAGCAGGGTGCGGCGGAGCCGTTCGCCCTCGGCGCGGGTGACGAGTTCGAGTTCGAGGGTGGACTCGCCGCCGCCGGTGGACTCGCCGGTGCCGATGCGGACCTTGACGAGGCCGAGGACCCGCTGGAGCGGGTTGGCGGTGAGGTCGACGCTGCGGATGCGCTCGCGGGCCAGCGAGCGGCGCTTGAGGAGGAGCAGGCCGGTGTGGAGGTCGACCCGGTCGGGGCCGACCCGGTAGCGGGTGCGGCGCCAGCGGACGTAGTCGGCCGCGGTGCCGCCGCCGACCAGCAGGACGGCGCCGGCCAGGACCCAGCCGACGGCCTGCGCGAACGGCCGGGACCCGGCGAGCCCGGCGGCGACCGGGAGGCCCGCGCCGGCCGCGACCCCGCACAGGACGGCGGCGGTGACGAGGAGGGTGCGCCGGTCGAGGCCGCGCCACTCCCCCTCGCCGGACGGGCTCACGTGGCGTCCCCGGGGGTGGCCCGGGTGAGCGCGGTGAGCCGTTCGGCGAGCTCCGCGGCGAGCTCGTGGTCGAGTCCGCCGGCGCGCAGCGCGCCCTTGGCGGAGGCGGTGGTCACGGTGACGGTGGCGAGCCCGAACAGCTGCTCCAGCGGCCCGCGTACGGTGTCCACGGTCTGGATCCGGGACAGCGGGGCGATCCGCCACTCCTGCCACAGGGCGCCCGTGCGCACGTACACGGCCTCGTCGGTGACCTCCCAGCGGTGCACCCGGTACCACCAGCCGGGGAGGAACGCGGTGCCGGCCAGTCCGGCCGCCCCGAGGACGCCGGCCGCGGCGAGCAGCCAGGTCCGGGCCGGGTCGATCAGCAGACCGAGCACGGCCAGGACTGCGGCCGGGACGGCGGCGGCGAGCAGGCACCGGGCCCGCCACCAGCCGACCGCCCTGC
The DNA here is from genome assembly GCF_042797055.1 of Streptomyces sp. NPDC057854. Taxonomy (NCBI): domain Bacteria; kingdom Bacillati; phylum Actinomycetota; class Actinomycetes; order Kitasatosporales; family Streptomycetaceae; genus Streptomyces; species Streptomyces sp. NPDC057854. Next base: position 38,882 of record NZ_JBHVMF010000036.1, read on the forward strand.
GGTCCACGGCGTTCCTGGGCGGCCGGAGCCGCACCGCGTCCTCCCCCGCCATCCGTCAGCTCCGGCCGCGCAGTGCCCGATAGGCGGAGACGAGGGCCGCGGTGGAGCTGTCGAGGGCCTCGGCGGTCGCCTCCCCGGTCAGGACGGGCTCGATCCGCTTGGCGAGGACCTTGCCGAGTTCGACGCCCCACTGGTCGAAGGAGTCGATGTTCCAGATCGCGCCCTGGACGAAGACCTTGTGCTCGTAGAGCGCCACCAGCTGGCCGAGGACCGAGGGGGTGAGGGCGTCGGCGAGGATCGTGGTGGTGGGGTGGTTGCCCCGGAAGGTCTTGTGCGGGACGAGCTCCTCGGGCACGCCCTCGGCGCGGACCTCCTCCGGCGTCTTGCCGAAGGCGAGGGCCTGGGTCTGGGCGAAGAAGTTCGCCATCAGCAGGTCGTGCTGGGGGACGAGCCCGGGCAGCAGGTCCTCGACGGGCCAGGCGAAGCCGATGAAGTCGGCGGGGATGACCTTGGTGCCCTGGTGGATCAACTGGTAGTAGGCGTGCTGCCCGTTGGTGCCGGGGGTGCCCCAGACGACGGGGCCGGTCTGCCAGTCGACGGGCTCGCCCTGGCGGTCCACGGACTTGCCGTTGGACTCCATGTCGAGCTGCTGGAGGTAGGCGGTGAACTTGGACAGGTAGTGCGAGTACGGCAGGACGGCGTGCGACTGGGCGTCGAAGAAGCCGCCGTACCAGACCCCGAGGAGGCCGAGCAGCAGCGGCGCGTTCTCCTCCGGCGGGGCGGTGCGGAAGTGCTCGTCGACGAGGTGGAAGCCGTCGAGCATCTCGCGGAACCGGTCCGGGCCGATGGCGATCATCAGGGAGAGGCCGATGGCGGAGTCGTACGAGTAGCGTCCGCCGACCCAGTCCCAGAACTCGAACATGTTGGCCGTGTCGATGCCGAAGTCGTGGACCTTCTCGGCGTTGGTGGAGAGCGCCACGAAGTGCTTGGCGACGGCTTCCTGGCCGGCGCCGAGCCCGGAGAGGAGCCAGTCGCGGGCGGAGGTCGCGTTGGTGACGGTCTCGATGGTGGTGAAGGTCTTGGAGGCGACGATGAAGAGCGTCCGCGCCGGGTCGAGGTCGCGGACGGCCTCGTGGAGGTCGGCGCCGTCGACGTTGGAGACGAAACGGAACGTCAGGTCCCGCTGGGTGTAGGCGCGCAGGACCTCGTAGGCCATGGCGGGGCCGAGGTCGGAGCCGCCGATGCCGATGTTGACGATGGCGGTGATCGGCTCGCCGGTGTGGCCGGTCCAGGCGCCGGAGCGGATCTGCTCGGCGAAGCCGGCCATCTTGTCGAGGACGGCGTGGACCTTGGGGACGACGTTCTCGCCGTCCACCTCGATCACGGCGTCGCGGGGGGCGCGGAGCGCGGTGTGGAGGACGGCCCGGTCCTCGGTGGTGTTGATCTTCTCGCCGCGGAACATGGCGTCGCGCAGCCCGGCAACGCCGGTGGCGGCCGCCAGTTCGCGCAGCAGCGCCAGGGTCTCGTCGGTGACGAGGTGCTTGGAGTAGTCCAGGTGGAGGTCACCGACCCGCAGGGTGTAGCCGGTGCCGCGCTCCGGGTCGGCCGCGAACAGCTCGCGCAGGTGGGTGCCGCCCAGCTGCTCCCGGTGCTTGCCGAGGGCCGCCCACTCGGGCAGCCGGTTGAGCCTGATGCGTCCTTCAGTGGTCATTTCGGACATCGCCCACTTCTTCTCGTACGTGTCTGCCCCGCTGCTCCTCCAACCTAGTTGATCGGCCGGGGCATTCCGTGCCACCCGTCCCCGGACACGGCGAAGGGCCCCGCACGCGAACTCGGTTCGCGTGCGGGGCCCTTCGTCCGCTGGTGGGGCGCCGATCAGATCTCGCCCCGGAGCTTGGCCAGCGCCTCGGCGAGGATCGCCTCGCCGTCGGCGTCACTGCGGCGCTCGCGCACGTAGGCGAGGTGGGTCTTGTACGGCTCGGTGCGCGGCGGGTCCGGCGGGTTGTCCCGGTCCTGGCCGGCCGGGAATCCGCAGCGGGGGCAGTCCCAGGTGTCGGGGACCTGCGCGTCACTCGCGAAACTCGGCTGGGTCTCGTGCCCGTTCGAGCACCAGAAGGAGATGCGGAGGCGCGGTGCCGACTCGCCCCGCTCGGCCTCCCCCATCGGCCCCGCTCCGACCCGGCTTCCCCGGATCGCGTTGCCACTTGCCACGGTCGTAACTCCCTGCGTGATGGTGCTCGAAGATGCCCCAGTCTACGGAAGGCCCAACGCGCGTCCAGTGTGCGGAGTTACCCGTCCAGCTTCATGAGGAGACCAAGTACGACAATGCAGGCGAACCACAGCAGCCCGACCACGACCGTGATGCGGTCGAGGTTGCGCTCGGCGACCGAGGAGCCGCCGACGGAGGACTGCATGCCGCCACCGAACATGTCGGAGAGGCCGCCGCCCTTCCCCTTGTGCATCAGCACCAGCAGCATCAGCAGCGCGCTGAAGACGATCAGGGCGATCGAGAACCCCATAACCACGGCTGGACCAACTTCCTCGGAGCTTGACAACGGACGGGGGCCGGGCGCCGGGCCCGACCCCCGCAAGGGTACGACGGATCTCGTCCGTCGCTCTACATCGTCACTGGTCGCGGAAGCGGACGATCTTGACGAACTCGTCGGCGTCCAGCGAGGCGCCGCCGACCAGGGCGCCGTCGATGTCGGGCTGCGCCATGATCTCGGCGACGTTGCCGCTCTTGACGGAGCCGCCGTACTGGATGCGGATCTTGTCGGCGACGTCCTGCGTGTAGAGCTCGGCGAGCTTGCCGCGGATGGCCCCGCAGACCTCCTGGGCGTCGGCGGCGCCGCAGACCTTGCCGGTGCCGATGGCCCACACCGGCTCGTAGGCGACGACGACCGTCTCGGCCTGCTCGGCCGGGACGTCCTTCAGGCCGCCCTCGACCTGGGCGAGGGTGTGCGCGACGGCGTTGCCGGCCTCGCGCACGTCCAGCTCCTCGCCGACGCAGAGGATCGGGGTGATGCCGTGGGCGAAGGCAGCCTTCACCTTGGCGTTGCACAGCTCGTCGGACTCGCCGTGGTACTGGCGGCGCTCGGAGTGGCCGACGGCGACGAAGCCGGTGTTGAGCTTGGCGAGCATGGCGCCGGAGATCTCACCGGTGTACGCGCCGGACTCGTGGGCCGACAGGTCCTGGGCGCCGTACTTGATCTTGAGCTTGTCGCCCTCGATCAGGGTCTGCACGGAGCGCAGGTCGGTGAAGGGGACGAGGACGGCGACCTCACAGGCGTCGTAGTCCTTGTCGGTGAGGCTGAAGGCGAGCTTCTGGACGTGGGCGATGGCCTCCAGGTGGTTGAGGTTCATCTTCCAGTTGCCCGCCATCAGCGGGGTACGGGTGCTCATGGGGTGTTCAGTCCTCCAGTGCGACGAGGCCGGGGAGCTGCTTGCCCTCGAGGTATTCGAGGGAGGCGCCGCCACCGGTCGAGATGTGGCCGAAAGCGTTCTCGTCGAAGCCCAGCAGCCGGACGGCCGCGGCGGAGTCGCCGCCGCCGACCACGGTGAAGGCCGGGGAGTCGACGAGCGCCTGGGCGACGGCCTTGGTGCCCTCGGCGTAGTCGGGGTGCTCGAAGACGCCCATCGGGCCGTTCCAGAAGACGGTGGCCGCGTCGGCGAGCTTCGAGGCGTACAGCTTGCGGGTCTCCGGACCGATGTCCAGGCCCTCCTGGTCGGCCGGGATGGCGTCCGCGGCGACCGTGGTGGGGTTCGACGGGGCCTTGGTCTTCAGGTCCGGGAAGGACGGCGAGACCAGCACGTCGACGGGGAGGACGAACTCCACGCCCTTCTCCTCGGCCCGCTTGAGGTAGTCGAGCACGGCCGGGATCTGGTCCTCCTGGAGGAGGGAGATGCCGACCTCGTGGCCCTGGGCCTTGAGGAAGGTGTAGGCCATGCCGCCGCCGACGAGGATGCGGTCGGCCTTCTCCAGGAGGTGGTCGATCACGCCGAGCTTGTCGGAGACCTTGGCGCCGCCGAGGACGACCACGTACGGCCGCTGGACGTCCTCCGTCAGCTTCTTCAGGACGCCGACCTCGGTGGCGATGAGGTAGCCGGCCGCGTGCGGCAGCTTGCCCGGGAGGTCGTAGACCGAGGCGTGCTTGCGGTGCACGGCGCCGAAGCCGTCGCCGACGTAGAGGTCGGCGAGGGCGGCCAGCTGCTCGGCGAAGGCGGCGCGCTCGGCGTCGTCCTTCGAGGTCTCGCCGGCGTTGAAGCGCAGGTTCTCGATGACGGCCACGCCGCCGTCGGCCAGGCCGGCGACGGTGGCGCGGGCGGACTCGCCGACGGTGTCGGTGGCGAAGGCCACCTCGGCGCCGAGCAGTTCGCCGAGCCGCGCGGCGGCCGGGGCGAGGGAGAACGCCGGGTCCGGGGCGCCCTTGGGGCGGCCCAGGTGGGAGGCGACCACGACCCGGGCGCCGGCCTCGGCGAGCGCCTTGACCGTGGGGACGACGGCGCGGATGCGGCCGTCGTCGGTGATGGTGGTGCCGTCGAGCGGCACGTTGAGATCGGCGCGGACGAACACCCGCTTGCCCTCGACGCCCTCGCCGAGAAGCTCGTCGATCGTCTTCATCTGTTCACTGACTCCTTGGTACGCGGTGGAGCACACGAGACAGGGCTCGCGCAGCGCTTCGTCGCGCCGCCCGAGCCCTGCTCACATCGAAAGCCCTGCCCTGCTGAACCCTAGTACGTCAGAGCCGGCCACCGACGAAGGTGGTGAGGTCGACGAGACGGTTCGAGTATCCCCACTCGTTGTCGTACCAGCCGAGGACCTTGACGCTGTTGCCGTCCTGGACCATGGTCAGCGAGGAGTCGAAGGTGCAGGACGCCGGGTCGCTGACGATGTCCGAGGAGACGATCGGGTCCTCGGTGTAGAAGAGGATGCCCTTCAGCGGGCCGTCCTCGGCGGCCTTCTTGAAGGCGGCGTTGACCTCGTCCCTGGTGACCTCGCGGTCCAGGGTGACGACGAGGTCGGTGGCGGAGCCGGTGGGGACCGGGACGCGCATGGCGATGCCGTCCAGCTTGCCCTTGAGCTGCGGGAGGACCAGGGCGGTGGCCTTGGCGGCACCGGTCGTGGTCGGGATGATGTTCTCCGCGGCGGCGCGGGCGCGGCGCAGGTCCTTGTGCGGGAAGTCCAGGATGCGCTGGTCGTTGGTGTAGGCGTGGACCGTGGTCATGAGGCCGCGGACGATGCCGAAGTTCTCGTCCAGGACCTTGGCCATCGGTGCGACGCAGTTGGTGGTGCAGGACGCGTTCGAGATGACGTGGTGGTTCGCCGGGTCGTACTTGTCCTGGTTGACGCCCATCACGATGGTGATGTCCTCGTCCTTGGCCGGAGCCGAGATGAGGACCTTCTTGGCGCCGCCGGCGAGGTGCTTGGCGGCGTCCTCGCGCTTGGTGAAGATGCCGGTGGACTCGATGACGATGTCCACGCCGAGGTCGCCCCACGGGATGTCGGCGGGGTTGCGCTCGGAGAGCACCTTGATGGTGTGGCCGTCGACCGTGATGGTGTCGGCGGTGTGGGAGACCTCGGCCTTGAGGCGGCCCAGGATGGTGTCGTACTTCAGCAGGTGGGCCGTGGTCGCGGTGTCGCCCAGGTCGTTGACGGCCACGACCTCGATGTCGGCACCCTGCTCAAGGAGCGCGCGGAAGTAGTTGCGACCGATGCGGCCAAAGCCGTTGATGCCTACGCGGATCGTCACGAACCGATCTCCTCGTATGAGAACGCCGGGTGCAATGTCACACCGGCGAGATCTTGATTTTTCTGGGATGTCCCCGACCGCTTCCGACCCTACCTCTCCGGGTGCCCCCGAGTGACATCGAGCGCAGCCGTTCGAGCCCGGAAAGTGACCGGAAAACGGCCGACGGCCCGTACCTACCAACGGGTACGGGCCGTCTTGGGACCTTTGTCCCCACTACTCTCCGTCAGCGGCGGAGCGCGGTGAGGGCACGGTCGAGGAGCCGCTGCCGCTCGGCCGGGGAGCCGACGTGCTCCAGGCCGAAGCCGAGGAGCACGGTGTCGCGGGTGGTGACGGCGGCGACGGAGTGGAAGAGGGCCGGCGAGCGGGTCCAGTCGGCGGCGTTGCCGGGGCTGCCGGCCGGGGCGCCGGGGACGGTCCAGGCGCCGAGCGAGCTCTCGAAGCCCTCGCGCTCGGTGCCGGCGGCGGTGACGAGCCGGACGTCGTCGACGAAGGCGCCGGTCTCGCCGGTGCCGGGGTCGGAGACGTACGAGAGGGACAGCTCGACCTTCTTGCCGGCGTAGGCGGAGAGGTCGACGGACGCCTGCCGCCAGCCGTTGGAGGGGCCGGTGAAGGCGTTCCAGGCGCCGGTGGTGCCGGTGGGCGCGCAGCCGTCCTCGCCGAGGGTGAGGTAGCGGCCGAGGTGGGGGTGGAGCTTCAGGTAGTAGCCCTCGCCGCAGTCGGCGGGCGGCTCGCTGGAAGTGCCCCCGTTCCGGTCGGGCAGGGTGGTCCAGTCGTCCTGGCCGGCGGTGCGGGCCTCGACGACGAGGTTGTCGTACCCGGGCTCGGTGTCGTGGCTGACCTGGAAGTCCAGCCGGGGCGCGTCGGCGGCGGCGGTGCCGGTGAGGTCGACGGTCCGGGTGAGCCGGGCCCAGGTGTCGTCGGCGTGCCGGACGGCGGCGAAGGAGTCGCCCTCGGCCGGTTCGAAGGGGGTCCGCAGGCCCGGGTAGTCGCCGGCCGGGGCGCTGGAGGCGAACTGCGGGAAGCGCTCCGGGTCGAGGGCGTCGGAGGTGACGGTGTAGGCGCCGGCGTGGTCGAGCGGGTTGCCCGCGGCGGCGCCGAGCGCGGTGTCCGCGCCGGAGAGGCGGCCGGCGCCGGCGAAGGAGGCCGGGCCGTTCAGCCCGGCCCGGCGGTAGGCGCCGAGCCAGTACTGGGCGAAGTCGTTGGACTCGGCCCGGCCGATCCGGGTGAGCCCGCCGCTCTTCTCGCCGGCGTTGAGCAGCTTGCCGCCCTCGTTGAGGTAGGAGCGGACGGCGAGCTCGACGGCCCCGGAGGGGCGCTCGGCACCGGTGTACCAGACGACGGTGCGGAAGTGGGAGAGGACGCCGAGGGCGTGCGGGGCGCCCTGGGTGGCGACGTCCCAGACGGCGGCCTTCCGGCCGGTCGCGGCGAGCGCCTTCACATAGGTGCCGGCGTGCGCGGCGGCGCCCGTACCGCCCTCCTCGGCGAGGACGAGGACGTCTCCGCGGGCGCGCTCGGCCACCCGGTACGTGAACGGGGTGGTGGCGGTGGTGCGGCCGGCGCGGTCGCGGGCGGTGAACCAGACCTCGACGGTGTCGCCGGGGCGGGCGCCCCGCACCTCGCCGCGGTACTGGTCGTAGTACAGGTTGTCCTCGCCGCCGTACGTCTCGCCGCCCTCCCACGCCTCGACGCCGGCGCGGTGGGCGCGTCCGCCGTTGATCCGGTAGTGGAGGGTCTTGGCGCGCAGCGACTTGCGGGCGGTGACGGCGACCTGCTGCTCCTCGCCGGCGGCGGCGTAGGAGGTGGTGAAGGCGTCGGGGGTGAGGGCCGGGGCCTCGGCGCCGACCGGGGAGACCGGGTCGTCGGGGCGGGCGGCGGACTCGGCGACGGCGAGCGCGAAGGGGATGTTCTTGGCGAACTCGGCCTGGATCAGCTTCTCGTCGTCGGGGAAGGTGAAGACGGAGGCGCAGTCGGCGGCTTCCCAGGCGTCGTTCGGGTCGACGCGGGAGGCGGTGGCGCAGGTGGACATCTCGGGGGTGAACATCTGCATGCCGTTGACGTTGGCGGCGTGTCCGTCGGCCTCGCCGTTGGTGGTGTACAGCTCCGAGGAGACCTGCGGCCGGTAGCCGGGGACCGCGGGGTTCTGCGGGGTGCCGGCGAGCGCCTTGAGGGGGGTGTCGTCGGGGGTGTCGGTGGCGACCTGCCAGCCGACGCCGTACAGGATGAGCTGGGCCGCGGAGTGGTAGTTGATGCCGTACGAGAAGCCGATGCGCTTCTGGAAGGCGTCCAGGGCCCGGGTCTCCGGCTCGGACATGGGGCCCTTGCCGCGGAAGGTCTCGTCGGCCGGGTCGGGGGACGAACCCTCGTCGTCGTAGCCCCACTTGTAGGCGAAGTTCCGGTTGAGGTCGACGCCGTCGCCGGGGCGGATCACGCCGTCGCCGTCGTTGTCGCGGAGGTTCTTGCGCCACTGGCGGTTGGCCGGGTCGGCGTGGGTGAAGTCGTAGCCGTCGGGGTTGGCGGAGAGCACGAACCACAGCTCGGTGGTGTCGACGAGCCGGGTGATCCGCTCGTCGGTGCCGTAGTTGTCGAGGTAGTGGTGGAGCAGCCGCCGCGTCATCTCGGGGGTGATCCACTCGCGGGCGTGCTGGTTGGACAGGTACAGGGTGGCCGGCCTGCTGCCGTCCTTCACCTGCCGGGCGCCCTTGGTGACCTTGACCGCGAGGATGTCCTGGCCCTTGAGGGTCTTGCCGATGGACACGACCTTGGTGAGGCCGGGGTGGGCGGCGGCGGTGGCGAGGATCTCCTCCTTGAGGCCGCCGGGGCCGCCGTACGGGCGGAAGACGCCGTCGCCGGCGGCCTCCGCGCGGCGGGCGGCGGCCGGGCCCGGGTCGTGGGCGGCGACCGGGACGCCGCGGGCGCGGAGCGCTCCGGCCTGGTCCTCGGTGAGGTAGACCTCGACGGTGGCGGTGCCGCGCTCGGGCACCTGCTCGGTCAGTTCGTGGCCGTCGGCCCCGGCGTCGAGGAGGAGCGGCACCTGCTCCTTGGTGACCGTGGCCCGCCAGACGGAGAGGGCGTCGCCGCCCTCCGGGCCCGCGGGCCGCGCTCCGGCGGCGGGTGCCGCCGCGAGTCCGGCGATCAGAAGTGAGGCGGCGGCGAGGACCGCGCGCGCCCTGTGTCTCATGAGCCCCCCTGGGTGTGATCCGTCACGAGGTGGAGCGAACGGATGCCAGGCTCTTGGGCGCCCATGGGCCTGTCAAGGGCGCCTCGCCGCGACGCGCCCGCGCCACCCAGACGCTGAGGGAGCATCAGGAGTACGCAGCCGCCCCGGAGTTCACGCTTACGGGCCGGTACGCGGACGGCCCCGTGCCTCAGGGGCCGGGTACGGGGACGGCCCCGCGCCTCAGGGGGCGGGGTACGGGGACGGCCCCCGTCCCTCAGGGGGCGGGGGCCGTACGGGCGGGGTGCCGGGGCGTCAGCCGACCAGGCTCTCGTCCATCTCCTCGGTCAGGTTCGACTCGGTGCCGGGGATGCCCAGGTCCTGCGCGCGCTTGTCGGCCATGGCGAGCAGCCGGCGGATCCGGCCGGCGACCGCGTCCTTGGTGAGCGGCGGGTCGGCGAGGGCGCCCAGCTCCTCCAGGGACGCCTGCTTGTGCTCCATGCGGAGCCGGCCGGCCGCTGCCAGGTGCTCGGGCACCTCGTCCGCCAGGATCTCCAGGGCGCGCTGCACCCGGGCGCCGGCGGCGACGGCCGCGCGGGCCGAGCGGCGCAGGTTGGCGTCGTCGAAGTTGGCGAGCCGGTTGGCGGTGGCGCGGACCTCGCGCCGCATCCGCCGCTCCTCCCAGGCCAGCACCGACTCGTGCGCGCCGAGCCGGGTGAGCAGGGCGCCGATGGCGTCGCCGTCGCGGACCACGACCCGGTCCACCCCGCGGACCTCGCGGGCCTTCGCGGCGATGGAGAGCCGGCGGGCGGCGCCGACGAGCGCGAGGGCGGCCTCCGGGCCGGGGCAGGTGACCTCCAGGGAGGAGGAGCGGCCCGGCTCGGTCAGCGAGCCGTGGGCGAGGAAGGCGCCGCGCCAGGCCGCCTCGGCGTCACAGGTGGCGCCGGAGACGACCTGCGGCGGGAGGCCCCGGATGGGGCGGCCCCGGCCGTCGACCAGGCCCGTCTGCCGGGCCAGCTGGTCGCCGCCGGCGACCACGCGGACCACGAAGCGGGAGCCGCGCCGCAGCCCGCCGGGGGCCATCACGATCAGCTCCGAGCTGTGTCCGAAGATCTCCAGGATGTCCCGCTTGAGCCGCCGGGCCGCCATCGCCGTGTCGAGCTCCGCCTCGATCACGATCCGGCCGCTGACCAGGTGGAGGCCGCCGGCGAACCGGAGGATCGAGGAGACCTCCGACTTCCGGCAGCAGGTCCGGGTGACGGGAAGCCGGGAGATCTCGTCCTTCACCGCTGCCGTCATCGCCATGGGCCGATCCTTCCATGCATCCGAAAAATACGGTCGTACGCGGCGGCCAACCGCTCCGGGTCGTGCTTCGGAGAACCGTCGGCACGGGCCACCGGCGCCAGCTCCAGCGCGGCGCCGAGCCGCTTGGCGGCGTCGACGAGCGGTTCCCTGGCTGACACGTCGGGCACGGCGGCCTCGTCGGCCAGCACCACGTCCAGGGCGAGTTTAGGGGCGTGTCGTCCCAAAACCTCCAAATGACGCTGCGGGGAGAAGCCCTCGGTTTCTCCGGGCTGGGGCGCGAGGTTCAGCGAGAGCACCTTGCGGGCCTTGGTCTCGACGAGCGCGTCGAGCAGTTCGGGCACCAGCAGGTGCGGGATCACCGAGGAGAACCAGGAGCCCGGGCCGAGGACCACCCAGTCCGCGTCGAGGACCGCGGCGACGGCCTCCGGCACGGCCGGCGGGTCGGGCGGCACCAGGTGCACGGACTGCACCTCGCCGGGGGTGAGGGCCACGGTGGCCTGGCCGCGTACGGTGTCCACGTCGTCCGGGCGGGCCGGGTCGTGGCCCCTGACCAGGGCCTGGAGCTCCAGCGGCACGGCGGACATGGGCAGCACCCGGCCCTGGGCGCCGAGCAGCCGCCCGACCAGGTCGAGGGCCTGCACGGGGTCGCCGCCGAGCTGTTCCCAGAGGGCGACGATCAGCAGGTTGCCGACGGCGTGGCCGCCCATCTCGCCCTTGGACCGGAAGCGGTGCTGGATGACCCGGGCCCAGGTCTGGCCCCAGTCGTCGTCGCCGCAGAGCGCGGCGAGCGCCTTGCGCAGGTCGCCGGGGGGCAGCACGCCCAGCTCCTCGCGGAGCCGGCCGCTGGAGCCCCCGTCGTCGGCGACGGTGACCACGGCGGTGAGGTCACCGGTGATCCGCCGCAGCGCGGCGAGGGAGGCGGAGAGGCCCATGCCGCCGCCGAGGGCGACGACCTTCGGCTGGGCGCCGCGCCTGCGGAGCGTCCGCCGCACCGTGAGGGTGGAGGAGGAGCGCCGGCGGTACGGCTTCACTCGCGCCCCATGTCGCGGTGGACGACCACCGTCTCGACGCCCTCGGCGGCGATGCGGGCGGCCAGCTTCTCGGCGGTGGCGACGGAGCGGTGCTTGCCGCCGGTGCAGCCGACGGCGATCGTCACGTACCGCTTGCCCTCGCGGCGGTAGCCGGCGGCGATCAGCTGGAGCAGCTCGGTGTAGCGGTCCAGGAACTCCTTGGCGCCGGGCTGGTTGTAGACGTAGTTCGCCACCTCCTCGTTGAGGCCGGTGTACGGGCGCAGCTCGGGAACCCAGTGCGGGTTGGGCAGGAAGCGCATGTCGACGACGAGGTCGGCGTCGACGGGCAGGCCGTACTTGAAGCCGAAGGACATGACGGTGGCCCGCAGCTCGGGCTCCTCCTCGCCGGCGAACTGGGCGTCCATCTTGGCGCGCAGCTCGTGGACGTTGAGGCTGGAGGTGTCGATGACCAGGTCGGCGTCGCCGCGCAGTTCGCGCAGCAGGTCCCGCTCGGCGGCGATGCCGTCGACGATGCGGCCGTCGCCCTGGAGCGGGTGGGGGCGGCGGACCGACTCGAAGCGGCGGACCAGGGCCTCGTCGGAGGACTCCAGGAAGACGATCCGGCGGGTGACCTGCTTGGCCTCCAGGTCGGCCAGGGACTCCCGCAGGGCGTCGAAGAACTGCCGGCCGCGGACGTCGACGACGACGGCGATCCGGGCGACGTTGCCCTGGGAGCGGGCGCCGAGCTCCACCATGGTGGGGATCAGCGCGGGCGGCAGGTTGTCGACGACGAACCAGCCGAGGTCCTCCAGGCACTTCGCCGCGGTGGAGCGGCCGGCTCCGGACATGCCGGAGATGATCACCAGCTCGGGGATGGCCGCCTCGGCGCCGTTGTCGCCCGCGGTCTCCTTCGTGCCCGTACTCACGTGTCGTGCTCCGTCTTCTCGGTGGTGCGTGTGCCCGTCGGTCATGCCGTGCCGTCCCCGTCGTCTTCCATGATCTCTCCTGTGGCCGTGTTCACGGCGGGTGCGGCGGGGGCCGCCTGCGCCAGGGCCACGGCGACCGCCTCCGCGGTCTTCCGGCCGAAGCCGGGGACCTCACAGATCTGCTCGATTGTCGCCTGCTTCAGCCGCTTCACCGAGCCGAAATGCTTGATCAGGGCCTGCTTGCGCGTGTCGCCGAGGCCGGGGACGGCGTCGAGGGGGCTGCTCCGGAGGCGTTTGGTCCGCTTGGACCGCTGGTAGCGGATGGCGAAATCGTGAGCCGTGTCACGGACCCGCTGGAGGAGGTACAGGCCCTCGCTGGAGCGGGGCAGCACCACGGGGTCGTCCTCGCCGGGCAGCCACACCTCCTCCAGGCGCTTGGCGAGGCCGCAGACGGCGACGTCGTCGATGCCGAGCTCGTCGAGCGCCCGGCGGGCGGCGGCGACCTGCGGCTGTCCGCCGTCGACGACGACGAGCTGCGGCGGGTACGCGAACCGCTTGGGCCGGCCGTCGTCGCCGGCCTCGTCGACGGCGACCTCGCCGTCCTCGCCCCACTCCCCCGTCCTCTCCTTCTCGGCGAGGTAGCGCCGGAAGCGGCGGCCGACCACCTCGTGCATGGAGCGGACGTCGTCCTGGCCCTCGAAGCCCTTGATCTGGAAGCGGCGGTACTCGCTCTTGCGCGGCAGCCCGTCCTCGAAGACGACCATGGAGGCGACGACGTCCTCGCCCTGGAGGTGGGAGATGTCGAAGCACTCGATGCGCAGCGGCGCCGACTCCAGGTCCAGGGCCTCGGCGATCTCCTCCAGGGCCCGGGAGCGGGTGGTGAGGTCGCTGGCGCGCTTGGTCTTGTGCAGCACGAGGGCCTGCTGGGCGTTGCGGGCGACGGTGGCCATGAGGTCCTTCTTGTCGCCGCGCTGCGGGATCCGCAGCGAGACCTGGGACCCGCGGCGGCCGGACAGCCACTGGGTGACGGCGCCGGCGTCCTCGGGCAGCGCCGGGACCAGGACCTCCTTGGGGACGGCGTCGCCGGTCTCCTCGCCGTAGAGCTGCTGGAGGGCGTGCTCGACGAGCCCGGCGGTGTCGACGGCCTCGACCTTGTCGGTGACCCAGCCGCGCTGGCCGCGGACGCGTCCGCCGCGGACGTGGAAGATCTGGACGGCGGCCTCCAGCTCGTCCTCGGCGAGGGCGATCAGGTCGGCGTCGGTGGCGTCGGCGAGGACGACGGCGCTCTTCTCCATGGCGCGCCGCAGCGCCCCTATGTCGTCGCGGAGCCGGCCCGCCTTCTCGTACTCCATCTCCTCGGCCGCCGCCATCATCTGCTTCTCCAGGCGGCGGAGGTACGTGCCGGTGCGGCCGGCCATGAAGTCGCAGAACTCCTCGGCCAGTTCGCGGTGCTCCTCGGGGGTGACCCGGCCGACGCAGGGCGCCGAGCACTTGCCGATGTAGCCGAGCAGACAGGGCCGTCCTGCCGAGGCGGCGTTCCGGAACACGCCCGCCGAGCAGGTCCGCACCGGGAAGACCCGCAGCATCAGGTCGACGGTCTCGCGGATCGCCCACGCGTGCGCGTACGGCCCGAAGTACCGCACGCCCTTCTTCTTGTGCCCGCGCATGACCTGGACGCGCGGGAACTCCTCGTTCAGGGTGACGGCGAGGTAGGGGTAGCTCTTGTCGTCCCGGTACTTCACGTTGAACCGGGGGTCGTACTCCTTGATCCAGGAGTACTCCAGCTGCAGCGCCTCGACCTCGGTGGAGACGACCGTCCACTCCACGGAGGCGGCCGTGGTCACCATGGTGGCGGTCCGCGGGTGCAGGCTCGCGAGCGGCTGGAAGTAGTTCGCCAGCCGCTGCTTCAGCGACTTCGCCTTCCCGACGTAGATCACCCGCCGGTGCTCGTCCCGGAACTTGTAGACACCCGGCGAGTCCGGGATCTGCCCCGGCTGGGGGCGGTAGCTGGAGGGGTCGGCCATGCCCCCCACCCTACTGGCGCCCGCCGACAGGCAGGCCGTCGCGCGGACGGTGCCCGGGGCGCCTCAGGGGCGTCCCGGGCGGGGCCGCCGGCGGGCCCGGAGACCGGGCCGGGGCGGTCGGTCAGGGCCGGCCGGTGCCGCGGGTGCGGGCCCGGCGGCGGAGGGCGGAGGCGCCGGTCAGGACGAGGGCCGTCACCGCACCGAGGGCGGCGAGCGTGGAGGCGGCGGTGGCCGCGGCGGGCTGGTGCCAGGACCCGTCCGCCGCGGACGACGCCCGCAGGGGGGTGGCGCCGGTCGTCGCGGGCGCGCCCACGCCGGGGACGACGGCCCCGGGGACGGTCGTGCCGGGGGCGTAGCCGCCCGCCGCGCCCTTGCGGGCGTAGTCGGAGGCGGGGAGCTTGTCGGCGTACGCGCGCGTGACGCGGTCCCGGTAGGCGGCCAGGGTCGTGCCGCCGGCGCCGACGGCGTTCACCGCGTCCGTGTCCAGCGGCAGCACCTTCGCGCCCTTCTGGACGTACCAGGCGTCGATCTGCGGTTCGCGGAAGACCAGGCCACCGGGGAGTTTCCGGGCTCCTTCGCGCGCGTACCGGATCTCGTCGTCGCCGGTGGCGATGTTCACCACCCGCCAGCCGCCGGGGCCGCGGACCGTCCACAGGGACGCCTTCTGGCCGTCGGCGGCGACGGCGAGGCTGGCCCGGTACTCCTCGCGGGCCACGGGCGCGTCCGCCGCGCCGGCGACGAAGTCGGCGCTGAGGATCCGTACCGGCACGGCGGGGCCGGATATCCGGGGCGCCGCGGCGGTACGGGCGAGCGCCCCGTCGCGGGCGAAGAAGCGGCCGAGGGTGGCGAGCGTCTCCGGCGCGGCGGCGGCCTGCTCGGCGGTCGGCGCGGGCGGCAGCGGGTCGGCGCCCGGGGCCGCGGCGGCGGCGGGCGCCGCGAGGCCGAGGGCGAGGAGCGCGGCGGCTCCGGTCACGAGCGCCGTGGCGGTGGCCCGGGTGGTCGCGGAGGTGGCCGGCGCGGAGGTGGTCGTCGTGGTCATGGTCGTCACGCCCCGATCCGGTAGAGCGAGTGGGTCCAGGAGAAGGAGGCATTGTTCACGTACCACGCGTGGGAGGCCCAGTTGTAGCGATTGCTGGAAGGCCACGGATCTCCCCAGTACACCCAGCTGTTCGCGTCGTCGTAGCCGTAGAGCACGTGCATGTGCCCGCCGCCGCTCGACCACTGGATGCGGGTCTCGACTGGCCGGTCGGCGTCGATCTCGGCCTGGACGGTGGAGTAGCGCAGCCAGCCGTTGACGTACGAGCCGGGGCTGACGCCCGCCCAGGACAGGCCGGTCTGGACGTTGGCGAGGGTGGCCTGCCAGTTGGGGCAGTCGTAGCCCTGCTGCCGCTGGAAGGCCGCGTTGCAGAACTGGTTCTGGCTGTAGCCGCGGCCGTACCAGGTGGCGATGGTGTTCCCGGCCGCCGCCCAGCACCAGTTGGTCTTCTGCTGGGCCTGCATGGTGATGCTCAGGCGCTTGGCGGCGAGGACGGCGGCGGTCGCGCCGGGTGCGGGCGCCGGCGCGGCGGACGCCGAGGCCGCGGCGGGGACGAGGAGCAGCGCGGCGGCGGCGAGCGCCACGAGGCCGCGTCGCCGGTTCCGGCGTCGTCCGGGCATGGGGTTCCTCATGGTTCCTCCCAGGGCGGGGGGCGGGGATGAGTGGGGGGTGCGTGGGGGGTGCGTGGGGGGTGGGGGTGGCGTCCGGACACCGCTTGGAGCATCGGTCGTTGTCGGGAGCGGGTCAACACGCTTCAATGCGGGGTGACATCGGGCTGTGAACGGTGTGGCGCGGGTGTGAACGCGGTCCCGCCGTCCACCAGCCCGCCCCCCGTCCGGGCCCCGGCGGTCCGTGCCCCGGGCGTGAACGTTCACCGAGGAGCCCGTGTGAGCCACACCGAGGCCGATCTGGTGCAGCTGCTGCACACCGGCCCCTTCCATCTGGCGCTGCGCACCGCGCTGGCCGTGCGCGGCCTGCCGCTCCAGCGGGTCCAGCACCATCTCGCGCACCGGGGCGTGAAGGTCGGGGTGACCTCGCTGAGCTACTGGCAGCAGGGCGCCCGGCGGCCCCAGCGGCCGGAGTCGCTGAAGGCGGTCCGGGCGCTGGAGGAGGTGCTGCAGCTGCCGGGGAACTCGCTGCTGCGGCTGCTGGCCGAGGGCACGGCGGGCCGGGACGGGGTGGAGCGGCCGGCGGCCCGCTCGTACCGCTCGCTGGTGGAGGCGTCGGGCGCGGTGGAGGAGCTCTTCGCGGAGCTGGAGTCGCCGGCGGACGGCGGGCTGCACACGGTGGGCCACCACGAGCGGGTGCGGATCGGCGCGGGCCGGGAGCTGGTGGGGCGGGAGTCGCAGCACGTGGTGCGGGCGCACCGGGACGGCGTGGACCGCTACCTCGCCATCCACCACGGGGACCCGGGCTGCGACCCGTCGCGGGTGCGGGTGCGGGCGGTGGAGAACTGCCGCGCGGGGCGGGTGCGGTGGCACGCGGGGACGGGGGTGCTCGTCGCGGAGCTGCTCTTCGACGCGCGGCTGCGGGCCGGCGACACCCATCTCTTCTCGTACGGCTTCGAGGACGGGACCGCCGGGCCGAGCGGCGAGTACGTGCGCGGCTTCAGCTTCGCCGGCGGGCAGTACGTGCTCCAGGTCGCCTTCGACGAGGCGGCGCTGCCGGTGCGCTGCCGGCGCTTCGCGCAGGCGTCGGCGGGCGCGCCGCGCGGTGGGCGCAGGGAGCTGACGCTCGGCGGCCGGCACCGCACGGTGCACCTCGTGGAGCAGGGGGTGCGTCCGGGGATCCTGGGAATCGACTGGGACTGGTCCTGAGCGCGCCCGCCGGCCCCCGGCCGGCGGGCCTGGCGGTCAGGCGCTGGGGGCGGCCTTCGGGCCGGCGACCAGCTTGCCGTCCTCGACGCGGATGTCGACGGCGGGCAGCGGGACGGTGGCGGGGCCCTTGAGGGCCTTGCCGGTGGTGACGTCGAAGCGGCTGCCGTGGCAGGGGCAGTTGCCCTCGTTGTCCTCGATCTTGTCGAGGACGCAGCCGGCGTGGGTGCACTGGGCGCTGAACGCCTTGTACTGGCCCTTGGCCGGGCAGCTGACCAGGACCCGCTGCTCGCGGTAGAGCTTGGCGCCGCCGACCGGGACCTCGTCCGGCGAGCCGAGGGCGACCGGCGCGGTCGGCGTCGGGACCTGGGCGTGGCCCAGCTTGGAGTCGGTGGAGCAGGCGGCGGCTCCCAGCCCGGCGGCACCGGCGAGAGCGGCACCCTTCAGGACGGTGCGGCGGGTGGACTGGCCGGACATGATCGCTCCACGAGGCCGGGGACGGTGGTCTGCCCCGACGATACCCGCGGCCTTTCGTGCCTTTTGGCCCACCCCCGCCCGTGCGCCCCGGGGCGCCCCGGCCCCGCGGGGCCCGCCCGGGGGCCGCCCCGCGCGGGTGCGCTGCTCACCCGCGCGGGGCCCCGGGACGCGTCACGCCTTGCGGGCGCGGGCCGCCTTCTTCGCCGGCGCGGCCTTGGCCGCCTCGACGCTCTTGGCAGCGGTCTTCCTGGCCGGGGCGGCCTTCTTCGCCGCCGTCTTCCGGGCCGTCGCCGTCTTCTGCGCCGCCTTCTGCGCCGTCTTCTTCGCCGTCCCGCGCGCGGCGGGCACGCCTGCGTCGCTGACGCGGTCGGCGCCGAGGATCTCGCGGAGGAACTTGCCGGTGTGGCTGGCCGGTTCCGAGGCGACCTCCTCGGGCGTGCCCTCGGCGACGACCATGCCGCCGCCGCTGCCGCCCTCGGGGCCCATGTCGATGATCCAGTCGGCCGTCTTGATGACGTCGAGGTTGTGCTCGATGACGATCACCGAGTTGCCCTTGTCGACCAGTCCCGACAGCACCTTGATCAGCTTCGAGATGTCCTCGAAGTGCAGACCGGTGGTCGGCTCGTCCAGCACGTAGACCGTGCGGCCGGTCGACCGCTTCTGGAGCTCCGACGCGAGCTTGACGCGCTGCGCCTCGCCGCCGGAGAGCGTCGGCGCCGACTGCCCGAGCCGGACGTACCCGAGCCCGACCTCGTTGAGCGTCCGCAGGTGGCGGGAGATCGTGGGGACGGCCTCGAAGAAGTCGAGGGCCTCCTCGATCGGCATGTCCAGGACCTCGGCGATGGACTTGCCCTTGTAGTGGACCTCCAGGGTCTCCCGGTTGTACCGGGCCCCGTGGCAGACCTCGCACGGCACGTACACGTCCGGGAGGAAGTTCATCTCGATCTTGATCGTGCCGTCGCCGGAGCAGTTCTCGCAGCGGCCGCCCTTGACGTTGAAGGAGAAGCGGCCGGGCAGGTAGCCCCGTACCTTCGCCTCCATCGTCTCCGCGAACAGCTTGCGGACGTGGTCGAAGACGCCGGTGTACGTCGCCGGGTTGGAGCGCGGGGTGCGCCCGATCGGCGACTGGTCGACGTGCACGACCTTGTCGACGAGGTCGTCGCCCTCCACGCGCGTGTGCCGCCCGGGCACCGTCTTGGCGCCGTTCAGCTCGCGCGCGAGGTGGGTGTAGAGGATGTCGTTGACCAGCGTCGACTTGCCGGAGCCGGAGACGCCGGTGACGGCGGTGAGGACGCCCAGCGGGAAGGAGACGTCGATGTCCCGCAGGTTGTTCTCCCGGGCGCCGTGCACGGTGAGCATCCGGCCGGGGTCGACGGGTCGCCGGACGTCCGGGGTGGAGATGGCCCGGCGGCCGGACAGGTACTGGCCGGTCATCGACTCCTCGTTGGCGAGGAGCTCCTTCAAGGTGCCGGAGTGGACGACCTTGCCGCCGTGCTCGCCGGCGCCGGGGCCGATGTCCACGACCCAGTCGGCGACCTTGATGGTGTCCTCGTCGTGCTCGACGACGATGAGCGTGTTGCCCATGTCGCGGAGGCGGACCAGGGTCTCGATCAGCCGGTGGTTGTCGCGCTGGTGGAGACCGATGGACGGCTCGTCGAGCACGTACAGCACGCCCACCAGGCCGGAGCCGATCTGGGTGGCGAGCCGGATGCGCTGCGCCTCGCCGCCGGAGAGGGTGCCGGCCGCGCGGTTGAGCGACAGGTAGTCGAGGCCGACGTCGACGAGGAAGCGCAGCCGCTCGTTGACCTCCTTGAGGACCCGCTCGGCGATCTTCTTGTCGCGGGCGCTCAGCGTGAGCCGGCCCAGGAACTCGGCGCAGTCGCTGATCGACATGGCGGACACCTCGGCGATGGACTTGTCCATCACGGTGACCGCCAGCACGATCGGCTTGAGCCGGGTGCCGTGGCAGGTCGGGCAGGGCACCTCGCGCATGTACCCCTCGAAGCGCTCCCGGCTGCTGTCGCTCTCGGCCTCGCCGTGCCGCCGCTTCACGTAGGAGACGGCGCCCTCGAAGGCGGGGCTGGTCCAGGCGCGCTCGCGTCCGTACCTGTTCCGGTAGCGGACCTCGATCTGCGTCTTGTGGCCGTGCATGAGGGCCTTCTTGGCCCGCTGCGGAAGGCCCGCGTAGGGGATGTCGGTGCGGAAGCCGAGGGCCTGCGAGAGCCCGTCGATCATCCGGCCGAAGTACTCCTTGGTGTGGCCGTGGGACCACGGGTGGATGGCGCCCTCGTCGAGGGACTTGTCCTCGTCGGGGACGACCAGCTCGGGGTCGACCTCCATGCGGGTGCCGATGCCGGTGCAGTCGGGGCAGGCGCCGAACGGCGAGTTGAACGAGAAGGAGCGGGGCTCCAGCTCCTCGAAGGAGAGGTCGTCGTACGGGCAGTAGAGGTGCTCCGAGTACATCCGCTCGCGCTCGGGGTCGTCCTCCGGGAGGTCGACGAAGTCGAGCACGACCATGCCGCCGGAGAGGCCGAGGGCGGTCTCGACGGAGTCGGTGAGGCGGCGCTTGGCGCTGTCCTTCACGGTGAGGCGGTCGACGACCACCTCGATGGTGTGCTTCTCCTGCTTCTTCAGCGTCGGCGGCTCGCTGAGCTGGACCGTCTTCCCGTCGACCCGGGCGCGGCTGTAGCCCTTGGTCTGGAGGTCGGCGAAGAGGTCGACGAACTCGCCCTTGCGCTCGCGCACGAGCGGGGAGAGCACCTGGAAGCGGCTGCCCTCGGGCAGCTCCAGGACCTTGTCGACGATGGCCTGCGGCGACTGGCGGGAGATCGGCCGGCGGCACTCGGGACAGTGCGGCTTGCCGATGCGGGCGAAGAGCAGGCGGAGGTAGTCGTAGACCTCCGTGATGGTGCCGACCGTGGAGCGCGGGTTGCGCGAGGTCGACTTCTGGTCGATGGAGACGGCGGGCGAGAGACCCTCGATGAAGTCCACGTCCGGCTTGTCCATCTGACCGAGGAACTGCCGTGCGTACGAGGAGAGCGACTCGACGTACCGACGCTGCCCCTCGGCGAAGATCGTGTCGAACGCGAGGGAGGACTTGCCCGATCCCGAGAGCCCGGTGAAGACGATGAGGGAGTCACGGGGGAGATCGAGCGAGACGTTCTTGAGGTTGTGCTCGCGCGCGCCACGGACGATGAGACGGTCGGCCACGCCGGTCCGCACCTTTCTTGAGAGAGCGGATGTGCCTGACACACCCAACAACCAAGGATGCCGGATGCTTCCGCGGGAGGGGGGTGCCCCACCGAGCCTATAGCACGTACATTCGATTTCCGGGCGCCGTCCACCTGCTTCACCCGAACGAGTGGTCGGCGCTAGGGTCGGCGCCATGATCGATCACGAGCGCGACCTCGCCTCCCTGCACGAAGCGACCCAGCGGCTGCTGACCGACGCCGCCTCCTGGGACAACGCCGCCGTCGCCGAGCCGTCACGGCTTCCCGGCTGGACCCGCGGCCACGTCCTCGCCCACCTGGCACGGAACGCCGACGCCCTGGTGAACGTCCTCGAAGGCCGCCCCATGTACCCGAGCGCCGAAGCGCGCGACGCGGACATCGAGCGCGACGCCGCCCGCCCCCTCGACGTCCAGCTCGCCGACGTGCGCGCGACCGACGCCCGCTTCCGCGAGGCGGCCGCCGCCCATGCCGACTGGAGCCGCACCGTCGAGCTGCGCAACGGCGTCACCGACAGCGCCTCCCGGATCCCCTTCCGCCGCTGGGTGGAGGTGGCCCTGCACCACGTGGACCTCGGCTGCGGCTACGAGCTGGAAGACCTTCCGGCGGAGTTCACCGACCGCGAGATCGGCTTCCTCGCCGAACGGTTCGCCGGACACCCGGACGTGCCCTCCACCACCCTCCGCGCCGACGACGGCCGGACCTGGACCACCGGCGGCGGCGCCGAGGGCGGCCCGGTGGCCGTCTCCGGCCCCGCCCCCGAGCTGGTCGGCTGGCTGGCCGGCCGGCGCGACGGCGCCGCCCTGAAGACCGAAGGCGGCCCGCTCCCCCAGCTCCCGCCGCTGTAGCGCGCCCTTCCCGGGACCGCTGTCGGCGGGCGGGGCTAGTCTGAGGCCATGACGTACAGCGGAGCGGTGAGGGTGGGCGGTCCGGCCGACGTCCACGAGCTGAAGGACCTGATGATCTCCAAGGTCGCGGTCGGCCCGATGGACAACAACGCGTACCTGCTGCGCTGCCGGGCCACCGGCGCCCAGCTGCTCATCGACGCCGCCAACGACCCGGAGACGCTGCTCACGCTGATCGGTGACGACGGCATCGGCGCCGTCGTCACCACCCACCGGCACGGCGACCACTGGCAGGCCCTCGCCCAGGTGGTCGCCGCCACCGGCGCCACCACGTACGCGGGCGCGTACGACGCGGAGGGCATCCCGGTCGCCACCGACGTCCTCGTCGAGGACGGCGACACCATCCGCGTCGGCGAGGTGGAGCTCACCGCCAGGCACCTCGTCGGCCACACCCCCGGCTCGATCGCGCTGGTCTACGACGACCCGCACGGCCACCCGCACGTCTTCACCGGCGACTGCCTCTTCCCCGGCGGCGTCGGCAACACCTGGCAGGACCCGGACGCCTTCGCGAGCCTCCTGCGCGACGTGGAGACCAAGCTCTTCGCGGTGCTGCCGGACGAGAGCTGGGTCTACCCCGGCCACGGCAAGGACACCACGCTCGGTGACGAGCGCCCCCATCTGCCGGAGTGGCGCGAGCGCGGCTGGTGAACCGGCCGGTGCGGAAGCGCCCCCGGTGACGACGCGGGCGCTCCCGCACGCCCCCCGTAACCCGAACGGCCGCCGGGTAGTTGGCGGCACATGCAGCACAGTCACGCTCCGTCGCCACCGGCGGCCCGGCCCGCCCCCTCGATGCCCCGGCTCGCCGCCGCGTCGCTCGTCGGCACCGCCATCGAGTTCTTCGACTTCTTCGTCTACGGGACGGCCGCCGCCCTCGTCCTCGGGCCGCTCTTCTTCCCGACCTTCTCCCCGCTCGCCGGGACCCTGGCAGCCTTCGGCACCTTCGCCATCGGCTTCCTCTCCCGCCCCATGGGCTCCGTCCTCTTCGGGCACATCGGGGACCGCCACGGGCGCCGGCCGGTGCTCTTCGCCTCCCTGCTGCTGACCGGCTGCGCCACCGTCGCCGTCGGCTGCGTCCCCACGTACGAGTCGATCGGCGTCGCCGCTCCCCTGCTCCTGCTGGTGCTGCGCTTCCTCCAGGGGCTCGGCCTCGGCGGCGAGTGGGGCGGCGCCGTCCTGCTGACCGCCGAGCACGCCCCGCCGCACCGCCGGGCGCTGTGGGCGAGCTTCCCGCAGATCGGCCCGGCGATCGGTTTCCTGCTCGCGAACGGCGTGATGCTGGCGCTCACCGCCGGGCTGAGCGACGCCGACTTCCGGTCCTGGGGGTGGCGGGTGCCGTTCTGGGCGGCCGGCCTGCTCGCCGCCGGCGGGCTGCTGCTGCGCTCCTCGCTCGCCGAGACCCCGCAGTTCGAGGAGCTGTCCGCGTCCGGGCGGCGCGCGAACGCCCCGCTCGCCGAGGTGGCCCGCGACCACTGGCGGCTCGTCCTGCTGACCGCCGGCGCCCTCGCCGTGGGGTACGCGATCTTCTACACGGTCTCCACCTGGGCGCTGGCCTACGGCACCGAGAAGCTCGGGGTGAGCAGCACGGTGATGCTGCTCTGCGTGATGGCGGCGGTGGCGGTGAAGGGCGCGGCGACACCGTTCCTGGCCCTGCTGGGCGATCGCTGGGGCCGCCGGCCGCTCTGTCTCGCCGGGTGCGCGGCGGCGGCGCTGTGGATGTTCCCGATGGTGGCGCTGCTGCACACCCGGCAGCCGGTGCTGATGTTCCTGGGGTTCCTGGGGGCGCTGCTCGCCTTCATCACCATGTTCGCGGTGGTCGCCGCGTACCTCCCGGAGCTGTACGAGCCCCGGGTGCGCTGCACGGGCGCTGCGGTGGGCTACAACCTGGCGGGGGTGCTCGGCGGGGCGCTGACGCCGATCGTGGCGACGGCGCTGTCGGAGGGCGGCTCGGGCCCGCCGTGGGGCGTGGCGGCCTATCTGACGCTGGTGGCGCTGGTGAGCCTCGGTTGCTTCGCGCTGCTGCCGGAGACGCTGCCGGAGCGGCGCGTGGAGGAGGCGGTGGAGTCCGCGCCCGCGTAGCCGGGGCGGTACCGGACCGGAGGACGGACGGGAACGGCGACGGCCGGCCCGGGCGGGATGCCGGGGCCGGGGGTCTCCGTGTCGCGTCGCGGGGTGCGGG
>NZ_JBHVMF010000037.1:0-57329 GCF_042797055.1 Streptomyces sp. NPDC057854
CCCGCCGCCCCGCCCCGGCCGGCCGCCGCGCCCGCCGTGCTCGGGCCCGCGCCATGGGAGGCGCCCGTCAGCGGGCCCCGTACCTTCCCGTCACCGCCCGCGCCGCCCGCGCCGCCCGCGCCCCCCGCGTCCGCGCCCGGGCCCGCGCCCGAGCCGGAGCCGCGCGGCGGGGACGTCACCGTGCTGGTGGAGGCGCCCGGGGGTAACGAGCCGACCGTGCAGGTGTCCATGCCCCGGCCCCGCGCCGGGTTCGTCGGCAGCCGGCCGCCCACGTACGAGGCCGAGCCCACCGCCCTGCCCGCCGCGCGCCCCGGCGAGCTCGGCGACCTGGTCGCCGACACCGTCCTGGACGGCGCCCGCTACGGCACCGCCACCCTCCGCGCCGCGTCCGTGCGCGGCGACTCCGCCCGCTACCGGGGCGAACCCCGCCGGGACGCCCTGCTGACCGCCCGCTTCGGACACGAGGAGACCGCCCTCGTGCTGGTCGCCGTCGCCGCCGGCTCCCGCGCCGCCGACGACGCCCACCTCGCCGCCGCCGACGCCTGCCGCTGGATCGGCGAGGCCGTCGGCCGCAGCCACGCCCGGCTCTCCGAGGACATCCGCACCGGCCGCCGCGGCGACCTCAAGTCGGGGCTGCACCGGCTCACCGACCGCACCTACGGCCGGCTCCGGGCCCGCGCCGCCGACCGGGGCCTGGCACCCGACGCGTACACCGCGACCCTCCGCTGCCTGCTGATCCCCGCCGACCCCGACTGCCGCACCCGGGTCTTCTTCGGGATCGGCGGCGGCGGTCTCTTCCGGCTCCGCGACGGCGCCTGGCAGGACATCGAGCCGCTGCTGCCCGACCCCGCCTCCGTCACCGGAGCGCCCGTCGTCGGCTTCGGCTCGACCCCGCCGCACGGCACCCCCGAGGCCACCGAGGAGGGCGACAGGCTCACCATGGACCTCGGCATCACCACCGCGCCCGGGCCGCTCGTCGAGGAACCCGTCCCGCCGCCCGCCGAACCCTTCCGGTTCCGCGCCTCCGTGGCCCGTCCCGGCGACACCCTGCTGCTCGCCTCGCCCGGGCTCGCCGAGCCGATGCGCGGCGAACCCGAGCTGGCCCGCGAGCTGGCGGCCCGCTGGGGCGGCACCGAACCGCCCGGCCTCGCCGCCTTCCTGGCCGACACCCAGCTGAGGGTGACGGGGTACGCCGATGACCGTACGGCGGCGGCCGTCTGGGAGGCGTGAGACGCCGCGCCGTGTGTTGATGGACCCATGGCCAAACAGAACGTAGCGGAGCAGTTCGTCGACGTCCTCGTCCGCGCCGGGGTCCAGCGGCTCTACGGCGTGGTCGGCGACAGCCTGAACCCGGTCGTCGACGCCATCCGGCGCAACCCCGCCATCGACTGGATCCAGGTGCGGCACGAGGAGACCGCCGCCTTCGCCGCGGGCGCCGAGGCGCAGATCACCGGCCGCCTCGCCGCCTGCGCCGGCTCCTGCGGGCCCGGCAACCTCCACCTCATCAACGGCCTGTACGACGCCCACCGCTCGATGGCCCCCGTCCTCGCGCTCGCCTCCCACATCCCGTCGAGCGAGATCGGCCTCGGCTACTTCCAGGAGACCCACCCCGACCAGCTGTTCCGCGAGTGCAGCCACTACAGCGAGCTGATCTCCAGCCCGCAGCAGATGCCCCGGCTGCTGCACACCGCCGTCCAGCACGCCGTCGGCCGCGGCGGCGTCTCGGTCGTCGCCCTCCCCGGCGACATCGCCGACCAGCCCGCGCCGGAGAAGGTGTCGAGCAGCGCCCTCGTCACCTCCCGCCCCACCGTCCGCCCCGGCGACACGGAGATCGACGCCCTGGTCCGGATGATCGACGCGGCCGAACGGGTGACGCTCTTCTGCGGCAGCGGCACCGCCGGCGCGCACGCCGAGGTGATGCAGTTCGCCGAGCGGCTCAAGGCCCCCGTCGGCCACGCCCTGCGCGGCAAGGAGTGGATCCAGTACGACAATCCCTTCGACGTCGGCATGAGTGGCCTGCTCGGCTATGGCGCCGCCTACGAGGCCACCCACGAGTGCGACCTGCTGATCCTGCTCGGCACCGACTTCCCGTACAACGCCTTCCTCCCCGACGACGTCCGGATCGTGCAGGTCGACGTGCGCCCCGAACACCTCGGCCGCCGCTCCCGGCTCGACCTCGCCGTGTGGGGCGACGTCCGGGAGACCCTGCGCTGCGTCACGCCCCGGATCCGGCCCCGCACCGACCGGCGCTTCCTGGACAAGATGCTGAAGAAGCACGCCGACGCCCTGGAGGGCGTGGTGAAGGCGTACACCCGCAAGGTGGAGAAGCACGTCCCGATCCACCCCGAGTACGTCGCCTCCGTCCTGGACGAACTCGCCGACGACGACGCCGTCTTCACCGTCGACACCGGCATGTGCAACGTCTGGGCGGCCCGCTACCTCACCCCCAACGGACGCCGCAGGATCATCGGTTCCTTCAGTCACGGCTCGATGGCCAACGCGCTGCCGCAGGCGATCGGCGCCCAGTTCACCGACCGGGGCCGGCAGGTCGTCACGCTCTCCGGCGACGGCGGCTTCAGCATGCTCATGGGCGACTTCCTCACCCTCGTTCAGTACGAACTGCCGGTGAAGATCGTGCTGTTCAACAACTCCTCGCTCGGCATGGTCGAACTGGAGATGCTGGTCGCCGGACTGCCGTCGTACGGCACGGGCAACCGCAACCCGGACTTCGCGGCCGTCGCCCGCGCGGCCGGCGCCTACGGCGTCCGCGTGGAGAAGCCCAAGCACCTGGCGGGCGCCCTCAAGGACGCCTTCAAGCACAAGGGCCCCGCCCTCGTCGACGTCGTCACCGACCCCAACGCCCTCTCCATCCCGCCGAAGATCAGCGCCGAGATGGTCACCGGCTTCGCCCTCTCCGCCAGCAAGATCGTCCTGGACGGGGGAGTGGGCCGGATGCTCCAGATGGCCCGTTCCAACCTGCGGAACGTGCCCCGCCCCTGAGCCGCCGGAGCCCGGCGCATGCCGGCGGGCTCGCGGGGCAGCATTCCCCGTGAGTCCGTTCGACCGCGACCGTGGGTGGGGGCTATGGCCGGGAACGCACGACAGCCGACTCGACTGCTCAGAAAGGTGGGGGGAGCCGACCTGACCGCGGTGCCGGAGGTCCGCCACGCCTTACGCGAACTCCTCGGCGGCTGGGGCGGACCCGGCGCCGGGGACGTGGCCGAACTGCTCACCAGCGAACTCGTCACCAACGCGCTGGTGCACACCGCCCACGGGGCGATCGTCTCCGCAGAGGTCGACCCGGACCGGCTCCGGGTCGAGGTCCGCGACTACGAGCCCGGGCTCGCGGCGCCGCCCGTACCGCCCGCCGACGACGGTACGCACGGCCGGGGGCTCCTCCTCGTCAGGGAACTCGCCGACTCCTGGGGCGTCGCCGCGCGTGACTCCGGCAAGGTCGTCTGGTTCGAACTGCACGGCGGGGCCGCCTGAGAGGCGGCCCCGCCGTGCGGTGACGCGGTCCGTCAGCCGAGCTTCCGCTCCATCTCGGAGATCTTCGCCTCCAGATCGTCGAGCAGCAGCCCCTGGGTGTCGTCCTCGGCGGTGAGGTCCACCCGCCGGGGCTCATCGTGGCGGACGGCTTGCAGGGAGGGCCGGGGGCGCAGCGGCAGTTGTCCCGGGTCCGCTATGGCGGGTTCCGCGACGGCGGCGGACACCGCGGCCGTCGCGGAACCCGGCCCGGACCCCGGGGCCTGACCCCCGGAGGTCCCGGCGGTGGCGGACAGCGCCGCCACCTCCACCTGCCGCCCGCCGCGCCCGAAGGCCCGGTGCTGGCGGTTGAGCGCCTTGATCCGCGCCCGGTCGAGCTTGGCCTGCTCCCGCCGGCGGATCCGGTTCTGCTCCTTCTCCCGCCGGTCCTCCCGGACCTCGTCCACGGCCTCGTCCAGGGTCCGTACGCCCTCCAGCAGCATCAGCGACCAGGCGGCGAAGGTCTCCCGGGGGGCCCGGAGCCAGCGCACGATCCGGATCTGCGGCAGCGGGCGGGGCACCAGGCCCTGCTCGCGCAGCGCCGCCCGGCGGGTCTGCTTCAGCGCCCGGTCGAAGAGGACCGCCGCCGACAGGGACATCCCCGCGAAGAACTGCGGGGCCCCGTCGTGGCCGAGGCCGCGCGGCGCGTGCACCCAGTTGAACCAGGCCGCCGCGCCCGCGAAGAGCCACACCAGGAGGCGCGAGCCGAGGGCCGCGTCACCGTGGCTGGCCTCGCGGACGGCGAGCACCGAGCAGAACATCGCGGCCCCGTCGAGGCCGAACGGCACCAGGTACTCCCAGCCGCCGGTCAGGTTGAGGTTCTGCCGGCCGAAGCCGACCAGGCCGTGGAAGGAGAGCGCCGCCGCGACGGCGGCACAGCAGAACAGCAGCCCGTACGAGGCGAATCCGTAGATGGCCTCCTTGCGTCTGCGCCGCTCCTCGCTGCGCTCCCAGGAGTCCTCGGCCGCGGCCTGGTCACCGGCGCGCCTGCCGCGCGCGAGCACCGCCACCGCCGTCAGGATGCCGGCCACCATCACGCCGCCCGGAAGCAGCCAGTCCAGCGATATGTCGGTCAGTCTCATGCGGTGTCCCTCGCATCGCAGTGGGGCGTTTGGCCGCCCATACTGTCCGACCGACCGGCGGGCTCACGGGGTTTCGGGGCAAGAGCACGCCAACGGGGGCTCAGGGCATACGAATAGGTACCTTCTGCTCGAACGGACCTCGGTGGAACAGGAGTTGCGTTCGATTCGCGTCACTCGTACGGGTGGTGTGAGGCGGGTGGGATGGCGGACGGCTCAGGCGGTCGCCGCGAGCCGCCGGACCCGCTCGGCGTCACAGGTGCGCGGACAGGTGAGACAGGTGTCCTCGGGACGCAGCGTGTAGAAGAAGCAGCAGGCGACCCGGTCCCGGGTGGGGCGCGGCGCGCCGTCCGGCCCCTCGGCGCCCGGCAGCGGACGGAACCCGGCGCCGCCCGCGTACGGCTTCTCCGGCCTGCCGCCCGACCCCGGCAGCAGCGCCTCCAGCTCGGCCATCGCCCGCTCCTCCTCGCCGAGCAGGGCGCCGATGTACCAGAGGCTCTCCACGATCTCGTCCGTCACCATGCCCCACAGGGCGCGCCGGCCGCGCCGCATCCGCGGGCCGAAGCCGGCGAGCAGGGCCTCGAAGTGCTCGGCGAGCGAGGCGCGCACCTCGGCGCGCAGGGCGTCCTCGTCCGCGACCACCCGGGCGCCGGGCAGTGCGGCGGCGGGGTCGCCGGGGAGGCAGGCGAACTCGTCGACGCGGACCGCCATCCGGCCCCGGGTCCGCTGGAAGGAGACGGCGCCGGCGGGCAGCCGGGGGACCCGGCGGTGCAGGAACCAGGGGACGGTCACCAGGAGGCAGGCGGGCCAGGCGTACCGGTGCAGTCCGAAGCTCGCGACGACGTCGGGGCGGGCCTGCTGGCCGTAGTCCCGCAGCACCTGCGCGTTGTCCCAGGCGAGGAAGGCGTCCAGGGCGGCCCCGCCGGCGGCGAGGTCTCCGGCCCGGACCCAGCCGGCGCCGCTCGGCAGCGGCGCGTCCCCGGTGGTCTCGTCCACGCACAGGCCGGGGAACGCCTCGGTGAGCCGGGCGTACGCCGCCGCGACGGGCGAGACGGGCGGGGAAGGCAGCAGGGCGGGGACGGTCATGCGGACCACCGAATCGCGATCGTTAGCAGGTAAGCCTTACCTTACCCGAAACGGCATCGCGTCTCACCACCTGGCGACCCCTTCCCACCTGCGCCTCCGGGCGCGGCGCCGCGGAACGGTCCGTTCGCCTATGGTGCACAGGGGACCCCGGTATCGCGAGCCGGGCCCGGCACGAGGCCGCAGGAGGACCCGGGTGGAGCAGGGCGCAGCGCGCGAGCGGGCGACGGACGGGTCGTCCGTGCCATTCGGCGACCCCGGGGACCCCGGCGACGGGCGGCGGGACGACGCGTACGGGACCGCCGGCACCGCCCGCGTCCCCGGCCAGGCCCGCGGCGAGCAGCCCCGCCCCGCCCGCGGCCCCGGGGCCGAGCAGGCCCGCGGCGAGCACACCCACGGCGAGGCCCCGTACCCCTTCCCCGGCGACGGCCCGCGCACCGTGCGGCGCCACTCCGTCCGGGGCCAGATCCTCGACGCCCTGCGGACCGCCCTGGTCGCCGGCGAGCTGCGCCCCGGCGAGGTGTACTCCGCGCCCGTCCTCGGCGAGCGGTTCGGCGTGTCCGCGACCCCGGTCCGGGAGGCCATGCAGCGGCTCGCCGTCGAGGGCGCCGTCGAGGTCGTCCCCAACCGCGGCTTCCGGGTTATCGTCCGCACCGCCCGCGAGCTGGCCGAGCTGGCCGAGGTGCGGGCGCTGATCGAGGTCCCCGTCATGCTCCGGCTGGCCCGCACCGTCCCGGCCGGCCGCTGGGCGGAGCTCCGCCCGCTCGCCGAGGCCACCGGCGCCGCCGCGGCCCGCGGCGACCGCGCCCACTACGCCGAGACCGACCGCGCCTTCCACCGCGCGGTCCTCGCCCTCGCCGGCAACGGCCAGCTCCTGGCCATCGCCGACGACCTGCACCGGCGCTCCCAGTGGCCGCTCCTGAGCGCCCCGGTCCCGCGCCACGCGGACCTCGTCGCGGACGCCGCCGAGCACTCCGCGCTCCTCGACGCCCTCACGTCCCAGGACCTGCCGGTCGTCGAGCGACTGGTACGTGAACACTTCACCGGCTCCGACGGCTGAGGCGCCGCCCCCGGTTAGGGTGGATCGATCATGTCAATCCCACGGGACCCAGGGGGAATTCGGATGACTCCGATGACGCGGACGACGAGGACAGGTTTACGGGGCGCGGCCGTCGCGGCGGCGCTGCTGACCGGCCTGACGGGCTGCGGAGCGGGCGACGCGCTCGACGCGCTCGACGAGGCCACGGGAGAGGGCGCGAACATCTCCCTCGACGCCACCGGACTGCTCCGCGCGCTGCCGCGGAACTCCGACATCGGTGACGTCTACGTGGGCGGCGAACCGGTCACCGCCCAGGGCGCCGACGCCGCCGAGCTGTGCGCCAAGCGGACGGACGCGACCTGCGACGGCGTGACCGTCGCCGGACTGAAGGAGAGCGTGGTCCGCGGCTCCTCGTCCGAGGACCGGATCGACTTCACGCTCCTCGTCTTCGGCACCCAGGAGCAGGCCACCGCCCACGTCGAGAAGATGACCGCCGGCTGGAAGAAGCCCGACGTCGAGAAGCGCCGCTCCGTGAAGCCGGTCTCCTTCGACAGCGGCGCCGACACCACCGACGCCTTCACCTACGCCGACCCGGCCGGTACGAACGTCTACATGCGCGTCGGCTCCGTCGTCTCCGCCGTCACCGGCAGCGGCGTCACCGCCGAGAACGTCCAGACCGCCGCCCGGATGCAGGCCGACCGGATCAGGACCATCGCGGCCGGCCACGACCCGAAGAAGTGACACCCCCCGGGGAGACCGGTCCCGCGACGGGCGGTCTCCCCGGGCCCCGCGCCCACTAAGGTCAGGGGCGTCAGCCCGCTCGCCCGCGCCGCCCGTGAGGTCGCCCCATGCCGTCCGCGATCCCGTCCCCGCCGGACGGACGCCGACCCTCCGGTACGCGCCCCGAGGCCGCCGCCCTGCTCGGCTGGCTCACCGACCCCGACGCGCCCCGCCTGTGCCTGGTCACCGGCGCCCCCGGCAGCGGCAAGACCGCCCTGCTCGGCTGGCTCGCGGCGCACGAGACCCGGGCCCGGCGCGGCCGGGCCAGGACCGACCGGATCCTGGTGCCGCTCGCCGGACAGAGCGCCCTCGGCGTCGCCTGGACCCTCGCCGACCGGCTCGGCGTGGTCGCCCGGACCCCCGCCGACCTCGCCCCCACCCTCGCCACCAGCGAGGCCCGCCGCACCGGCCGGACCGTGCTCCTCCTCACCGACCTGCACGCCGCCGCCGAACCGGACGCCGTCGCCGACCTGCTCGCCGGGCTCGCCGAACTCGGCCGGCTGCGGCTCGTGGTGGAGGCCCGCACCGGCACCCGGCAGCCCCGGGCCGCCCGCACCACCGTCGTCGACCTCGACCTCGACGGCGACGCCGCCGCCCCGTCCGCCCCGCCCGCGCCGCCGCTCCCGGACCTCTCCGACCCGGCCGCCGTCTGCGCCGCCGACCCGCTCCTCGTCACCACCGGATACGCGACCGCCTCCGCCGACGACCACGGCGGACTGCGGGACGCCTGGCTGCGGGCCGGACAGGCGCTGTGCGCGGCGGACGGACCGGCCGGCCGGGCGCTGGTGCTGCTCACCGCGCTCGGCGACGGCGCCGACCCCCGGCTGCGGCCGGCCCTCGCGGAGCGGGCGGCCCCGGCGCCGTGGCGGGTCCGGTGGGCCCGGCACCGGGGCGACGTCACCCCGCCGTGGCCGGGCCCGGTCGCCGTCCTCGGCGCCACCGCCGGCGGGCCCTCCGCCGAGCTGGTGCTGGTCGGCGACCGCACCGGCACCGTCCGGCTGCTGCGGGAGGCCGACGCCTCCGCCGCCGGACGGCTCGCGCACCGGGCCGGCGGCGGGATCACCGCGCTCGCGCCCACCGCCGACGGCACGGTCCTGCTGCTCGACGAGCGCGGCCGGCTGCACACCGTACGCGGCACGGCGCCCCGCCCGCCCTATCTGGAACGGCTCACCGAGGCCGTCTCCACCACCCTGTCCCGGCACCCCGGCACCGCGCTCGCGGCCATCGCCGGCTCGGTCGTGGTGGGGGACCGGCTCGGCTCGGTGCACGCGTTCGGCGTCAACGGCCTCCACCAGGCCGCCTCGCACAGCGGCCGGGTCACCGCCGTGACCGCCGTCGACTCCGAGACGCCGTTCGTCTGCTCGGGCGGTGCCGACGGCACCGTACGGCTCTGGACGCCCGGGCGCCCGCCGGTCCCCGAACCGCTCGCCGAGCGCCGGTCACCGGTCGTCGCCCTGCACGCCGCCCCCGCCCCCGGCGGCCCGCTCGTCGCGGCGGCCTGGGCGGACGGCCGGGTCGAGCTGATCCCCGCCGAGGGCGGCCGGCGGCGCGCCTTCCGGCCGGGCCCGGCGGTCCGCGCCGTCGCCGTCACGGCCACCGGCGCCCTGCTCGTCGGCACCGACGAAAGCCTCATCTGCCTGGAGCCGCAAGGAAAGTGAGGCCCCCTCAGGTGGCTCTCACAGGGCGGTACGGGGCGTGAGCTGGGACGCCAGCCAGGTGGGGACGCCGCCCAGCAGCCGGAAGAGCCGGCGGGCCTCGGCGCGCAGCCGGCCCGCCTCCGGTTCCGTCTCCGTCTCGGCCAGCGCCGTCAGCGCCGGAGCCGTCCCCACGAGGTAGCCCAACTCCTCGCGGATCCGCAGCGATTCGGCGAAGCCGTGCCGCGCCTCGGCCAGCTCGCCCTCGCGCAGCGCGAGGCCCGCGAGATGGCGCCAGGTCGAGGAGAGCAGCAGCGAGTCGCCCTGCGCGGCGGCCCCCGCGTGCGCGCGCCGGTACGCCGCCCGGGCCGCCTGCGGGGAGTCGCCCAGGTTCTGCGCCATCAGCCCGCGCCGGTAGTCGAGCAGCGGCCGGCCCGGCTCCGAGGGGGCGATCAGCGCCGCCGCCCGGCCCAGCGCCATCCGGGCCTCGTCGGCCCGGTCCCGGACCCCCAACAGCGTGGAGGCGTAGGCGAGATGGCCACGCTCGCAGGCCGCCGCCCCGCGTTCCTCGTCGCTGCTCGCGACCGCCTCGGCGGCGCGCAGCGCCTCCTCGGCCTCGGCCCAGCCCTGTTCGGTGTAGAGGCAGCGCTCGATCAGCAGCGCGGCCCGTTCGAGCGCGGCGGCCGGTTCGTGGGCGCGGGGGGCGAGCAGCGCCGCCGCGTCGGCCCAGCAGCCGCGGGAGCGGAGCCGCCACACGGCGGTCTCCACCGGAGTCTCCTTGCCGTGGGCGGGGGACGGAACTGCGCCGCCCCCTGATTCGGAACCAGACATGGCGGTGTCCGCCACATTGCCCTCCCCGAGCGCGCCATCGAGCTGTTGAGTAGGACGGCATCTCAGCACGAACGGACGTACCCGGCCAAGGGGTCGGGTGAAAGATTTCACAAAGCCGTGGGAGCGCCGTGACGCCCCGCCGGAACCGGGTCCGACGGGGCGTCAGGGGCCGCCGATGCCCGTGATCACGGCGGTGATCAGGGAGGGCGGTGGTGCGGCGGACCGCACGGCGGAGGCCGCCGCGGGGCCCGTCCGCCACTCCTCCGGACTCAACCGAAGGAGTGAATTCCGGATCGCCCGCGGGCGGGCGGTCAGCTCATCCGCAGGGCCAGGAAGAAGTCCAGCTTGTCCTCCAGGCGGGACAGGTCGCGCCCGGTCAGCTGCTCGATCCGGCCCACCCGGTAGCGCAGCGTGTTCACGTGCAGGTGCAGCCGGGTCGCGCACCGCGTCCAGGAGCCGTCGCAGTCCAGGAACGCCTCCAGGGTCGGGATCAGCTCCGCCCGGTGGCGCCGGTCGTAGTCCCGCAGCGGGTCCAGCAGCCGGGCCGTGAAGGCGCGCCGCACGTCGTCCGGGACGAACGGCAGCAGCAGCACGTGCGAGGCCAGCTCGTGGTGGCCGGCGGCGGCCACCCGGCCGGGGCGGGCGGCGGCCACCCGGCGGGCGTGCCGGGCCTCCTCCAGGGCGCCGCGCAGCCCCTCCGCCGAGTGCACGGCGGCCGAGACGCCCAGCGTCAGCCGCCCGTCGTCGGCGAGGCCGGCCGACAGCGGAGCCCGTACCGCCGCCAGCAGGGCGTCGGCGTGCAGGCCCAGGGCGGGCGCCGGGCCGTCGTCCTCGCTCTCCGGGATCGGCCCGGCGGCCAGCGGCACCAGCGCGATCGCCTCGTCGCCGGTGTGGGCGACCGCGATCCGGTCGGCGGAGTCGGCGCCCACCGTCGCCGGGTCGACCAGGATCTCCTCCAGCAGCGCCTGGGTGACCGGGCCGGGCTCCACCGGCGGCTGGCCGCCCTCCTGGTCCCACTCGACGCGGGCCACGACGACCTGCCAGTGCGGG
Source organism: Streptomyces sp. NPDC057854 (assembly GCF_042797055.1). Classification (NCBI taxonomy): domain Bacteria; kingdom Bacillati; phylum Actinomycetota; class Actinomycetes; order Kitasatosporales; family Streptomycetaceae; genus Streptomyces; species Streptomyces sp. NPDC057854. The sequence continues at coordinate 11,022 of NZ_JBHVMF010000037.1, forward strand.
GCCGCGCCGAGGCCCGGCAGCAGCACCGGGGCGGCGACCCGCAGCCGGGCGGCGATCTCGGCGGGCGCGGCGCCCGTCTGCACCAGCTCCAGCACCTCCTGGGCGAGCCGGCGGCGCACCGTCCGGGCCGCGTCGCGCCGGTCCCGCTCCACCGAGATCAGCTGGGTGACGCCCTGGAGCAGGTCGAGCCGGGCGGCCGGCCAGTCCCCGGCGTCCGCCTCGACGGCGAGCAGCCAGTCCGACAGCACCGTCTCGCGGACGTCCCGGGAGGCGGGCGCGGCGGCCCGGGAGGTGTTCCGGATCGGGAAGAGCGAGTACGCCGTCCCCTGCACGCTCAGCCGGTGCGGGCCGCGCCGGCCGGTCCGGGTGGCCGCCAGGTGCTCGCCCGCCAGGGACGCCGCGAGCGCCGGGTCCAGCGGCTCGCCGGCGCCGGCGATCTGCCGCCCGGTGGGGGAGAGGACCCACGCGCGCAGGTCCAGGTCCGAGCCGAGCAGGTCCAGGACGGCCTCCGGGCCGCCGCCCGTCGGGCCCGAGGTCATCAGGCGCCGGTGCCGGTCCACCACGGCCGCCAGGTCGCCGGCCCGCTCGCCGGAGACCTGTCGAACAACGTGTTCGGTGATCGTCGCGAACGCAACGGATTCGTTGACCGCGAACAGCGGCAGCCGGTGGCGCGAACACGCCTGTACGAGATCGTCGGGGATGTCGCCCAGCTCGGCCTCGCCGGCCGCGAGCGCGGCCACCCCGGCCTGCCCGAGGATCCGGACGAAGGGCTCGGCGTCGGCCGGCTCCCGCAGCCAGGCCAGGCCGGTGAGGACCAGCTCGCCGCCGGACAGGTACCTGCTGGGATCCTTGAGGTCCGTGGTCATCACGCCGCGGACGGAGCGGTCCAGCTCGTCCTCGCCGCCCAGCAGGCGCAGCCCGAGCGCGTCGTTCTCCAGCAGTGCGCGCAGCCGCATCGTGTCGCCGCCGTTCCTTCGAGTGGGGAGTGGGTGGTGGGTGTCGAGTATTCGACGGGTGGGACGGGGACGGTGGTGCCGCCGTTTCCGGGGGGAAACAGCGAGGTGACCGATCCCCGTCTTTCGTTCGAATCTACAAGACGTGCCGGGGCACCGGCCAACTCCTTCATGGTTTCGGTGGCTGCACACGGGCCCGGACGGGCTTGTGTACTAGGCCACACACCGCGTGAACAGGACATGAACACCGAAGTCGAGGGCCGAACGCCCCCCGGGAACCAGTCGTCCGTCCCCCGATCACCAGAATCACTAGAAGAGAGCCACCATGGACTTCCTTCGCCCCGCCAGCTGGGAGGAGGCGCTCGCCGCCAAGGCCGAGCACCCCACGGCCGTGCCCATCTCCGGCGGCACCGACGTCATGGTCGAGATCAACTTCGACCACCGGCGGCCCGCGTACCTCCTGGACCTGAACCGCATCGAGCTGCTGCGCGAGTGGGAGGTCGGCGAGGAGAACGTCCGGCTCGGCGCTTCCGTTCCGTACACGCAGATCATGGAGAACCTGCGGGCCGAACTGCCCGGCCTGGCGCTCGCCTCGCACACGGTCGCCTCCCCGCAGATCCGCAACCGAGGCGGCGTCGGCGGCAACCTCGGCACCGCCTCCCCGGCCGGTGACGCCCACCCCGCCCTCCTCGCCGCCGGCGCCGAGGTCGAGGTCGAGTCGCAGGCCCGCGGCAGCCGGTTCATCCCCATCGACGAGTTCTACACCGGCGTGAAGCGCAACGCGCTCCAGCCCGACGAGCTCATCAAGACCGTCCACATCAAGAAGGCGGACGGCCCCCAGCAGTACTCCAAGGTCGGCACCCGCAACGCGATGGTCATCGCCGTCTGCGCCTTCGGCCTGGCGCTGCACCCGGAGACCCGCACCGTGCGCACCGGCATCGGCTCGGCCGCGCCGACCCCGATCCGCGCCAAGGAGGCCGAGAACTTCCTGAACGCGGCCCTGGAGGAGGGCGGCTTCTGGGACAGCGGAAAGATCATCACCCCGTCGATCGCGAAGCAGTTCGCCGACCTGTGCTCGGGCGCCGCCAACCCGATCGACGACGTCCGTGGCACCGCGAAGTACCGCCGCCACGCCGTCGGAATCATGGCCCGCCGCCAGCTCGGCTGGACCTGGGAGCAGTACCGCGGCTCCGGCCGCACGCTTGAGGGAGCTGCCTGATCATGCGCGTCAACTTCACCGTCAACGGCCGCCCGCAGGAAGCGGACGACGTCTGGGAGGGCGAGTCCCTCCTCTACGTGCTCCGCGAGCGGCTGGGCCTGCCCGGCTCCAAGAACGCCTGCGAGCAGGGCGAATGCGGCTCCTGCACCGTCCGCCTCGACGGCGTGCCGGTCTGCTCCTGTCTGGTCGCCGCCGGCCAGGTCGAGGGCCGCGAGGTCGTCACCGTCGAGGGCCTGGCCGACTTCGCCAAGGAGCGCGCCCAGCACGCCGGTTGCGGCACGGGCGCCTGCGGCACCTCGCTCGACGAGGCCAAGCGGTGGGAGGCCAAGCCCGGTCAGGACTCCCAGACCGGCGAGGGCGTCGAACTCTCCCCGATCCAGCAGGCGTTCATCGACGCCGGCGCCGTGCAGTGCGGCTTCTGCACCCCCGGCCTGCTCGTCGCGGCCGACGAGATGCTGGAGCGCAACCCGTCCCCGACGGACGCGGACATCCGCGAGGCGCTCTCCGGCAACCTCTGCCGCTGCACCGGTTACGAGAAGATCCTCGACGCGGTCCGCCTCGCGGCCGCCCGTCAGGGAGAGGCGGTCTGACCATGGCTGGCACCACCACGGGCATCCCCCGCGACGTCACCCAGAACCACGTCAAGGGCGGCGTCGGCGAGTCCACCCTCCGCCCCGACGGCACCCTGAAGGTCACCGGCGAGTTCGCGTACTCCTCGGACATGTGGCACGAGGACATGCTGTGGGGCCAGGTCCTGCGCTCCACCGTCGCGCACGCCGAGATCGTGTCCATCGACACCTCCGAGGCCCTCACCATGGACGGCGTCTACGCCGTCCTCACCCACGAGGACCTGCCGGCCGCCAAGAACTACGGCCTGGAGTTCCGCGACACCCCCGTCCTCGCCTACGGCAAGGTCCGCCACCACGGCGAGCCGGTGGCCCTCGTGGCAGCCGACCACCCGGAGACCGCGCGCCGCGCCGCCGCCAAGATCAAGGTCGAGTACCGCGAACTCCCGGTCATCACGGACGAGGCGTCGGCCACCGCCCCGGACGCGGTCCTCGTCCACGAGAACCGCGACGACCACCACGCGCACCACGTCCCGCACCCCAACATCGTGCACCGCCAGCCGATCATCCGCGGCAACGCCGACGAGGCCGCCAAGCGCGCCGACGTCATCGTCAAGGGCGAGTACACCTTCGGCATGCAGGACCAGGCGTTCCTCGGCCCGGAGTCCGGCCTCGCCGTACCCGCCGAGGACGGCGGCGTCGACCTGTACGTCGCCACCCAGTGGCTGCACGCGGACCGCGAGCAGATCGCCCCCTGCCTCGGCCTGCCCCTGGACAAGGTCCGGATGACCATGGCCGGCATCGGCGGCGCCTTCGGCGGCCGCGAGGACATCTCCATGCAGATCCTCGCCTCGCTGCTCGCGCTGCGCACCGGCAAGCCCGTCAAGATGGTCTACAACCGGTACGAGTCCTTCTTCGGGCACGTCCACCGGCACCCGGCGAAGCTCTACTACGAGCACGGCGCCACCAAGGACGGCAAGCTCACGCACATGAAGTGCAAGATCGTCCTGGACGGCGGCGCCTACGCCTCCTCCACGGTCTCGGTCGTCGGCAACGCCTCCTCCCTCTCGGTCGGCCCGTACGTCATCGACGACGTCGAGATCGAGGCGATCGGCCTCTACACCAACAACCCGCCCTGCGGCGCCATGCGCGGCTTCGGCGCGGTCCAGGCGTGCTTCGCCTACGAGGCCCAGATGGACAAGCTGGCCGCGAAGCTGGGCATGGACCCGGTGGAGTTCCGCCAGATCAACGCCATGGAGCAGGGCGCGCTCATGCCGACCGGCCAGGTCGTCGACTCCCCGGCCCCGGTCGCCGAACTGCTCCGCATGGTCAAGGCCCGCCCGATGCCGCCGGAGCGCCAGTGGGAGGCGGCCGGCGAGGGCGCGGACGTCCGCGCGCTGCCGGGCGGCCTCTCCAACACCACGCACGGCGAGGGCGTCGTCCGCGGCGTCGGCTACGCGGTCGGCATCAAGAACGTCGGCTTCTCCGAGGGCTTCGACGACTACTCGACCGCCAGGGTCCGCCTCGAGGTCATCAACGGCGAGGCCGTCGCCACGGTCCACACCGCGGCGGCCGAGGTCGGCCAGGGCGGCGTCACCATCCACGCCCAGATCGCCCGCACCGAGCTCGGCGTCCAGCAGGTCACCATCCACCCCGCCGACACCCAGGTGGGCTCGGCCGGTTCGACCTCCGCGGGCCGCCAGACGTACATGACCGGCGGCGCCATCAAGAACTCCTGCGAGCTCGTCCGCGAGAGGGTCCTGGAGATCGGCCGGCGCAAGTTCGGCTCGTACCACCCGGCGTGGGCCAACGCCGAACTCCTCCTGGAGGGCGGCAAGGTCGTCACCGACGGCGGCGAGGCCCTCGCCACCATCGCCGACGTCCTGGAGGACCAGGCCGTGGAGGTCGAGGAGGAGTGGCGGCACCGTCCGACCCAGGCCTTCGACCTCGTCACCGGCCAGGGCGACGGCCACGTCCAGTACGCCTTCGCCGCGCACCGCGCGGTGGTTGAGGTCGACACCGAGCTCGGCCTGGTCAAGGTCATCGAACTGGCCTGCGCCCAGGACGTCGGCAAGGCCGTCAACCCGCTCTCCGTGGTCGGCCAGATCCAGGGCGGCACCACCCAGGGCCTGGGCGTCGCGGTGATGGAGGAGATCATCGTCGACCCGAAGACCGCGAAGGTGCGCAACCCCTCCTTCACGGACTACCTGATCCCGACGATCCTCGACACCCCGACCATCCCGGTCGAGTACCTCGAACTGGCCGACCCCAACGCGCCGTACGGCGTCCGGGGCATCGGCGAGGCCCCGACCCTGTCGTCCACGCCGGCCGTCCTCGCGGCGATCCGGAACGCGACGGGCCTGGAGCTGAACAAGACGCCGGTCCGCCCCGAAGCGCTCACCGGCACCCTGTAGGACCCTCCGGGCGGTGCGTGCCTCCCAGGAACGTCACACTTCCCTCCCCGCCCGCACCGCCCGGAGCAGCAGGACCCCGCAGTACCCGCAGGACCAGCAGGACCGCAGTACCGAAGGATCCGCAGCACCCGCAGTACCCCGTTCGTCTCGGGCCGTCCCCCGGGTCGTGCAGCCAACAGCGTTTCCCAAATCCCGCCGATACGAGTCCCCCTCGGGCGGGTGCCCCTTTGAACCTTGGGAGTAGGCCCCATGACCCAGTCGTCTGTGGAGCCGAAGACCGCCGCGGAGGACGCGGGCTCCGGCTCGCGCAACCCCGCCGGGCGGTCTTGGCTCGACCGGTACTTTCACATCTCGGAGAGAGGATCCTCCGTCGGCACGGAGATCCGCGGTGGCGTCACCACCTTCATGGCGATGGCGTACATCCTCCTGCTCAACCCGATCCTCCTCGGAGGCCCGGACGTCGACAAGAACGTCCTCGCCGCCTCCGCCGTCATCACGGCGACCGCGTTCGCGGCGGCGGTGACCACCCTGCTGATGGGCTTCGTCGGCAAGGTGCCGCTCGTCCTCGCGGCGGGCCTCAGCGTCTCCGGTGTGCTCGCCACCCAGGTCGTGCCGCAGATGACCTGGCCGCAGGCGATGGGCATGTGCGTCGTCTACGGTGTCGTGATCTGTCTCCTGGTCGTCACCGGCCTCCGCGAGATGATCATGAACGCCATCCCGCTGCCGCTCAAGCACGGCATCACCATCGGGATCGGCCTCTTCATCGCCCTGATCGGCTTCAACAAGGCCGGCTTCGTCGGCGCCGGCCCGCAGTTCGGCCCGCCCGTCACCCTTGGCGCCGGCGGCGAACTGGTCGGCTGGCCCGTCCTGATCTTCGCCGTCACCCTGCTCGCGATCTTCGCCCTCCAGGCCCGCAAGGTGCCGGGCGCCATCCTCATCGGCATCGTCGCCGGCACCGTCATCGCGCTGATCGTCAACGCGATCGCCGACATCCCGGCCAAGGGCCCCGGCTCCTGGGCCAACGGCTCCCCGGAACTCAAGGGCAGCGCGGTCTCCACCCCGGACTTCTCGCTCTTCGGCGACGTCGACTTCGGCGGCTGGGGCGACGTCGGCTACATCACCGTCGGCGTCATCGTCTTCACCCTGGTCCTCGCCGGCTTCTTCGACGCCATGGCCACCATCATCGGCGTCGGCACCGAGGCCAACCTCGCCGACGACAAGGGCCGGATGCCCGGCCTGTCCAAGGCGCTGTTCATCGACGGCGCGGGCGGCGCGATCGGCGGCGTCTCCGGCGCCTCCGGCCAGACCGTCTTCGTGGAGTCCGCCACCGGCGTCGGCGAGGGCGCCCGCACCGGCTTCTCCTCGGTGATCACCGGCCTGTTCTTCGCGGCCTGCCTCTTCTTCACCCCGATCACCCAGATCGTGCCCCGCGAGGTCGGCTCCGCCGCCCTGGTCGTCATCGGCGCGATGATGATGATGAACGCCAAGCACGTGAACTGGGGCGACAGCTCCGTCGCCACCCCGGTCTTCCTGACCGTGGTGCTGATGCCGTTCACGTACAGCATCACCCCGGGCGTCGCGGCCGGCGTCATCGCCTACACCGTCATCAAGGTGGCGCAGGGCAAGGCGCGCGAGGTCGGCGCGTTCATGTGGTGCCTGACCGCGATCTTCATCGTGTTCTTCGCCCTTCACCCCATCGAGGGCTGGCTGGGCGTCAGCTGACGCCCCCCGCCCTCCCCACACCGCCAAGGAGACCGACATGCTGGACATCGCCGAAGAGCTGCACCGGTGGGTCGAGCAGGGACGCGACTTCGCCGTGGCCACCGTGGTGGCCGTCGGCGGCAGCGCGCCCCGCCAGCCCGGCGCCGCCCTCGCCGTCGACAGCGAGGGCACGGCGATCGGCTCGGTCTCCGGCGGGTGCGTGGAGGGCGCGGTGTACGAGCTGTGCCAGGCGGCGCTCGACGACGGCGAGGTCGTCGTGGAGCGCTTCGGCTACAGCGACGAGGACGCCTTCGCGGTCGGCCTGACCTGCGGCGGCGTCATCGACATCCTCGTCACCCCGGTCCGCGGCGGGGTCTTCCCCGCCGCGCTGGCCGCCGCCGTCTCGGGAGAGGCGGCGGCCCTCGCCCGGATCGTCTCCGGCCCCGGGGACCTGCTCGGCCAGGCGCTCCTGGTCCGCCCGGACGGCTCGTACGAGGGGAAGCTCGGCGGCCACCCCGAGCTGGACCGCACCGCCGCCGCCGAGGCCCGCGCCCTGCTCGACGCCGGCCGCACCGGCACGGTGGAGATCGGCGAGGACGGCAGCCGCTGCGGGCAGCCGCTGACGCTGCTCGTCGAGTCCTCCGTCCCCGCCCCCCGCATGATCGTCTTCGGGGCGATCGACTTCGCCTCCGCCCTCGTCCGGGTCGGCAAGTTCCTCGGCTACCACGTCACCGTCTGCGACGCCCGCCCGGTCTTCGCGACGAAGGCCCGCTTCCCCGACGCCGACGAGGTCGTCGTCGAGTGGCCCCATCGCTACCTGGAGTCGACCGAGGTCGACGGCCGGACCGTGCTGTGCGTGCTCACGCACGACGCCAAGTTCGACGTCCCGCTCCTCCGGGCCGCCCTCAGACTTCCCGTCGCCTACGTCGGCGCGATGGGCTCCCGCCGCACCCACGAGGACCGCAACCGGCGGCTCCGCGAGGTCGGCGTCACCGAGCTCGAACTGGCCCGGCTTCGCTCCCCGATCGGCCTCGACCTCGGCGCCCGCACCCCCGAGGAGACGGCCCTGTCGATCGCCGCGGAGATCGTCGCCGACCGGCGCGGCGGCAGCGGCGCCTCGCTCACCGGCGCGCACACCCCCATCCACCACGACGGCCCCGACGCGCCCGTCGCGGGCCGCATCGGCTCCGTCGCCTAGGGCGCCCCAGGAGAGTTCGTACCGGCGGCGCCCGTCAGGGCCGGGCCGTGCGCTCCCGTACGGTCTCCGCCCAGGCCGGGGCCGCCTCCGCCGGGCCGGGCTCCTCGCGGCGCCCGCCGCGCGCGAAGAAGTCCGCCAGCGGCAGCAGCGCCGCGCCGACCGTGACCGCGTCCGGGCCCAGCGTGCCCATCCCGAGACTCACCCGCGCCGCCGGGTACGCCAGCGCGTACGCGCGCGCGTGCTCCTCCACCTCGGCCAGGAAGCGCGGGCCGAGCAGCAGCCCGGCCCAGCCGCCGACGAGGATCCGCTCCGGCTGGAAGAGGTTGACCAGGTCGGCGAAGCCGGCGCCCAGGTACTCGGCGGTCTCCGCCAGCACGGCGACCGCCGCCGGGTCCGGCGTCCCGCCGTCCGCCGGGCGGGCCGCGGCCACCAGCGCCGCGAGCGCGGCCTCCTCGCCCGCGCCGGCCGGCGGCTCGCCGCCCGCCTCCCGCCACCGCTCGACGAGCGCCCCGGCACCGGCGTACGCCTCCAGGCAGCCGCGGGCGCCGCAGCGGCACCGCCGGCCCCGGACCCGCACCTTCAGATGGCCCCACTCCAGGGCCCGGCCGGGCCCGGACGGGTCGGTGGTGACGCAGGCGCCGACGCCGGAGCCGAACAGGGCCACGACCGCGCTGCCCGCGCCCCGGCCCGCGCCGAACCACATCTCGGCCTGGCCCAGCGTCCGGGCGCCGTTGTCGATCCGGTACGGCACCCCGGCCGGCAGGTCGACCCGCTCGCGGAGCAGCCGCTCCAGCGGGACCGCGTCCCAGCCGATCGTCTGCCCGTGCACGACGGCGCCGCCCCCGGCGGGGTGCTCGACGATCCCGGGGACGCCGATGCCGACGCCCAGCAGTGACTCGGCGGGGACGGCCGCCGCGCGCAGCACCTCGGCGACGCCGTCGCGGATGAGGTCGACGACGGCCTCGACCTCGTACCGCGCGGCGCCCCGCCCGTCCGGGTCCAAGGGCCGCTCGGCGCGGGCGAGTTCGGTGAGGGTGAGGTCGAAGAGCTCGACCCGGACCCGGGTCTCGCCCACGTCCACGCCGATCATGCGCCCGCTGCCCGGGGCGATCCGCAGCAGGATCCGGGGCCGGCCGCCGGCCGAGTCGACGCTGCCGGCCTCCTCGACGAGCCCCTCGGCGACCAGCTCCGCCACCACGTTGCTGACGGAGCCGGAGCTGAGCCCGGTGGCGGGGCCGAGCGAGAAGCGGCTCAGCGGGCCGTCGAAGTACAGCCGCCGGAGGACCGCGGTGCGGTTCTCGCGCCGCAGGTCCCGGACGGTCCGGCCGGTCGGTCTGGTCACTGGCGTCCCTCGCGGTGAGTGGGCGGATCGGGCGGGTCGGGCGGTGCGTCCGGGGCGGGCTCAGGCCCGGCGCAGCCCGCTGAGCAGCAGCTCGGCCAGCTGGTCGTACGCCTCGGCGTCCGCGAGGCCGGTGGCGGCGGCCACCTGCCGCCGCTGGATGCGGACCATCACGGAGGCGATGACGTCGGCGGCGAAGGCCACGTGGACCTCCCGGAAGACGCCGGCGGCGACGCCCTCCTCGATGAGCTGCTGCACCCGGCCGGCGGCGGCCCGGGTGTTCCGCTCGTACACCTCCGCGGCCGGTTCGAACGCGGCCACGTCGTCGAAGAACTGCGGGGACACGGGGGCCAGTTCGGCGGAGACGGCCCGCAGATAGGCGGAGAGCCGTTCGGCGGGCCCGCTCGCGGCGGCGAGGCCCGCCTCGACGCGGGCGGTGGCGCGCCGGAAGAAGTGCACCACGGCGGCCCGGACCAGCTGCTCCTTGCTGCCGGCCAGGCCGTACAGGGTGCGCTTGGAGCAGTGCAGCCGGGCGGCGAGGTCGTCCAGCGTCAGCCGGGCGAAGCCCTCGCCCACGAGCAGGGCGACCAGGTCCTCGAAGAGGGCGGAACGGCGCGCCGCTCCGCGCCCCGTGAGCTTCGGGGTGTCGGTGGCGGAGGTCTCGATCACCCGAACAGTATGCCGGGCCACCCGGCCGGAGGGGTTCCTTCCACTCACGGATGCGCTATTTTTAGCGGTACTGGAGTACCAGTCCTAGTACCACTTTGCGCGCCGATGGAGTCGCCATGGATGTCGACCGCCTGCTCCCCACCCCCGAGGCGGCGGACCTCATCGCCCTCACCCGCGAGATCGCCGACCGCGAGCTCGCGCCCCGGGTGGACGCACACGAGGCAGCCGAGACCTATCCCGACGGGCTCTTCGCCACCCTCGGCCGGGCCGGGCTGCTCGGCCTCGCCTATCCCGAGGAGTACGGCGGCGGCGGCCAGCCGTACGAGGTCTACCTCCAGGTCCTGGAGGAGCTGGCGGCCCGCTGGGCGGCCGTCGCCGTCGCGACCAGCGTCCACACCCTCGCCTGCCACCCGCTGTACGCCTTCGGCACCGACGCCCAGAAGGAGCGCTGGCTCCCGTCGATGCTGGAGGGCCGGCTCGTCGGCGGCTACAGCCTCTCCGAGCCGCAGGCCGGCTCGGACGCCGCCGCCCTCGCCTGCAAGGCGGAGCGCCAGGAGGACGGCCGGTACCGGATCACCGGCACCAAGGCGTGGATCACCCACGGCGGCAGGGCCGGCTTCTACGCCCTCTTCGCCCGCACCGCGCCCGGCGGCCACGGCGTCTCCTGCTTCCTCGCCCCCGGCGAGACCGAGGGCCTGTCCTTCGGGGCCCCCGAGCGCAAGATGGGCCTCCAGGCGGTCCCCACCACCTCCGCCTACTGGGACGGCGCCCTCATCGACGGGGACCGGCTCATCGGCGCCGAGGGCCAGGGCCTCCCGATCGCCTTCAGCGCCCTCGACAACGGCCGCCTCGGCATCGCCGCCTGCGCCACCGGCCTCGCCCAGGCCGCCCTGAACGCGGCCGTCGACTACGCCAACGAGCGCACCACCTTCGGCCGCCGCATCGTCGACCACCAGGGCCTCGGCTTCCTCCTCGCCGACATGGCCGCCGCCGTCGACGCCGCCCGCGCCACCTACCTCGACGCGGCCCGCCGCCGCGACCTCGGCCGCCCCTTCAGCCGCCAGGCCAGCGCGGCCAAGCTGATCGCCACGGACACGGCGATGAAGGTGACCACGGACGCGGTCCAGGTCCTCGGCGGCTACGGCTACACCCGCGACTTCCCGGTCGAGCGCTACATGCGCGAGGCCAAGATCATGCAGATCTTCGAGGGGACGAACCAGATCCAGCGCCTGGTCATCAGCCGGGGACTGGCGCGCGCGGAGAAGTAGCCGTCCGGATCCGCGTGCCCCTCCGGCGTTGATTTCGTGTTGAACCAATTCGGGCGTATGCTCGGATCCGCCACCCCGGTACGCCTGTGTTCCCCCGTTTCAGGCGCACCGGGGTCCGGCTTTTTCCGGGGCCGGGGCCGGGGCCGGGGCCGGGGCCGTGCCGGGCGGGGCTAGCGCGCCAGGGCCGCCGCGCCCGCGCGGGCGTACTTCTCGTCCAGGTCGCCCGAGGGGGCGCCCGCCACGCCGATGCCCGCGACCGGGGCGCCCTGCGCGGTGACCGGGGTGCCGCCGCCGAGGAAGAGGGTGCCGGGGATGTCCTTCAGCCGCGGCGCCCGGGCCAGGCGGCCGGCGAGGACCGAGGTCGGGGCGTTCCAGGACACCGCCGTGTACGCCTTCCGCTCCGCCGAGACGGCGGACTGCGGGCCCGCGCCGTCGCCGCGCAGGGTGACGAGGGTGGTGCCGTTCCGGTCCACGACGGCGACCGTCACCCGCTGGTTCTCCGCCTCGGCCGCCGCCAGCGCCGCCCGGGCCGCCTCCGTCGCCGCCGCGACCGTCAGGTGCTGCGTGGTCGTCGTGCGCGCGCTCGCGGCCTCGGTGACGGCCGCGGGGGCGGCGGCCTCGCCGCCGGCGCTCGCGGAGTAGGCGCCGACGCCCGCCAGGCCGACGGCGACGATCGCGCCCCCGGTCATCAGACGGGTCCGGTGGGACTTCTTCACGTGCTTCACAGGGCTTCCGCTCCAGGGGGGTCGGGGACGAAGATCGACTGACGCTTCATCCTGGGTGCCGATCCCGGCCCCGCCCGTCGGCGCACCGGCTGCCGGCCGCGCCCGGATCGGTGGACCCCCGGGTCCACCGATCGGATGACCCCCGTCCCGTCCGCTCCGCGCACGGGGTTCTATGGTGGCGGCGCAGATCGCGCAGACCGCGCGGTCCCCCGCGGGGACGCGCCCCCGGTCCGGCGGCCAACCCGCCGGCAGGGTCACCCGCACGACACGAACGAGGAGTTCCATGGACATCGCCGGCTCCGCCGCTCTCGTCACCGGTGCCGCCTCCGGGCTCGGCGCCGCCACCGCCGCCGCGCTCGCCGCGCGCGGCGCCACGGTCTACGGGCTCGACCTGGAGAAGGCCGTCGCCGCCGCCGGCGCCCTGCCGGAGGGCGTCCGGCTGCTCGCCGCCGACGTGACCGACGAGGAGCAGGTCCGCGCCGCGCTCGCGGAGATCGACGCCGACGGCGCCGAACTGCGGCTCGCGGTCAACTGCGCCGGCATCGCCCCCTCGGCCCGCGTGCTGGGCCGCAAGGGCCCGCACGACCTCGACCTGTTCCGTACCGTCGTGAACGTCAACCTGGTCGGCACCTTCAACGTGATGCGGCTCGCCGCCGAGTCCATCGCCCGGCACGAGCCCGACGCGCACGGCCAGCGCGGCCTCGTCGTCAACACCGCCTCGATCGCCGCCTTCGAGGGCCAGGTCGGCCAGATCGCGTACGCCGCGTCCAAGGCGGGCGTCGCCGGCATGACCATCACGGCCGCCCGCGACCTCGCCCAGTTCGGCATCCGGGTCGTCACGGTCGCCCCCGGCATCGTGGACACCCCGATGATGGCGGGCTTCAGCGAGGAGATCCGGGCCGGACTGGCGGCGAGCGTCACCTTCCCGCAGCGCCTCGCCCAGCCGGAGGAGTACGCCCGCCTGATCACCATGATCGCCGAGCACGACTACCTCAACGGCGAGACGATCCGGATGGACGGCGCGCTGCGGATGTCCGCCCGCTGACGCACCCCCTGCCGAAGGGGCCAGAGCACTCGGTGCCGGAATATTCCGGCACCGAGTGCCGCACGGAGGCGGCCGCGATGTTAGGTTCGTGCCATGGCAGCAGCGGCGACGAACCCCCGGACCACCCCGAAGCCCGCGATGCGGGACTCCCTCATCGCCGCGGCCTTCCAGCTCTTCCTGGAGCGGGGCTACGAGCAGACCACCGTCGACGACATCGTCACGCTCGCCGGCGTCGGACGGCGCTCCTTCTTCCGCTACTTCCCGTCGAAGGAGGACGTGGTCTTCCCCGACCACGAGCAGTGCCTCGACGACATGACCCGCTTCCTCGCCGCCAGCGCCGACACCGACGACCCCGTCGTCCGGGTCTGCGACGCCGCCCGCCTGGTCATGCGGATGTACGCCGAGAACCCCACCTTCTCCGTCCAGCGCTACCGGCTGACCCGGGAGGTCGCCGGGCTGCGCGCGTACGAACTCTCGGTCGTCTGGCGGTACGAGAAGACCCTCGGCGACTACCTGAGGACCCGCTGGGCCGACCGCAGGGACGGCACCCTGCGGGCCAACGTGGCCGCCGCGGCCGTCGTCGCCGCCCACAACCACGCCCTGCGGCACTGGCTGCGCTCGGGCGGCGAGGGCGACCCCCTCGAAGAGGTGGACCGGGCCCTGGAGTTCGTCCGCGCCACCTGGAGCCCGGACGCGCCCGGCGGCGCCCCGGGCGAGACCCCGGCCGGCGGCGACGAGGACGTGGTGGTCGTCATCACCAAGCGGTCCACCCCGATGTGGCGCGTGGTGCGCGAGGTGGAGTCGAGCCTCGGCGAGAACTGAGAGGGGCCGCAGTATCTCAGATTGAGGGAACTGAGGTCTTTCTTTGCTGGCACTGAGTGCCATATCTTGGGCTCCATGCACGGTCGAGCCGCCGAGTGCGAGGAGAAGGCATCGTGTTCCACACGGGACTGAGGACCCCCGGCGCCGCCCGGACCGAGGAATCGGCCGCCGGCACCGATCTCTACTTCCAGCGCTGCGCCTGGTGCCGCACCACCACCTTCCAGCGCCTGCTCTGCCCGACCTGCGGGTCGACCGACCTCTCGCCCCAACTCAGCGAGGGGGAGGGCGTGATCACCGTCCGCAGGGCGCACACCGCCGCCGAGGCCGACCTCTGGCCGGTCCACATGGCCGAGGGCTTCGTGGTCCGCTGCCGGGTCGACGGGCCCCCGCACGCGGTGCGCCCGGGCGTCCGGGTCAAGCTCGCGAGCGCCGCGGACACCGGGCGCCGGCCGGTCGTCCGGCTCTGCGAGGAGGTCCCGCTGGACGGCTGGATCTGAGCCTTCCGGGCAGCCGGAAAGGGGGTGGCACAGAGTGCCACCCCCTTCGTCGTGACCGACGGCGTCAGCGCGCGCCGATCTCCTCGGTCAGCTGCGGCAGCACCTCGAAGAGGTCGCCGACCACGCCGTAGTCGACCAGGTCGAAGATCGGGGCCTCCGGGTCCTTGTTGACCGCGACGATCGTCTTGGACGTCTGCATGCCGGCCCGGTGCTGGATCGCGCCGGAGATGCCGGCGGCGACGTACAGCTGCGGCGAGACCTGCTTGCCGGTCTGGCCGACCTGGTTGGAGTGCGGGTACCAGCCGGCGTCCACGGCGGCGCGGGAGGCGCCGACGGCCGCGCCGAGCGAGTCGGCCAGCTTCTCGACGACCTCGAAGCCCTCGGCGGCGCCGACCCCGCGTCCGCCGGAGACCACGATGGCGGACTCGGTCAGCTCCGGGCGGCCGGTGGAGACACGGGCGGTGCGGGAGACGACCGTGGCCGCGTTGCCGGTGAAGGCGACGGTGACGTTCTCGACCGTGCCGGCGGCCGGGGCGGCCTCCGGGGCGGCGGAGTTCGGCTTGACGGTGATGACCGGGACGCCGTGCGAGACACGGGACTTGACCGTGTACGAGGCGGCGAAGACCGACTGCGTGGCGACCGGGCCCTCCGGGCCGGCCTCCAGCTCCACGGCGTCGGTGATCAGGCCGGAGCCGAGGCGGAGCGCGACGCGGGCCGCGACCTCCTTGCCCTCGCCGGAAGAGGTCACCAGGACGGCGGCCACCTCCTTCTCCCGGGCGATCTGGGCCAGCGCGTCGACCTTGGGGACGACCAGCTGGTCGGCGAACTCGGCGCCGTCCGCCACGTAGACGGTGGCAGCGCCGTACTCGGCGGCGGTGGCGGCCACGGAGGCGGCGGCCTCGCCGGCGCCGAGGACGACCGCGGACGGCTCGCCCAGGCGGCGGGCGAGGGTGAGCAGTTCGAGGGCCGGCTTGCGGACCGCACCGTCGGCGTGGTCCACGAGAACCAGGATCTCAGCCATGTTTCCTTGCTCCTGAGGTGGGGTGACGGGCGATCAGATGAACTTCTGGGCGGCGAGGAACGCGGCCAGCTGCTTGCCGCCGTCACCGTCCTCGTTCGTGACGATCGTGCCCTGGGTGCGGGCCGGGCGGGCGTCCGCCGACTCGACCAGCGTCCAGGAGCCGGCCAGACCGACCTCGTCCTCGTCGATCTCCAGGTCGTCGAGCTCCAGCTCCTCGACCGGCTTCTTCTTGGCGGCCATGATCCCCTTGAAGGAGGGGTAACGGGCCTCGCCCGACTGGTCGGTGACCGACACGACGGCCGGCAGCGGGGCCTCGACCAGCTCGGTGGCGGCGTCGCCGTCCCGGCGGCCCTTCACCACGGCGCCGTCCACCGAGACCTCGGAGAGCAGCGTCGCCTGGGGCAGGCCCAGCCGCTCGGCGAGCAGCGCCGGCAGCACGCCCATGGTGCCGTCGGTCGAGGCCATGCCGCAGACGACCAGGTCGAAACCGGTCTTCTCCAGGGCCTTCGCGAGGATCGCGGAGGTGGCGATCACGTCGGAGCCGTGGATGGCCTCGTCGTTGACGTGGACGGCCTTGTCGGCGCCCATCGACAGCGCCTTGCGCAGGGCGTCCTTGGCGTCGTCCGGGCCGACCGTCACCACGGTCACCTCGGCGTCGTCGGCCTCCTCGGAGATCCGCAGGGCCTGCTCGACCGCGTACTCGTCCAGCTCCGAGAGGAGGCCGTCGACCTCGTCGCGGTCGACGGTCAGGTCGTCCGCGAAACCGCGGTCGCCGGTGGCGTCGGGAACGTACTTCACACAGACAGCGATCCTCAGGGTCACGGCCTGGCTCCTTTCAACGAGCGGATGGTTACGGGAGGTTGCGGGCCATGACGATGCGCTGGACCTGGTTGGTGCCCTCGTAGATCTGGGTGATCTTGGCGTCGCGCATCATGCGCTCGACTGGGTAGTCGCGGGTGTAGCCGTAGCCGCCGAGGAGCTGGACGGCGTCGGTGGTGACCTCCATGGCGACGTCGGAGGCGAAGCACTTGGCGGCGGCGCCGAAGAAGGTCAGGTCGCCGTCGACCCGCTCGGACTTGGCGGCGGCGGCGTAGGTGAGCTGGCGGGCGGCCTCCAGCTTCATCGCCATGTCGGCGAGCATGAACTGCACGCCCTGGAAGTCGGCGATCGGCTTGCCGAACTGCTTGCGCTCCTTGACGTAGCCCTTGGCGTAGTCCAGGGCGCCCTGGGCGATGCCGAGGGCCTGGGCGGCGATGGTGATGCGGGTGTGGTCGAGGGTCTTCATCGCGGTGGCGAAGCCGGTGCCCTCGGCGCCGATCATGCGGTCGGCGGGGATGCGGACGTTGTCGAAGTAGACCTCGCGGGTCGGGGAGCCCTTGATGCCGAGCTTCTTCTCCGGCGCGCCGAACGACACGCCCTCGTCGCCCTTCTCCACCACGAACGCGGAGATGCCCTTCGAGCGCTTCTCCGGGTCGGTGACCGCCATCACCGTGTAGTACTCCGACACGCCGGCGTTGGTGATCCACCGCTTCACACCGTTGAGCACCCAGAAGTCGCCGTCACGGACCGCGCGGGTCTTCATGCCCGCCGCGTCCGAGCCCGCGTCCGGCTCCGACAGGCAGTACGAGAACATCGCGTCACCCTTGGCGAGCGGCGCGAGGTACTTGTGCTTCAGCTCCTCCGAGCCGGACAGGATCACCGGCAGCGAGCCCAGCTTGTTCACCGCCGGGATCAGCGAGGACGAACCGCAGGCGCGGGCGACCTCCTCGATCACGATCACCGTCGCCAGCGCGTCCGCGCCCGCGCCGCCGTAGGTCTCCGGGACATGCACCGCGTGCAGGTCGTTGGCGACCAGCGCGTCCAGGGCCTCCTGCGGGAACCGCCCCTCCTCGTCCACCGCCGCCGCGAACGGAGCGATCTTCGCGTCCGCCAGCGCACGCACCGACTCCCGGAGCATCTCGTGCTCCTCGGAGGTCCGGTACAGGTCGAAGTCCTTGCCCATGCTCTCGAGCTCCCTGGAAATGCTTGTGGCACCTGGTCTGTGGCACCCGGGGAACACCCGCGGCACCGCGTATGGCACTGAGTACCCTCAGCAAAACACACTCAGTGCCATGACGCCAGAGCGCCCCGACAGCGGAGTGCCGTCGGGGCGCTGTATGAGACCGCTCGGTTTGTTTCCCGCTAACTCTCCGCATCCGCCAGGTCGGTCTCCTCGCGCAGGCGCCGGGACTCCTCGTACGCCGACGCGAGGTACTTCGCACGCTCCGGCGACAGATCGAGGCCGGTCAGCACCGCGGGGGTGCTGATGCTCGGCAGCACGTGCTGGAGCAGGACGACGACACGGTGCGTCAGGTCGTCGCGTCCGCAAACCACCTGCGACATGGTCTGGATGCCGGCGAACGCGCCGGAGAAGAGTTCCGCCGTGTCCACCACGTTGACGTGGGGCAGGATCTCGCCCCGCGCCTTGGCGACGGTGAGGGCCTCGGCCACCTGGTCCACCCACGCCTGGAACGGCGCCGCGCGGTCCACGCCCGTGGCGCCGCTGTCGAGGGCGAGCGCCACGCTCGCCTGGACCAGCGGATCGGTCTGCAGCCGGTGGGCCAGGAGGAAGCCCTGGTCCACCAGCTCCTGGAGCTTCACGTCCTGCGGTGTCAGGGGCTCGTCGAGCAGCTGCGCGTTCAGCACCCCGACGGCGAGGTCTTCCTTGGAAGCAAAGTGGAAATACAGCGCTCCCTTGGTCACTCCGGCGCGCGTCAGGATTTCCCCGATCGTCGCCCGCTCGTAACCGCGCTCGGCGAAGACGGCCGCCGCCGAATCGAGGATGATCCGGCGGGTCCTGATCGCGCGCGCTTGCTGCGCCAAGGTGCCTCCTGCTGTCTCGCTGTCCGTGCTCACCCTGTGACGTGAAGCATTGAAAAGAAAACCGTACTGTACGTATTCTACGCGCGACCTAACTCGGCGGACCTCGACGGGAAATGCAAGGGGAGTCATGGACCAGAACCTTCAAGGACTGTCAACTCCCGTACCCGCAGAGTTCGTTCACCGAGCCAATCCCGCCGACATCTTGCCGACGGGATGGACGCGCAGTGCGGAGAACCGATTCTCCATAACCGCACGCTGGCCCGCGGAGCACCCCTTCTTCGTACCGCATGCCGGAGACCACCACGACCCGCTCCTGGTCGCCGAGACCATGAGACAGGCAACGATGCTGGTCAGCCACGCGGAATTCGGTGTTCCGGAGGACGATCAGTTCGTCATGTGGGACCTCTCCTACGACGCCGTCGCCGAGGAGATGACCCGTGATGGCGGCCCGGCGGAGATATCCGTCGACCTGCTCTGCTCGGACGTCAAGACCCGGGGCCGGGGACTGCGCGAGATGCGCACCACCCTCGTCCTCAGCCGCGACGGCCGCCGCCTCGCCTCCGGCGGCGGCGGCATCACCTGCACCTCCGCCGCCGCGTACCGCAGGATGCGCGGCGACCGCATGGCCGCCGCGAGCCGCCCGGTGCCGCTGCTGCCCGCCGTGGACCCGCGGACCGTCGGCCGCGACCGCGAGAAGGACGTCGTGCTCGCCCCCGGCGGCACCGAGGGCCGCTGGCGGCTGCGGGTGGACACCACCCACCCCACCCTCTTCCGGCGCGCCAACGACCACGTGCCCGGGATGTTGCTCCTCGAAGCCGCCCGCCAGGCCGCCGCGGCGGCCACCGGCGACCCGGGCCTGCTGCCCGTCGGCCTCGACGCCCGCTTCCACCGCTACGTGGAGCTGGACGAGCCCTGCTGGATCGAGGCCGAGGTCCTGACCGGCCTCCACCGCGCCGGCGTCACGGTCCAGGTCCTCGCCCACCAGGGCGGCACGGCGGTCCTCGACTGCACCCTCACCTCCCCGCAGCGGATTCCGGCGGCCCCCCGCGTCCCCGCCCTCCAGGCCGGCTGACCGCCCGCCGCCGCACCCCGCTCCACCCGCACCGACCGGAAGATCCCATGGGAACCCGCATCCTCGTCACCGGCGCCACCGGCTTCATCGGCGGCCGGGTCGCCGCCGCCGCGGCGGCGCACCCGGACCTCGCCCAGGTGCGCCTGCTCGTCCGGGACGCGGACGCCGCGGCCGCCGCCCTCCCGGACGCACCGCCGGCCGGCGGACCCGTCGTCGAGACCGTCCAGGGCGACCTCCGGGACCCCGCGAGCCTGCGCCGCGCCTGCGACGGGATCGACGCCGTCGTCCACTGCGCCTCCGCGATCGGCGGCCCCGAGGACCTGCTGCGCGCCGTCAACGAGCACGGCGCCCGCGACCTCGCCGACGCCGCCGCCCGCGCCGGCGCCGGCCGGATCGTCTCCCTCAGCACCGCCTCCGTGCACGGCCGCGGCCCCTTCCGCGCCGCCGCCCCCGACACCCTCCCGCTCGCGCCCGGCTCGGCGACCAGCCGGACCCGGGCCGCCGGCGAGCGGTACGTCCTCGACGCCGGCGGCACCGTGCTCCGGCCGCACCTCGTCTACGGCACCGGCGACCGGCAGGTCGTCCCCGGCCTCCTGACGCTGCTCGCCGCCCTGCCCGGGCCGCTCGCCGACGCCGGTTCGCTGCACTCGATGGTCGAGGTGGACAGCCTGGCGGGCGCCCTGCTGGGCGCGGCCCTCTCCCCGGCGACCCGACCCGGCGCGTACCTCGTCTCCCACCCCGACCCGGTCTCCGAGGCCGAACTCCTCGCCGCCGTCACCCCCCTGCTGCCGGAGCGGGTGCGCGACGCGTGGGGCCCGGCCGTGGACCCCGCCGAGGCCCGCGCGCTCCTCGCCGGGAACCCGCTCGCCGCCCACCACCTGGAGCTGTTCGCCGCCGACCACTGGTTCGCCGACGAACGCCCCTGGACCGACTTCGGCCGCGGCCCGGGCCCCGCCTTCACCGCCGCGTTCCCCCGCCACCTGCCCTGGTACCGGCGGCTGCTCGCCGCCCGCGGCTGACCCGGCACGACCCTGCCCGCGCGGGGCCCGTACAGTCGCACCGCACACGACCCACCGCACGAGGCAGGACCCCTCCCCATGGCCCGACTGGCAGGCAGGACCGCGATCGTCACCGGAGCGAGCCGGGGCATCGGGCGCGGCATCGCCGAGCGGCTCGGCCGCGACGGCGCCCTCGTCGCGGTCCACTACGGCAGCGACGAGACCGCCGCCGCCGCGACCGTGGCGGCCGTCGCCGCGGAGGGCGGCCGGGCCTTCTCCTTCCGCGCCGCACTGGACCGCCCCGACGCCGTCGACACCTTCTACGCGGAGCTCGACCGGGGTCTCGCCGCCGCCGGCGCGGGACCGGAGATCGACATCCTGGTCAACAACGCCGGCGCGAGCGGCTCCGGCCGGCTCCACCAGCTCAGCCCCGAGGTCTTCGACCGGCTCTTCGCGGTGAACGTGAAGGCCCCGCTCTTCCTCGTCCAGCGCGGCCTCGACCGCTTCCGCGACGGCGGCCGGATCGTGAACATCTCCTCGCTCACCTCCCGGCACGCCTACCCGGAGTCCGTCACCTACGCCATGACCAAGGGCGCCCTCGACACCATGACCCTGGCCCTCGCCAAGGAACTGGGCCCGCGCGGCATCACCGTCAACACGGTCGCCCCCGGCTTCGTCGCCACCGACATGAACGCCCGCCTCCGCGCCACCCCCGAGGCCGCCGCCGCGCTCGCCGCGCACGCGGCCCTCGGCCGGATCGGGACCCCGGAGGACATCGCGGACGTCGTCGCCTTCCTCGTCTCCGACGACGCCCGCTGGGTCACCGGCCAGTACCTGGCGGCCGGGGGAGGATCCGGGCTCTGAGGCGGGGCCCCGCGTCTAGGCGGCGGGCAGGGGGACGGACGCGGAGAGGACCGTGCCCTCGCCGGGGGCCGATTCGACGGTGAGGGTGCCGCCGAGCTGGTCGGTGCGGGTGCGGATGGCCGGCAGGCCGTGGCCGCGGACGCCGTCGCCGGTGCCGACGGCCGCCGGGTCGAAGCCGCGGCCGTCGTCGGCCACGTCGAGGACCACCTGGTCGTCGAGGTACGTGAGGGTGAGCGCGGCGGTACGGGCGTCCGCGTGCTCCCGTACGTTCGCCAGCGCGCCCTGCGCGATCCGCAGCAGCGCCGACTGGACCCGGTCGGGCAGCCGGCGCGGCGGCACGCCCTCGATGTGGCAGCGGACCGCGAGCCCCGCCGTGGACTCGCGGCGCGCCAGGGCGCGCAGCGCCTCGTCGAGGCCGCCGCCTCCGGCGAGGTCGGCGGGGGCCAGGTCGTGGACGAAGCGGCGGGCCTCGGTCAGGTTGTGCTCGGCGATCTCGCCGGCCGCCCGCACGTGCCGGTGCGCCGTGTCGGGGTCGGTGTGCCAGGTGCGGTCGGCGGCCTGGAGCAGCATCCGCTGGCTGGACAGGCCCTGCGCGAGGGTGTCGTGGATCTCCATGGAGAGCCGCTGCCGTTCGGCGAGGGTGCCCTCGCGGCGTTCGGTCGCGGCGAGTTCGCGCCGGGTGCGGACGAGGTCCGCGATCAGTTCACGCTGCCGCCGGGTCTGCTCGTCCAGGCGGACGAAGACCGCGACGCAGATGGCGGCGATGGCGGGCGGGGCCAGCAGGATGTCGAACTCGAAGCGGCCCGCGAGCCGCAGCTGGGCGGTGACCGAGACGACGGTGAGCAGCCCGATGAGCACCGCGGCGGCGGGCGGGCGCAGGTTCCGCAGCCCGAGGTAGAAGAGCGGGATCGAGCACCAGGCGAAGCTGGGGGCGAGCAGCACCAGCGCGATCCAGACGGCGGTGCACGCGCCGAGCCAGAGGAGCCGGCGCCGCCGCTCGTGGCCGATCGCGGGTTCGGCGACGTACAGCGCGGCGAGCGCGGCGGCGAGGGCGACGACCCAGGGCGCGATCCCGTCGCCGGTGTGCCGCATCAGGAAGCGGGTCAGCGAGGAGCCGAGCAGCAGGAAGAAGCCCACGTGGAGCAGGACCCGGAACCAGCGCGCCTCCTCGTCGGCCTCCGGATCCGCCACCGCCCCCCGGCCGCCGGCCGGACCCGCGGTCCGCGGGCCGCCTGCCGGGCCCGTCGCCGTTCGCGGGCCGCCGGCGGCTCCCGCGCCTCCGGCCGGTCCCGTCGCCGGCTCCGTACCGCCGTCCCACCGCGCCATGCCGTGCCGTACCTCTCCGCCCGCTGATCGGATGAACGGAGCAAACCTCTCATATCCGCGGGTCCGGGAGGCGCTACAGCCAGCCGTTGCGCCGGAAGCCGCGGTGGATCGCGTAGCACGCCACCGCGATCACGCCGAGGACCAGCGGATAGCCGTAGGTCCAGCGCAGTTCCGGCATGTGGTCGAAGTTCATGCCGTACACCCCGCACACCATGGTCGGCACGGCGACGATCGCCGCCCACGCGGTGATCTTCCGCACGTCCTCGTTCTGCGCCACCGTGACCTGCGCCAGATGGGCCTGGAGCACCGAGTCGAGCAGGGTGTCGTACGAGCCGATCTGCTCGGTCACCCGGGCGAGGTGGTCGCTGACGTCGCGGAAGTACGCCCGGATGTCGGGGTCGACCAGCGGCATCGGCCGGGTGGCGAGCGCCGTCAGCGGGCGGGCGAGCGGGGCGACCGCCCGGCGCAGCTCCAGCAGCTCGCGCTTGAGCTGGTAGATCCGGCCGGCGTCGCCGCGGTCCGCCTGGGCGGAGAAGACGGTGTTCTCGATCGCGTCGAGGTCGGTCTGGACGGCGTCCGCGACCGCCAGGTAGTCGTCGACGACGTGGTCCGCCATCGCGTGCAGGACGGCCGAGGGCCCCTTGGCGAGCTGTTCGGGCACCGCCTCCAGCGCCTCGCGCAGCGGGCCGAGGGACCCGTGCCCGCCGTGCCGGATGGTGAGGACGAAGTCGGGCCCGACGAAGGCCATCAGCTCGCCGGTGTCCACCACCTCGCTGGTGGCGGTCAGTTCCTCGTGCTCCACGTACCGGACCGTCTTCAGGACGGCGAACAGCACCCCGTCGTACTCCTCGACCTTGGGCCGCTGGTGCGCGTGGACGGCGTCCTCCACGGCCAGCGGGTGCAGACCGAACAGTTCGGCGAGGCCGGCCAGTTCCTTCTCCTCCGGCTCGTGCAGGCCGATCCACACGAAGCCGTCGCCGCCCCGGCGCACGTACCGGAGCGCGTCCTCGGCGCTCGCGCCCCGCACCGTGCGCCGCACCCCGTCGACGTACACCACGCAGTTGACGACCGAGCTGCCGAGCGGCGAGCGGGCGGGGTGGCTGAGGTCCACCCGGCGGCGGTACGTCCGGCGGACGGCGGTGCGCAGGCGCTGCATGACGGACACGGCGGTACTCCTTCGGCGGGCCGTGGCCCAGTGTGCCACCGGACGGCGCGGAGGATCAGCCCGCCGCCGGGGGTGTGCCGAGGACGCGGTCGAGGTACGGGTTGCGGAAGACGCCGGACGGGTCGAGCCGGTCCCGGAGGGCCGTGAAGGCGTCGAACCGCTCGTAGCGGGGACGCAGCTCCGCCGCGCCGAGGTCGTGCATCTTGCCCCAGTGCGGCCTGCCGCCGTACGACCCGAGGATCTTCTGGCAGGCGTCGAAGTACCGGCGGTACGGCATCCGGTGGTACTGGTGGAAGGCGATGTAGCAGCTCTCCCGGCCCTGCGCGGTGGAGAGCCAGATGTCGTCGGCGGCCGTGAAGCGGACCTCCAGCGGGAACGACACCGGCTCGCCGTGCGCGTCGATCCAGGCCCGCAGCTCCCGCAGCGCGTCCGCCGCGTGGGCGCGCGGGATCGCGAACTCGCCCTCGTGGAAACGGACGTCGCGCACCGAGGCGAAGACCTTGTACGCGTGGTCGGTCCAGCTCCGCGACGACATCGCGCGCGCGGCGAAGCGGGTGATCGGCGGCACCAGGCGCGGCACGCGGGTGCCGAGCCGGTTCAGGGCCTCGAAGCCGGGGCCGCTGACCGCCTCGTCGAGCCGCCGGGAGAAGGAGCCGATGGGGGAGAGGGGCGTGTCGCCGGGCAGCCGGCGGAAGCGGCGGGTGAGGGCCGTCTCGCTGTGCGGGAACCAGAAGAACTCGAAGTGGGCGTTCTCCGCGACGAGTTCGTCGATCCGCTCCAGGGTCTCGGCGACCGGCAGGGCGGTGTCCCGGGCGTGCAGGGCGTACAGCGGGACGGTCTGGAGGGTGACCTTGGTGAGGACGCCGAGCGCCCCGAGGCCGACCCGGGCGGCGGCGAACAGCTCGGGCCGCTCGTCCGCCGAACAGACCGTCACCGAGCCGTCCGCCAGGACGAGTTCGAGCTCCCGCACCTGGGTGGCGATGCCGCCGAAGCGGACGCCGGAGCCGTGGGTGCCGGTGGAGATCGCGCCGGAGACCGTCTGCCGGTCGATGTCGCCCATGTTCTCCAGGGCGAGGCCGTACGAGGCGAGCAGCGGGTTCAGCTTCCACAGCGGCATGCCCGCGCCGACGGTGACGAGCCCGGTCTCCGGGTCGACCGCGTGCACGGCGTCGAGCCGGTCCAGCCGGAGCTGGACGTCCGGGGCGACCGCGACGCCGCTGAAGGAGTGCCCGGAACCGACCGCCTTGACCCGCAGCCCGTCCCGTACCGCGTCCTTCACCGCCGCGGCGACCTCCTCGGTGCGGGCCGGGTGCAGGACCCGCCGGGGGTGGGCCTCCTCGTTGCCGGCCCAGTTGCGCCAGACGCCGCCGTTCTCGCTGCTGCTCATGCCGGGCGTTCCCTTCGGGCCGGGGCGCGTCGCGCCAGGCGGGTTACCGCCGGTTCTCTCGTGACCGGAAGCGTGGACTTGGACGCCTGTCCAAGTCAAGGGTCCTGGAGTCTTGACTTGGACGCACGACCAAGAGACCGTGACGGCGTCGCCTCCCGGTCCACGAAAGGCCGCCCGCCATGGCAAGCGCCCGCCCCGCCGCCGACGCCGAGCCCGGAGGAGCCGTGCCCGCAGGGACGGGGCCGGCCCCTCGCCCCGCCGGGTTCGCCGACCTGGAGAAGGCGACCGCCGGGCTCCAGCCGCCGTTCGCCGTCGTCGACCTCGGCGCCCTCCGCGCCAACGCCGCCCAGATGACCCGCCGCGCCGCCGGGAAGCCGATCCGCCTGGCCAGCAAGTCGCTCCGCTGCCGCGCCCTCATCGACACCGTCCTGGCCGGCCCCGGCTTCTCCGGCGTCCTCGCCTTCACCCTCCCCGAGGCGCTGTGGCTCGCCGCCCACGACCCCGGCCTCGACGTCCTCGTCGGCTATCCGACCGCCGACACCGACGCGCTCGCCCGGCTCGCCGCCGACGCCGACGCCGCCGCCCGGATCACCGTGATGGTCGACTCCGCCGAACAGCTCGACCCGCTCACCGCCGCCGCCGGCCCCTCCGGCCCCCCGATCCGGGTCTGCCTCGACCTCGACGCCTCGCTCCGCCTGCTCGGCGGCCGGGTCCACCTCGGCATGCGCCGCTCGCCGCTGCACGCCCCCGCGCAGGCGGCGGCGCTGGCCCGCGCCGTCGTCGCCCGCCCCCGCCTGCGGCTCGTCGGCGTGATGGCGTACGAGGGGCAGATCGCCGGCGTCGGCGACGACCAGCCGACCCAGGGCCGCCCGATGCGCACCGCCGTCCGCGCGGTCCAGCGGCTCTCCGCCCGCGAGCTGCGCGCCCGCCGCGCGGCCGTCGTCCGGGCGGTCCGCGAGGTGGCCCCGCTGGAGTTCGTCAACGGCGGCGGCACCGGCAGCCTGGAGACCACCGCCGCCGAGCCCGCCGTCACCGAACTCGGCGCCGGTTCGGGGCTGTACGCTCCCGCCCTCTTCGACCACTACCGGGGCTTCAGCCCGCTGCCCGCCGCCTTCTTCGCGCTCGCGGTCGTCCGCCGTCCCGCACCCGGGCACGTCACCGTCCTCGGCGGCGGCTGGACCGCCTCCGGCGCCCCCGGCCGGGACCGGCTGCCGGTGCCGGTCCATCCGGCGGGGCTGCGGATGCTCGGCACCGAGGGCGCCGGCGAGGTGCAGACCCCGCTCACCGGGCCCGCCGCCGACACCCTCCGGTTCGGCGACCGCGTCTGGTTCCGGCACGCCAAGGCGGGCGAGCTGTGCGAGCGCGTCGACACCCTCCACCTCGTGGAGCACGACCGGGTGGTCGACGAGGTCCCCACCTACCGCGGCGAGGGCAGGGCGTTCCTCTGAACGAGGCCCCGGCCGCCGCGCGGTACGGTGACCCTCCCGCGCGGCTTCCCGGCCACCCGTCCCGCCCCGCCGGCCCCCGTCCCGAGGAGACCGCCCCATGCCCCGACTCTCCGCCGCCGAGCGCCGCGAGCAGCTGGCGGAGGCGGCGATCCGGGTCATGATCCGGGACGGGGTCGCCGAGACCACCACCCGCGCGGTGGTCGCCGAGGCCGGGGTGCCGCTCGGCGCCTTCCACTACTGCTTCCGCTCCAAGGAGGAGCTGTTCCAGACCGTCATCGAACGGATCATGGAGCGGAACCTCCCGCCCGCGGACCTCGCGCACCCCGCGGGCGCCACACCCTTCGAGAAGGTCCGCGCGATCCTCCGGGCCTACTGGGAGGGCGTCCGGGCCCGCCCGGACGAGCACCTGGTGACGTACGAGGTCACCCAGTACGCGCTCCGCCGGCCCGGCCTCGCCGACCTGGCCCGCCGCCAGTACCGGCACTACCTCGACGTCAACCGCGCCCACCTGGAGTCGATGGCCCGCGCGGCCCGCCTCGCCTGGACCGTCGACCTCGCGGTCCTCGCCCGCCACGGCCTCGGCGTCCTCGACGGCCTCACCCTCACCTGGCTCGTCGACCGCGACGACGCCGAGGCGCTGGCCGCGCTGGACGAGTACGCCCGCTACCTCGCCTCGGTCGCCGTACCGCTGCCCGCGCCGGACGCACCGAACGCGTCTGACATCGAACGCACCTGACGCACCGGACGCACCGAAGCAGCCTGACGCACCGGACGCGCCCCGTCCGTGACGCGGCAGGGGGTCAGCGCTCCTCGGCGCCCGGAACCCGGGTCGTCTCCTTGACCGTGTACGTGGCCGCCGGCTCCCGGGGCGCGTCGCCCGCCTTCATCTCGCGCGTCTCGGCCTTGAGGATGCGGGCCGCCTTGCCGGCGTTGCGGGCCAGCTCGGGGAGCTTCCGCGCGCCGACCACCAGGGCGACGACGATCAGCAGGATCGCGATCTCGCTCAAACCGAACACGCGGGCACTCCTGGCGGGGGACGGGACGGGGACACCGGTCGGCCGGTCGGACCCGCGTCAATCTACAGGTGCGTAGAAGAACCGGGTAGGGTCGCCCCCCGAACGCTGCACGACGCCCGGGTGACCTGGGCGAGCGGCCGGGAACGGCGAGGGGGACGACGGATGAAGAAGCGGGACGCCGGAGCGGTGGAGCCCGGCGGCGGGCGGCGGCGCGGCCAGGGCGAGCTGGAGGCCCAGGTCCTCGCGGCGGTCCGCGCCGCCGGCGGGCCGGTCACCGCGGGCGGCGTCCGGGAACGGCTCGGCGGGGGACTCGCGTACACCACCGTCATCACCATCCTCACCCGCCTCCACGCCAAGGGCGCCGTGGCCCGGGAGCGCGCGGGCCGTTCCTTCCAGTGGACCGCCGTCGCCGACGAGGCCGGGCTCGCGGCCCTCCGCATGCGCCGGCTGCTCGACGGCGAGGGCGACCGGCAGGCCGTCCTCACCCGCTTCGTCACCACCCTCCCCGCCTCCGACGAACAGCTCCTCAGGGAACTGCTGGCCCGCGCCGAGGACGAGGGCGAAGACGGGGAGCCTCCCGTGCCGGGCGGCGGCGGGGGGAGGGGCTGACACCGTGGGACTGCTCGTGTTCCTGCCGCTCGTGCTGCCGCTGACCGCCTGGCCCGTCGCCCGCCTCGCCGAGCACCACCTGCACCCGCGCACCGCGACCCGGCTGCTCACCGCCGTCGCCGCGCTGCTCGCCGTGTGCAGCACGCTCTGCCTCGCGCTCCTCATGGTCGTCGGCACTGCCCAGCTGCCCGGCAACCCGCTCCCCGACGCCTGGTCCGACCCCGAGGTGCGGGCGGCCCTGCCGTACGACGAGATCGCGGGCCGCGCGGCGATCCCCGCGCTCCTCGCGGTGGTCCTGGCCTGCGGGCGGACGCTGCTGCGCCACGGGGCCGTCCGGCGGCGGGCCGCCCGCGCGCTCGCCGGACTGCCGGAGCGCACCGTCGCGGTGCTGCCGGACCCGGTCCCGTACGCGTACGCCCTCCCGGCCCGGGCGCGCCGGTCACCGGGCCGGGTCGTGGTCAGCCGGGGCATGCTCGCGCGGCTCGCCCCGGCCGAGCGGCGGGCGCTCTTCGCCCACGAGCGGGCCCATCTGGCGGGGCGTCACGACCGGCTGCTGCTGGTGGCCCGGCTGGCCGCCGCCGCCCACCCCTTCCTCCGTCCGCTGCGCACGGCCGTCACGTACTCGGCCGAGCGGTGGGCGGACGAGGAGGCGGCGGTACGGGTCGGCAGCCGGCGCGTGGTGGCCCGGGCCATCGGGCGGGCGGCGCTGGCGTCCGGCGGCGCGGGGCCGGCCGTCCTGCCGGCCTTCGCGGTGGCCGGGCCGGTGCCGCGCCGGGTGGCCGCGCTCCTGGCGCCGCCGCCCCCGGCCGCGCGCGCCTGGCCGCCGGTCTGCACCGCCGTCGGCCTCGCCCTGTGGGGCGCCGTCGCCGGTGCCGCCGTCTCGGCGCTCGCCTCGGCGAACTCGGCGGTGACGCTCTACGCGGTGCTGCGGGCGGCCACCCCGCTCTAGGTGATGAGCCGTCCATCTCCGGCCAGGCGGGCGTACTTCAGAGGTCGAACTCGTGCGGGGGCAGGCCGAGCGCGAAGCACGCCTCGCGGACGACGGCCCGCTCGGCCGGGTCGAAGTGTCCGTCGGCGCCGCCGATGACGATGCCGATCTGGACGACCGCCCGCGCCTCGGCCGGCTTCTTCGCCGCCTTCGCGACCTCCTGGAGCACGGCGACCTTCCCGAAATCGAAGTCGGCCGCCAGGCGGTCGAGCTGGGCCTCGAACCGCCGCTGGAGGTCGCCCGCGTCGAAGTTCCGCAGCACCTCGTTGGCGGCGATCAGCTGGGCCACCCGCTGCCGTTCGGCCGGGTCCACGGTCCCGTCGGCGGCGGCCACGAGCGCGCACATCGCCATGCTCGCGTCCCGGAAGGCGCCGCTGGTCAGCTCGTTCTTCCGCGCGGTCAGCTGGGTCTGCATGGTCGAGGCGGACTCCTTGATCCGGTCCCACAGCGCCATGGTCGGCTCACACTCCCTCGGTCGGACGTCCCATCGAACTTCTACAACGCTGTAGAAGTTAGCAGCCCGTCATTCCCCGGCGGTCACCAGGGGCGTTCGGCGGGGTCACCCGATGGTGTGCACTCTCCCCGTGCGCCGGGGGCGTACGCCTCGGCAGCGGTCCGGAGCGGGTGCGCCGGCTCCCTACACTCCGCGCACATGTCGCTCTGGCTGCTCAACCACCTCAGCTCCCTGACCCTCGCCGTCATCCTCGTCGGCGGCACCGTCGCCCTCGCCGTCACGGGCAGCGTGCTGCTCCGCCGCCGCCATCCGTCGCTCGCCGAGGGGGAGCACAACGACATGGTCGGCGTGACCCTGGGGATGTTCGGCGCGATCTACGGGATCATCCTCGCCTTCGTCATCGTCACCCTCTGGACCCAGCTGGAGAGCACCCAGACGATCGTCGCCTCCGAGGCCACCGACGTCGCCCTCATCGCCCGCGACGCCGCCGCCTTCCCGCCGCACGTCCGCGCCGGCCTCGACGCCGCCCTCCACGACTACGTGCACGCGGTCGTCGAGAAGCAGTGGCCGCTGATGCGCGACGGCGTGCCGGAGTACGGCGCCACCGAGCGCAGCCTCGTCGCCGCCTTCGACGTCCTCCAGGCGTACGACCCCGCGAGCGCGCGCGAGGAGGTCTTCTACGAGGAGGCCGTCGCCCGCCTCAACGACGTCGCGGCGCAGCGCCGCGCCCGCATCACCATGGCCGAGCAGGAACTCCCGCCGCTGCTCCAGGTGCTGGCCTTCGGCGGCGCCCTCGTCCTCGTCCCGCTGACCTTCCTCTACGGGATGCGGCGGCTGCGGATCCAGGTGCTGTTCGTCGCCTCCGTCGCCGCCCTGATCGGCTTCAGCCTGCTGCTCGTCCTCGTCCTCGACCGGCCCTTCGCCGGCGAGCTGAGCGTGAGCCCCGCCCCGTACAAGGAGGGCGCGCTGGCCCGCTACTGGACCGACTGACCCCCACCCGTCCGGCCGCCGCCGGGTGGCCGGCCCGCCCGCCGCGGCGTCTCATGGCGGGGACCGTCCGCGCGGGCGGCGGCCCGGCCGGACGCGGCGGGGGAGACCGGCGAGGCGGGGCGGGAGGCGCGATGGCGTGGGCGGACCGGGTGCGGGACCTCCGTGCCGGCGCCGAACGGCGCTTCCCCGTCCTCACCGAGGTCACCGAACGGCTCGTCGGCGGCCAGCTCCTCGACGCCGGCACCCGGCTCGCCGCCCAGGCGTTCCTCGCGGCCGTCCCGCTCCTCTTCGCCCTCGCCGCCTTCGCGCCCGCCTCGGTGCGCGACCAGCTCCGCGAGTCGCTGCGCGCCATGTTCGGCCTCAGCGGCGCCTCCGACCAGCAGCTCCAGCAGGTCTTCGACCGGAGCGCCGACGACGCCGTGCGGGAGACCACCGGCGTGGTCGGCGCGCTGATCGCGCTCGTCTCCGCCACCAGCTTCAGCCGCGCCATGGCCCGCGTCTGCGAACGCGCCTGGGGACTGCCCCGGGCCGGCACCCGGATCGCCGCCTGGCGGTGGGCGGTCTGGCTGCTCGCGCTGGTGCTCGTCGTCCTCCTCCAGGCGCCGATCCGGGACGGCTTCGGCGCCGGCGCCTGGCTCGGCGTCCCGCTCTTCTTCGTCCTCGCCACCGGCGTCTGGCTGTGGACCCAGCACCTGCTCCTCGCCAAGCGCGTCCCCTGGCTGCCGCTGCTGCCCGGCGCGCTGCTGGGCGCCGCCTCCTCCACGGCCCTCGGCGTCACCGCCCGCTTCTACATGCCGGGGGCGCTCAACCGGGCCCTCGCCGAGTACGGCTCCCTCGGGCTCGTCCTCACCCTGCTGTCCTGGCTCATCGTCGTCTGCGCGGCGCTCACCTTCGCGTTCACCATCGGCGCCGTCCTCGCCCGCGAACCGGCCCTCGCCCGGCTCCTCGGCACCGACCGGATCCGTCCGACGGCCCCCGCCGCCCCCGGGCCGACGGCCCCGCCCGCGCGCGAGACATGAGCCCACCCCCGACCGAGGAACCCGCCCCGCCCGGACGGCGGTCCCCGGCACGCCTGACGGGTGAGCGTGCGCCCCGGCCGGCCCAACCGGGGGGCGCGCGAGTGGTGGGGTGTCCGTACCGCTCCGAGACTCCCCGCATGACCAACCACACGACGCGCCCCCCGGCGCGCCCCCGGCGACGCGCCGGATCGACGGGACTCGCGTGCGCGCTCGCGCTCGCGTCCGTCCCCGCCCTGATGCTCGGCCCGGCGGCGGTGCCCGCGGCGGCGGCCGGCCTGCCGGGCGGGCTCGGCCCGTGCGTGGCGGGCGATCCGCCCGGCTGCCCGACCCCCTTCCCGCCGATCGACAACGACCCGGTCAAGGGCCGGGACGACGCCATCAACGTCTTCGTCGGCGACGACTTCCTGGTCCGCGGCCGGGCCGCCGAGGCCGAGGGCCGGGTCGTCGTCCTCGACACCTTCGACATGAACAAGGCCGAGGGCGGCGTCTACAACGTCGGCGAGGTCGGCGTCGGCTCGAAGGTGCCGCCCTCCGTCGGCGCGGACTGGCTCACCACCGGCGGGGACATCACCGTCGCCGCCGGCCAGCGGCTGCTGGCCGAGGCCGGGACGGTACGCCACGCCGGCACCGTCACCGGCGAGGTCCGGGCGACGCTCACCGAGGACGCCCGGGCCGTCGAGCCGTACGCCGGACTGCGCGACCGGCTGACCGCGGCGAGCCAGTGCTACGCGCGCGTGGACGGCGCCCCGCGCACCCCCACCGGCACCGCCGTCAACCAGGGCGGCCAGACGCTCTTCACCGGCGACGGCAGCTCCGCCCTCCAGATCTTCCACGTCGACTTCGACATGGTCGCCGCCGACGGCGGCCAGCAGGGCGTCGTCTTCACCGGCATCCCCGACGGCGCGACGATCCTGGTGAACGTCCTGGGCGCCGCCCGCACGATCAACACCTACAGCGGCGGCATCGCCGACACCGACGACCCGCTCAACGCCCACCGCGAGCGGCTGCTGTGGAACTTCCCCGACGCCACCACGGTCGGCCTGAACGGCACCGGCCAGTTCCAGGGCAGCTTCCTCGTCGGCAACCAGGCGTCCACCACGACCGTCACCCTGCCCGGTGTCAACGGCCGCTTCTTCACCACCGGTTCGCTCACCCACACCAGCGCCGCGTCGGGCGGCGGCGGCCAGGAGTTCCACGCCTACCCGTTCACCCCGACGAACCTCCCCGACTGCGACGACACGCCGAACACCGTCACCGGCCAGGTCCGGGTGGTGAAGAGGGACGCCGAGAGCGGCGAACCGCTGCCCGGCGCCACGTTCCGGCTGTGGGAGGAGACCAACGGCGTCGCCGGCCTCCAGACCGAGGGCGCCGACCCGGACACGGCCGTCGGCGAGCCGT
The DNA here is from genome assembly GCF_042797055.1 of Streptomyces sp. NPDC057854. Classification (NCBI taxonomy): domain Bacteria; kingdom Bacillati; phylum Actinomycetota; class Actinomycetes; order Kitasatosporales; family Streptomycetaceae; genus Streptomyces; species Streptomyces sp. NPDC057854. The sequence goes on from NZ_JBHVMF010000037.1 coordinate 44,055, forward strand.
GCGTGACCGGCGCGGACGGCCTGTGCGCGCGGACCGTGGAGCCGGGGACGTACTACTGGCAGGAGACCGCGGCCCCGGCCGGGTACGACCCGCCGGCGAACCCGGTGGCCGGACCGCTGGTGCTGACCGCGGCGAACGCGCCGGCGGGCGTCACCGCGGAGGCCGTCAACTCCCGTACGCCGGTGCCGCCGGGAACCGGCGCGGTGCGGCTGCTGAAGACCGACGCCGACAGCGGGATGCCGCTGCGCGGGGCGACCTTCGAGCTGTGGGAGGAGACCAACGGCGTCGCCGGCCTCCAGACCGCCGGGGCCGTCCCCGACACGCGCGTCGGCGCCCCCTGCACCACCGGCTTCGCCGGCATGTGCGACTTCGGCGACCTCGACCACGGCACGTACTACCTGCGGGAGACCGCCGTCCCCGACGGGTACGCGCTGCCGGTGGACCCGGTCACCGGACCGTACGTGGTCGGCGCCGAGCAGGAGGTCGTCGTCGTCACCCTGGACAACCGGCGCGGCGACGACCCGGGCCCCGGCCCCGACCCGTGCGAGCCGAAGGGCTACGGCGACGAGGGGTACGGCGACGAGGGGTACGGCGACGAGTGCCCCGGCGGCGAGCCGCGCGGCACCGCCGTCTGACCCGGAAACACCCTCCGGGGGCGGGCGGCGACGGCCGCCCGCCCCCGCGGCCGTGTCAGGGGGAGCGCGGGGCGGCGGTGCTGTCGCCGGGAACCAGCGCGGGCAGCAGGGCGGGGAGCGGCGGCCCGGGGCGCGGGTCGCGCGCCGCGCCGGACGCGGCGCCGAGGGCGAGGGCGACGGCCTGCCGGGCCATCTCCCGCTGGGGGAGGACCACGCTGGTGAGCGTCCGGCCGGAGAGCACGCCCGCCGGGGTGTCGTCGTGGGCGACCACGGACAGGTCGCCGGGGACGCTACGGCCCAGGGCGCGGGCGGCCTCCACGGCGGCGACGGCCAGGACGTCGTGGGTGGCGAACAGCGCCGTCGCCTCCGGGTGCGCCCGCAGCGCGTCGAGGGCCGCGGCCAGGCCGCCCCGGAAGGTGGGGTCGGCGGCGGTCCGCACGGCGCCGGGCGGAAGCGGGAGGCCGTCCTCCGCGAAGACGCGCAGGAAGCCGGCGGCACGGACGGTGTGCGCGGGGCTGGCGAGGACGAGGGCCCGCTCGTGGCCGAGCTCCCGCAGATGCCGGCCGGCGAGCCGGCCGCCGTGCCCGTAGTCGACCGTGACCACCGGGAAGCCGTCCGGCAGCGCGGCCTCCCAGGCGCACAGCACCACCGGGAAACGGGCGTCGGCGAGGAGCGGCAGATGGCCGGTGAGCCCCTGGTCGCCGGCGATCAGCAGGGCGTCGACGGACCGGGCGGCGAGCGCGGTGAGGTGGCGCCGGGCCCGCTCGCCGTCGAGGCGGGTGGTGCAGAGCAGCAGCCGGTGGCCGCGCTCCTCCAGCGCGTCCTCGACCTCCTCGACCAGGCCGGCGTAGAAGGGCGCGGAGACGGTCGGCACGAAGAGGCCGACGGTACGGCTGCTGCCGGTGGCCAGCGAACGGGCCACCAGATTGGGCACGTACCCGAGTTCGGCGATCGCGGCGCGGACCCGGGCCTCCGTCGCGGGGCGGACCGCGACGCGTCCGGTGACCACGTTGGAGACGGTCTGCTTGGTGACGCCGGCCCGCTCCGCCACGTCCTGCATGGTGACCATGACGCCCCCGCCGCCCCCCGCCCCGCTGTCCCGGTCCCGCCAGGCTCGCAACGTAACCGGGCCCCCACCTGCGGTCAAGGCGCCCACGGCCCCGCCCGGCGCTCCAACTCCCTTGCGGCAGAAGGAAGAAGGCCGACGCACGAGGTCTTGTTTTACCGGTCAAATGCGCCCTAGGGTCCGTGCCACCAGCGGCTCGACTCTCCTCCACCCCAGGGAGTTCTCGTGCACCTTCCGCGCAGCGGCTTCGTCAGCGCGCTCGCCGCGGCGGCCCTCGCCGTCACCGCCCTCGCCACCGCCCCGCCGGCCGGCGCCGGCCCCGCGCCGGCCGCCCCCGCGTCCGCCACCGCCACGTACACGGTCACCGTCGGCGCCAAGGGCGCCTGGAACCGGCCCGACGACACCCCGGCCAGCCCCTACATCGACAAGGACGGCACCTTCTACTACCAGCAGGCCCACGCCCTGTACGGCGCGAACGACCCCCGCAAGTGGAGCTTCTACACCGGCACCGACTTCGACTCCGCCACCCGCTCGTCCGCGATCAGCGACGCCGTGAACCCGGCGAACCCCGCCGACCGCAACGACGACACCACCTGGCGCTGCAACAACAGCGTCACCGGCGTCGAGTCCACCCCCGCCCCCGCCGGCAGCGGCTACGCCCACCGCAACTACTGCGACCTGACCGGCATGTGGGTCGACCCGGACACCGGCGACTGGTACGGCCTCGTGCACAACGAGTTCACCCCGCAGCCCTTCGCCGACGGCGTCCACTACGACGGCATCGACTACGCCGTCTCGAAGGACCAGGGCCGGACCTGGACCGTCAAGGACCACGTCATCACCTCGCCGTACAGCACGAAGCGCGGCGACACCGCCGCCTTCCCGCAGCAGACGTACCACTACGGCACCGGCGACCCGCGCCTCTTCGTCGACACCGCCTCCGGCTACTTCTACGCCTTCTACGGCTCCCGGATCGTCAACAAGGGCGGCGGCTGGGCCGCCTTCTACGGGCACGTCGCCCGCGCCCCCATCTCCGGGAAGATGGCGCCCGGTTCGTGGCGCAAGTGGTACGACGGCGCCTGGAGCCAGCCGGGCGTCGGCGGCCGGGAGTCCACCATGGTCCCGGTCGGCGCGGGCAGCACCACCGGCTACGTGCCGAAGGAGAAGGAGTACGACCCCGCCCGCGCCGGCACGGTGAGCCAGCAGGTCGCCGCCGGGCTCACCCCCGCCACCTCCCCGCTCTTCGTCATGGACATCACCTACAACGCCTACCTCGGCCTGTACATCGGCGAACCGCAGGCCGTCGACCAGAGCGGCAACGCCCCGCAGGAGATCTACGCAACCCGCGACCTGACCACCCAGAAGTGGTTCCGGCTCGGCGACACCGGGAGCTACCGCACCGCCTCCTGGTACCGCTGGTTCCTCGACGCCGGCAACCGCACCGCCTCCGGCATCGTCGGCAAGGACTTCCGCGCCTACTGCTCCTTCGGCTGCTCCGGCGGCGCGAGCGCCGAGTACGTCAACCTCAGCATCGGGACGAACGAGCCCGCCGCGCCCGTCGACACCGGCCGCGCCTACCGGATCGCCGCCGCGGACGGCCGGGTCCTGGCCCAGGTCGCCGGCGGCTCCGCCACCACGTCCACCGCGACCGCCACCGGCTCCGCCCTGGAGCACTGGACCTTCACCGCGAAGGGCGACGGCGCGTACCGCATCGCCAACACCGCCACCGGCGGCCTGCTCGGCGTCGCCTCCACCGGGCCCGCCACGCGCGCGTGGGGCACGCGCCCGACGGTCGCGCCGGCGGCCTCCGGCACCGGACAGGACTGGTTCGTGATCCGCGGCGCCTCCGCCGCCGACAACACCCCCACCGGCACCGTCAAGCTGGTCAACCGCTACAGCGGCCTCGTCCTCGGCCTCTCCGCCGCCACCGCGCGCGCCGCCGAGACCGTGCCCGCCCGCAGCTGGACCGACACCACCGGCTCCCCGGTCGGCGCCGGCCGCACCGCCGCCGAACAGACCCTCACCCTCACCCCGGTCGGCGACGCCCCGCGGACCGTCACCCTCACCGCCGGCGGCAAGGCCCTCGACAACCCCGACAGCAGCACCGCCGACGGCACCGGCCTCGTCACCTGGACGCCGAACGGCGGCGCCAACCAGAAGTGGACCCTCGTCCCGCACGCCGACGGCGGCTACACCCTCCGCAACCACGCCTCCGGCAAGTGCGCCGACGTCGAGAGCGGATCCACCGCACCCGGCGCCCGGATCATCCAGTGGACCTGCCACGGCGGCCCCCACCAGCGCTGGACGCTCAAGGGCCTCCCCGACGGCACCTCCACCCTCACGTCCGTCCGCAGCGGCCTCCTGCTGACCACCGCCTCGACGGCGAACGGCGCCCGCGTCACCCAGCAACCGGACACCGGCGCCGCCCTCCAGCACTGGACGACGACCGGCTGACCGGGCACGGCCCCCAGGCCCGGCGCGGAGAGCCGTCCGCGCCGGGCCCGGGTCCCTGGACCGCGCAGGGTCGTGGCGATGCCGGACGGCCCTCCTTCACGAGGGCCGTGCGTCCGGGCCGGCGGTCAGCGGTTGAGGACGTCCTCGATCGTGGCGGCCACGTGCTGGGCCTGGAGGTCGCGGCCCTTCTCGTTGGGGTGCGCGTACCAGGGAATCTTCGTGCCGAAGAGGTCGAGCTTCGAGTCCTCCAGCAGGCCGCCGATGCCCCGGGCGGCGCCGTCGCACGCCGTGTTGCCGCCGGTGCGGGCGTAGAGGTCCACGAAATCGGCGCCCTCGTTCGCGGCGGTCTTCTTCATGACGTCGTCCAGCCGCTTCTGCACCTGGTCGAGGAGCGGCAGCGCGTCCTCGGGCACGTCGACGAACGGCAGTTGCGACTGTCCGGGGGCCGCCTTCAGGCACTTGGTGGTGTCCTGGGGCACGAGCCTGGGGTAGCCGACCAGGACGCGCTCGGCGTCCGGGGCGAAGTAGCCCGCGCGCATGAGCAGTTGCTCCAGGTCCGCCTCGACCTGGTCGAACTTGTGGTCCAGCCACGCCTTTCCGTCTTCCGACTCGAAGAAGTCCTTGCACTCGGCGGCGGGCTTGTCGCGGTCCACCGGTTCTCCCGGCAGCAGGGGGTGCTTGCGGAGTTCGTCGGAGCACTGCTTGAGGATGCTGGTGAAGCCCAGCGTGTTGCCGCCCATGCCGCCCACGACCAGCTGGGTGTCGTCCTTGAGCGCTTCCTGCTGGGCCGGCAGCGTCCCGGCGCCGAACGGCAGTTCCTGCTCCTGCCAGAAGTGCTCGACGAGCGCGCCTCCGCAGGAGACGTCCGCCTGGACCTGGAGGGTGATGTTCTTGTCCTTGAAGGTCCGGGTGGCGACGGCGGGATAGTTCTCCGTCGCCTGGAAACACCAACCCCTTTCGCTGTCCGTGTCGTTCACGGGGGAGATGCCGAAGCCGGCGGTGTAGGAGTCGCCGAAGAAGACGGTCGGCACCGGGTCGGCGGGCGCCGCGGCGGTGGCCCCCGCCGGGACGGCGAGCGCCAGGCAGCTGCCCAGCGCGAGGGCGACGGCGGCCGGCCGCCGCGTCTTGGGAGTGGTGGTCGTCTTGCGCGTGGCCGAAGACATGGATGTGCCCTTCTGGTGAGCCCGCGAGGCAGAGCGAGCGGAAAGCAACGCTCCGTATTCACGCACATGCGGACGGTGAGACTCCAGTTGGCTCGCGCCGCAACAGCGCGTTCTCGGACGCGGCACTCGGGTGCGCCGAACGTGCCTGGTCCTGAGCGGTGTCGACGCGGACGGGCGAGGTGCTGGCAGGTGTACGCCACATCTGTCGTCCTCTTGACCGAGGTGAGGTCGCTCGTTCGAAGGCGAGTGATCGTTTCTGCGGTGGGACGGCGGCGGCGCCCCCGCGATGCTCTCGGCGTCCGGCCCGCGCCCGCAGGCCGGAAGACGCCTGCTCGACCGCTTCCTGGAGGTGGCCCCTCGTGGTCCTCGTCATCGTCGTCGCCGTCCTGGCCCTGCTCGCCGGCCTGGCGGCCAACCGCTGGCTGCGGCCCCGGCTGGTCGGGGACGACGACGACACGGGCATGGGCGTGAAGGACCTCGTCGGACCGCTCCTGACGATGACCGTCCTGCTGCTGTCGTTCGTCCTGGTCACCGCCAACGGCTCCTTCGGCAAGGCCGAGGTGGCCTCGCGCGGCGAGGCCCGCGCCCTCGACCAGCTGGTCGAGACCGCCGAGTACGCCCCCGTGGCCCAGCGGTCCCGCATCCAGGCCGACGCCGTCTGCTACGCCCGCGCCGTCCGCGAGCAGGAGTGGCCGGCCATGGGCGACGGCAAGGGCTCGCCGGCGCCGAGCGTGTGGTCGACGGACTTCCGGAAGACCTTCCGCGCCCTGGAGGGCAAGCCCGTCTTCGGCATGCTGGTCGCCGCCGACAGCAAGCGCTCCGACGAGCGCGAGGAGCGCCTCACCCAGGCCACCGCGAGCATCCCCAGCGCCATCATGTGGTTCCTGCTCGCTACCCTGCTCATCACCGTGACCGCGCTCGGGATCTGCCTGCCCCGCCGCAACAACCGCGGACAGATCATCACCCTCGTCGTCATCACCGCCCTCCTCACGACGGCGCTGTGCATCATCCGCGACGTCGACCGGCCCTTCGGCGGCATCATCGACGTCCGGCCCACCGCCATCACCGAGGCCGAACGCCAGGCCACCCGCGACTTCACCACGAACCACCCGGCCGCCGACCTCCCCTGCGACGAGAAGGGCAACCGCCGCGCCGTCTGAGGCGGTGGTGCTACAACCAGTCCTTCCGCTTGAAGACCACGTACAGGCTCGTGCACACCACGGCCATCAGCAGCACCGCGAACGGATAGCCGCCCGCCCAGTGCAGCTCGGGCATGTGGTCGAAGTTCATGCCGTAGATGGTGCCGACGAGGGTGGGGGCGAAGAGGATGGCGGCCCACGAGGAGATCTTCTTGATCTCCTCGTTCTGCTCGAAGCCCGCCTCCGCCAGCGCCCGCATCTCCGCGTTCTGCTGCTGGGTCACCAGGGTCGCGTTGACGGTGAGGATCTCCGTGAGGGCCTGGCGGAAGCCGTCGACGCGCTCGCTGGTGTGGGTGACGTGGTCGGCGACGTCGCGGAGGTAGCGCTGGAGCTCCTCGTCGGTGCCGTACTTGGCGAAGCCGGCCATCAGGCCGTGCAGCATGCCGACGAGGGGGCGGGTGGCGCGCTGGAACTCGACCATCTCGCGCGAGAGTTCGTAGATGCGGCGGGAGACGGCGGGGTCGCCGCCGAAGACCTCGGTCTCGATCTCGTCCACGTCGTTCTGCACGCCCGCCACGACCGGCGCGTAGCCGTCGACCACCGCGTCCAGGATGGCGTACAGCACCGCCTCCGGGCCGAGCGCCAGCAGGTCCGGGTTGCCCTCCATGCGGCGGCGGACTGCCGACAGGTCGGGGGCGGCGCCGTGCCGGACCGTGATGAGGAAGTCGGGGCCGACGAAGATGTGCAGCTCGCCGAAGTCGACCTCCTCCTGGGCGTCGAGATAGCGGGCCGCGCGCAGCACCACGAAGAGCGTGTCGCCGTACCGTTCCAGCTTCGGGCGCTGATGGGCTTCGAGGGCGTCCTCGACGGCCAGCTCGTGCAGGTCGAACTCGGCGGCCAGCGAGTGGAGTTCCTCCTCGGTCGGGCGGTGCAGCCCGATCCACGCCATGCCGTCCGGGTGCTCGCGCAGCTGCCGGTACGTCTCCGCCAGCGTCGCCGGCGACGACACCTTGCGGCCCTCGCGGTACAGCGTCGCCTGGATGACGCTCGGCCCGCCGGACGGCTCCGGGGGCGCGGCGGCCGGGGACGGTTCCGGGCGGCGGCGCCAGGCCGCGCGGGGTCGGCGGTCGGACACGTACGTACCTCCGTCGGCTGCTTCGCGGGACGCCCGGCGGAGGTCCGCCCGGCGGAGAGAAAGGGTATATGGGTGCGAATGGGAGGGGAGGGTCCGGGGTGGGGGACCCCGCCGCGCCCGCCCCGCGCCCTCCGGACCCGCCCGCCGCGCCGCCGAAGAGGACAGGAACCGTCCTATACGGCTTGTACCGTCCCGGCATGGACACCCTCCCGCCGCTCTCGCGCCGCGCGCTCGGCCGCGCGACCCTCGCCCGCCAGCTGCTGCTCCGGCCCGCGCCGCTCGGCCCCGAGGAGGCCGTGCACCACCTCGTGGGGCTCCAGGCGCAGAACACCAAGCCGCCGTACTACGCCCTCGCCGCCCGCCTCGACGGCTTCCGGCCCGAGGACCTGTCCGCCCTGATGGAGTCCCGGGCCGTCGCCCGGATCGTCAGCCTGCGCTCCACCGTCCACACCCACACCGCCCGCGACGCCGTCGCCCTGCGCGCCCTCGTCCAGCCCGGCGCGGTCGACCGCGAGCTGGGCGTCTTCCGCAAGGGGCTCGCCGGCGTCGACCTCGGCCGGCTCGCCGGCCTCGTCCGCGAGCTCGTGGAGGCGGAGCCGCGTACCCCCAAGCAGCTCCGGGCCCACCTCCTCGCGGAGTGGCCCGACGCCGACCCGCTCGCCCTGACCGTGGCCGCCCGCTGCCTGTTGCCGCTCGTCCAGGTCACCCCGCGCGGGCTGTGGGGCCGCGGCGGGCAGGTCGCGCTCACCACCGCCGACGCGTGGTTCGGGCGCGGGGGAGCGGCGTACGAGCCCGCCGACCTCGACGAGACGGTGCTGCGCTACCTCGGCGCCTTCGGGCCCGCCTCCGTACGCGACATGCAGACCTGGTGCGGGCTGACCCGGCTGCGGCCGGCGTTCGAGCGGCTGCGGCCCCGGCTGCTCGCATTCCGGGACGAGGACGGCACCGAGCTGTTCGACCTGCCCGACGCGCCCCGCCCCGACGAGGACACCCCGGCCCCGCCCCGCTTCCTGCCCGAGTTCGACAACCTGCTGCTCTCCCACGCCGACCGGCGCCGCGTCGTCCCCGAGGCGCACCGGACCCGCACGTGGACCGGCAACCAGGCCCACCGGGTCTTCCTCCTCGACGGGCTCCTCGCCGGACTGTGGCACCTGGAGGAGACCAGGGCGCGGGTGACCCTCACCGTCGAGCCCTTCGCCCGGCTCACCCGCGCCGACCGGGCCGCGCTCACCACCGAAGCCGAACGCACCCTGCGTCTGACGGTGCCCGCGGACGGCGCGTACGACCTCGTCTTCCGCCCGGCGGACTGAGCATCCGGCGGACTGAGCACCCGGCGGACTGTGCACGACCGGACTGTGCACCGGGCGGACTGCGCACGCGCCCGGCCGCTACGGCAGCGCCCCCGCCCGGCGGGCCGCCACCACCGCCTCCAGGCGGGTGTGCGCGCCCAGCTTCCGCATCGCCGAGCGCAGATAGCCCTTGACCGTCTCCGGGCGGAGCCCCAGCCGCTGGGCCGCCGCCGCGTTCGTCGCGCCCGACGCGACCGCCGCGAGGACGTCCGTCTCGCGCGGGGTCAGCGCCACCCCGGGGAGCGGGCCGGGCCGGCCGGCGGCCGACTCCAGGCGCCCGCAGACCGCCAGCAGCCGGGCCCGCAGCTCCTCGTCCAGGACCTGCGGGGCGAGCGCCCGCAGTTCGCCGTACGCGTGCCGGACCTCCTCCCAGGACGGGCCGGGCGCCTCGGCGGGCGCCGCGAGGCGGCTCACCTCGTCCCGTACCGCCAGCGCCTGCTCCACGTCCCGGGCCGCCGCCACCGCCGCGTCGAAGACCCGCTCGCCGATCGGCAGCGCGTCGCGCAGCGCCCCGTACAGCACCCCGCGCACCTGCCGCCGGACGACGACCGGCACCGCGATCACCGACCGCAGGCCCTCCGCCGAGACCGGCAGGTCGTACTCGTGGGTGATGTGCCGGGCCACCGGATAGTCGGTGACCGCGCAGGGGCGGGCCAGCGCCAGGCACTTCCCGCCGAGGCCGTTGCCGGGGGAGACCGCCAGGCCCTGGAGCGCGGGGGTCACCGTCCCGTGCAGCTCGGCGATCCGCAGCGGCCGGCCGCCGTCCCGGACGAGGCCGCCGAAGACCACGGGCAGCCCGCTGCCGCGCCGCAGCCGCAGCAGCGCGGCCCGCAGCTCCACCGCCTCGATCCGCTCCGACACCGGAGAACCCTCCTTCGCTCCCACTCCTCACCCCCGAACGGGGGTAGTGAGACCTGGGTCACCGATTACACGATGGGCGGGACCGGTCCCGCAACGAGGAGGACACATGACGGCTACCAGCGCGACCGAGGAGTTCCGGGCCGCCCGGGACTTCCTGCTCCGGCACCGCGAGGACTACGCGGCGGCGTACGGCGGCTTCGCCTGGCCCCGCCCCGACCGGTTCAACTGGGCGCTGGAGTGGTTCGACGTCATCGCCGAGGGCAACGACCGCACGGCTCTGCACCTCGTCGAGGAGGACGGCTCCGAGACGAAGGTGAGCTTCGCGGAGATGTCCGCCCGCTCGAACCGGGTCGCGAACTGGCTGCGCGCCCAGGGCGTCCGCGCCGGGGACCGGATCATCGTGATGCTGGGCAACCAGGCCGAGCTGTGGGAGACCATGCTCGCCGCGATGAAGCTGCGCGCCGTCGTCATCCCCGCCACCCCGCTCCTCGGCCCCGCCGACCTGCGCGACCGGGTCGAGCGCGGCCGGGCCCGGCACGTGATCGCGCGCGCCGAGGACACCGCCAAGTTCGACGACGTCCCCGGCGACTACACGCGCATCGCCGTCGGCGGCGACGGGGTGAACTGGCTGGGGTACGAGCACGCCGACCGCGCGTCCGACGTCTTCGAGCCCGACGGCGTCACCCTCGCCCACGACACCCTGATGCTCTACTTCACCTCCGGCACCACGGCCCGCCCCAAGCTCGTCGAGCACACCCACACCTCGTACCCGGTGGGGCACCTGGCGACCATGTACTGGATCGGGCTCCGGCCCGGCGACGTGCACCTCAACATCTCCTCGCCCGGCTGGGCCAAGCACGCCTGGTCCAACCTCTTCGCCCCCTGGAACGCCGAGGCGACCGTCTTCATCCACAACTACGCGCGCTTCGACGCGGGCCGGCTCATGGACGAGATGCAGCGCCACGGCGTCACGTCCTTCTGCGCCCCGCCGACCGTGTGGCGGATGCTCATCCAGTCCGACCTGAGCCGGCTGACCGCCCCGCCGCGCGAGGTCGTCGCCGCCGGCGAGCCGCTGAACCCCGAGGTCATCGAGGCGGTCCGGCGCGGCTGGGGCGTCACCATCCGGGACGGCTTCGGGCAGACGGAGACCGCCGTCCAGGTCTCCAACAGCCCCGGCCAGCCCCTCAAGGAGGGCTCCATGGGCCGCCCCGGCCCCGGGTACGCGGTGACCCTGGTCGACCCGGTGACCGGTCGCCCGGACGCGGAGGAGGGCGAGATCTGCCTCGACCTGTCCGCCCACCCGGTGGGCCTGATGACGGGCTACCACGGCGACCCGGACAAGACGGCGGAGGCGATGGCCGGCGGCTACTACCGCACCGGCGACATCGCCCGCCGCGACGAGGACGGCTACCTCTTCTACGTGGGCCGCGGGGACGACGTCTTCAAGGCCTCCGACTACAAGATCAGCCCCTTCGAGCTGGAGAGCGCGCTCCTGGAGCACGAGGCGGTCGCCGAGGCCGCCGTCGTCCCCGCCCCGGACCCGGTGCGGCTCGCCGTCCCGAAGGCGTACGTCGTCCTCGCCGACGGCTTCAAGCCGGACGCGGAGACCGCCCGGTCCCTCTTCGCCCACTCGCGGGCCGTCCTCGCCCCGTACAAGCGGGTCCGCCGCATCGAGTTCGCCGACCTGCCGAAGACCGTCTCCGGCAAGATCCGGCGGGTCGAGCTGCGCCGCCTCACCGCCGAAGGCGCCCCCGCGGGCCCGGAGTTCACCGAGGGGGACCTGGCATGACGACCGGTACGGAACTCTCCTACGCGCACGGCACCTCCGGCACCCCGCTGCTCGGCGACACCATCGGCGCCAACCTCGACCGGGCCGTCGCCGCCTGGCCCGCCCGCGAGGCGCTGGTCGACGTGGCCGGCGGACGGCGCTGGACCTACGCCGAGTTCGGCGCCGACGTCGACCGGATCGCCGGGGCGCTGCTCGGCAGCGGCGTCCGCAAGGGCGACCGGGTCGGAGTGTGGGCGGTCAACTGCCCCGAGTGGGTGCTCGTCCAGTACGCCACCGCCCGCGTCGGCGCCGTCATGGTCACCATCAACCCGGCCTACCGCGCCCACGAACTCGCCTATGTGCTGGGCCAGTCGGGGATCTCAATGCTCTTCGCCTCGCTCGCGCACAAGACGAGCGACTACCGGGCGATGGTCGACGAGGTCCGCGGCGAATGCCCGGAGCTGCGGGAGGCGGTGTACTTCGGCGACGCGAGCTGGGACGAGTTCGCGGCCCGCCCGTCCGGCGGTCTCGTGCCGGAACCGCTCGCCGCCGACGAGCCGGTCAACATCCAGTACACCTCGGGCACCACCGGCTTCCCGAAGGGCGCCACCCTCTCCCACCACAACATCCTCAACAACGGTTATTTCGTCGGGGAGATGATCGCCTACACCGAGCAGGACCGGATCTGCGTGCCGGTCCCCTTCTACCACTGCTTCGGCATGGTGATGGGCAATCTGGCGGCCACCTCGCACGGCGCCTGCATCGTGATCCCGGCGCCGTCCTTCGACCCGGCCGCGACCCTCCGCGCCGTCCAGGAGGAGCGCTGCACCTCGCTGTACGGCGTGCCGACGATGTTCATCGCGGAGCTGAACCTCCCGGACTTCGCGGCGTACGACCTGTCCTCGCTCCGCACCGGCATCATGGCGGGCTCGCCGTGCCCGGTGGAGGTGATGAAACGGGTGGTCGCGGAGATGAACATGGCCGAGGTGTCGATCTGCTACGGCATGACGGAGACCTCGCCGGTCTCCACCCAGACCCGCCGCGACGACGACCTGGAGCGCCGCACCGGCACGGTCGGCCGGGTCATGCCGCACGTCGAGGTGAAGGTCGTGGACCCGGCCACCGGCCTCACCGTGCGGCGCGGCACCGCGGGCGAACTCTGCACCCGCGGCTACAGCGTGATGCTCGGCTACTGGGACGAGCCGGCGAAGACCGCCGAGGTCGTCGACGCCGGCCGGTGGATGCACACCGGCGACCTCGCGGTGATGCGCGACGACGGCTACGTCCAGATCGTCGGCCGCATCAAGGACATGATCATCCGCGGCGGCGAGAACGTGTACCCGCGCGAGATCGAGGAGTTCCTGTACGCCCACCCGAAGATCGCCGACGTGCAGGTCGTCGGCGTCCCCGACGAGCGGTACGGCGAGACGATCCTGGCCTGCGTGATCCCCCGCGACCCGGCCGCCCCGCCGACCCTCGACGAACTCACCGCCTTCTGCCGCGACCGCCTCGCCCACTACAAGATCCCGAGCCGCGTGGAGATCCTCACCGAGTTCCCGATGACGGTCAGCGGCAAGGTCCGCAAGATCGAACTCCGGGAGCGGTACGGGGCCTAGTGATCTGAGTCAGAGATTCGTCGGCAGTAGGCGGCGACTTTGTCGAGGATCTCGTCGGCGGTCTTCGTCCAGACGAACGGTCTGGGGTG
>NZ_JBHVMF010000038.1:0-14328 GCF_042797055.1 Streptomyces sp. NPDC057854
GCAGGCGCCGCTAGCTCAGTTGGTTAGAGCAGCTGACTCTTAATCAGCGGGTCCGGGGTTCGAGTCCCTGGCGGCGCACCGACGGAGAAGGCCCCTCGCGCGAGCGAGGGGCCTTCTCGTTTGCCCGTGCGCAACTACCGTGTGTCGCGGGCCGGTTCCGGAGTGTGCGGATCGAACCGCTCCCCCGGCTTCTCGCCATCGGCGGGACGGGGCGCTACTCGGCGCCCGTCAGGTAGGCCGAGACGACGACGTTCGCGGTGTAGACGCCGCTCGCGCGGTCGAAGGTGCCGCCGCAGGTGATGAGCCGGAGTTCGGCGCGGGCCGGGTCGCGGGGGCCGTAGACGGCCCGGGCGTCGAAGCCGTCGCGCGGGACGACGCGGACGTCGTCGACGGTGAAGACCGCGACGGATCCGTCCGTCCGGGTGACGCGGACGGTCTCGCCGGGCCGGGCGGCGCTGAGCGCGTAGAAGACGGCGGGGCGGCTGTCGGTGTCGACGTGGCCGACGAGGAGCGCGGGCCCGGCGGCGCCGGGCGTCGTGGTGCCGGGGCCGTACCAGCCGACGGTCTGCGGCAGCTCGTACGGCGGCGGGTCGACCGCTCCGGTGGCGTCGAGGCCCCGGGGGACGACGGGGGCGTCGATGCCGAGGGCGGGGATCTGCACGCGGCGGGGTTCCGCCGCGCCGGGTATCGGCGGCCGGGACGGCGGCAGGTCCACGCCGAGCGGGCGGCCGGCCGCCGCGATGTCGCCGTGCGTGGGGGCCGAGCTGCCGCCGGGGCCGTGGACGCTGTCCTGGCCCCACAGCCACAGCCCGAGGAGCAGCACCGCCCAGGCCGTCCCGGTGACCGGGCGGCTCGACGCGGCCACGGCTAGTCCGTGCGCCGGCGGCGGGAGCTCCGGAAGGCCACCGCGACGGCGGCGACGCCGGCCATGCCGAGGCCGAGCAGGGTGTACGGGGTGCCGAGTCCGTCGGGGCTCGCCGTCTGGGCGACGCCGGGCGCGGCGGGGGCGGCGAACGCGGCGGTGCCTCCGCCGCCGGCGCGGACCGGGGCGACCGGCGTCGGGCGCGGGGCCGGCTCCTGGTGGTGCCGGACGGTGAGGGTGCCGACGTCGGGGTGGTCGTGCCCGTCGCAGCTGACGGAGACCTTGTAGGTGCCCTCCTGGAGCCCCGTGCGGACGGTGGCGCCGCCGAAGACGGCGTACGCGCCGCCGTCGCGGCCGGTGAGCTCGGCGTCGGCGACGAACGCCGGGGACTTGGCGGCGCCGGTGGTGCCCTTGCAGCCCTGGACGCGGACGTCGACGTCGGCGCCGGGGGCGGCGGTGGCCGGGGTGACGGTGGCCTGGACGCCGTCGTGGGCGACGGCGGTGCCCGCGGCGGGGGCGAGCACCAGAGCCAGTGCCGCCCCCGCGGCACGCAGAGCGATGGGACCTGAACGCATGGTGACCTCCTGGTACTGGCAGGGTCACCCGTTCCGGCGCTTTCCGCATCCGGAGCGGCGACGCTCCGTGAGCGCTAGACCCGGTCGACCAGGTCCGCGATCGACTTCACGATCGTCGACGGGCGGTACGGAAAGCGGTCGATCTCCGCCTCCGTGGTGAGGCCGGTGAGGACGAGGAAGGTCTGCATGCCCGCCTCCAGGCCCGCGAGGATGTCGGTGTCCATGCGGTCGCCGATCATGGCGCTGGTCTCGGAGTGGGCGCCGATCGCGTTGAGGCCGGTGCGCATCATCAGCGGGTTGGGCTTGCCCGCGAAGTAGGGGTCCTTGCCGGTGGCCTTGGTGATGAGGGCGGCGACGGAGCCGGTGGCGGGCAGCGGGCCCTCCAGGGAGGGGCCGGTCTCGTCGGGGTTGGTGCAGATGAAGCGGGCGCCGTTGTTGATGAGGCGGACCGCCTTCGTCATGGCCTCGAAGGAGTAGGTGCGGGTCTCGCCGAGGACCACGTAGTCCGGGTCGTGGTCGGTGAGGACGTAGCCGATGTCGTGCAGGGCGGTGGTGAGGCCGGCCTCGCCGATCACGTACGCGGTGCCGCCGGGGCGCTGGTCGTCGAGGAACTTCGCGGTGGCGAGCGCCGAGGTCCAGATGTTCTCCACGGGCACGTCGAGGCCCATGCGGAGGAGGCGGGCGTGCAGGTCGCGGGCGGTGTAGATCGAGTTGTTGGTGAGGACCAGGAACGGCTTGCCGGTCTCCCGCAGCTTCCTGATGAACGCGTCGGCGCCGGGGATCGGGACGCCCTCGTGGATGAGGACGCCGTCCATGTCGGTGAGCCAGGATTCGATCGGCTTGCGCTCTGCCATGGGTGCGGGACTCCTGCCGTACGTGACGTGCGTGTGCTGGGGGCGACGCGACAGCGCTGTGGCGACGCCCCCAGCCTAGGTCAGGAAGGCGTGACGGTGACCCCGTCGATCGTCCAGTACCAGTTGTTGGAACCGGTGTAACGGAAGCGGAAGCTGACGTTCGACGCGCCGGCGGGGACGGCGACGGTGAGCGCCTGGGGCTGGGAGATCACGTCGGACGTGTAGCTCTTGACGAGGGTGGGGGTGCCGCCGTTGAAGGAGACGAGGACCTCGGCCGTCTGGGCGCCCTCCTGGCGGTAGAACGTGGTGAAGCCGAGGGTGACGCGGGTGGCGCCGGCGACCGCGTACGCCGGGGTGACCAGGGTGGTGTCGTACACGCCGGAGAAGGACTTGTCCGCCCACTCGTCGGAGTCGGCGACGGCGAAGACGCCCCGGGCGCGGACGTTGAGCTCGCGGGACTGGTCGCGCTGGGCGCGGGACCAGAACTCGTCGGTGGCGAAGGACCAGCCGCGCCACTCGGTCACGCCGCCGGTGCCCATCGCGCTGGTGACGACGGACCAGCCGCTGGGCGGGGTGTGGGTGAAGCCGAGGACGCCGGCGGGGATGCCGGTCTCGTCGACCCGGCCGCCCAGCGAGCCGTACAGGGCGTCGAAGGGGTCGGTGGAGCGCTGCTGGACCGGCTTGCCGTCGAGGCCCCAGGACGGGTCGGGGACGATGCCGAGCTGGTGGAAGACGGTGGCGGCGACGTCGACGAGCCGGGTGTCGATGGGGCGGGCGCCGGCGGCGATGCCGGGGCCCTGGGCGAGGACGAAGGTGCGGCGCTCCTCGATGGCGGAGCCGCCGTGGCCGCCGGCGTCGGTGTGGCCGTGGTCGGTGGTGACGATGACGGTCCACCGCTCGGAGGCGTACGTGGGACGGGCCTGGATCGCGGCGAGGAGGCGGGCGAGGTAGGCGTCCTGGACGTCGATGGCGTCGAGGTACTTCTGGCTGGCGGCGCCGTAGGTGTGGCCGATCTCGTCGGTCTCGCCGAAGTAGACGAAGAGGACGTCCGGGTTCTGGTTGCGGAGGACGTCCTCGGTGAGGTCGGTGATGACCTTGTCGTTGACGGCGTAGTTGTTGTTGTAGACGAGCTTGGCGTCGGCGCCGGGGGTGACGGTGCCGTGGGTGTCCAGCTCGGGCCAGTCGACGGCGGCGAAGAGGGAGAGCTGGGGCCTGACCTGGTGCAGGCGGGCCAGGAAGCCGGGGTACTTCGCGTAGTTCTTGCCGGTGAAGGTGTTGTCCTTCACGCCGTGCTTGTCGGGCCAGACGCCGGTGGAGATCGTCGACCAGCCGGGGCCCGACGAGGTCGCGGCCATCGGGTTGGCGTAGAGCAGGGAGCGGCCGTAGGTGCCGTTCGCCATCAGGGACTTGAGGGTGGGGGCCTTGGCGGCGTCGATCCGGTCGTACCGCAGGCCGTCCATGCCGACGACGAGGACCTTGTCGAGGCTGGTGCCGTTCGGCAGCGTCGGGGCCGCCGCGTGGGCGGCGGGGGCGGTCGCGAGGCCGGTGGCGGCGAGGGCGGTGCCGGCGGCGCCTGCGGCGAGCACGGTGCGGCGGGAGATGCCGGGGATCGGCATGTCGGTGTCCTCCACGAGAGGGGGAAGAGGTGGATGCGCATGCCAACGCCCCCGATCGCTCGGGGGCGTTGGTCCGTACCCGTTATCTTTCCGCTATCTGCGGAGGGGGTCGAGGGGACGTGCGGTGAACTCTCAGCTTCCGGTCGCGGACTTCCACGCGTCGACGTAGGACGACAGGTTCTTGTCGATGTCGGCCCAGTCCGGCTCGAAGATCTCGACGCCCTCGATCAGCCGGGCGAGTTCGATCGCGTTGGCGTCGGTGGCCTTGATGTCCTTGCGGGCCGGGAAGCCGCCGCCGACGGCGCTGACCTCGCGCTGCGCGCCCTCGCTCAGCATGAAGTCGAGGAGCTTCTTGCCGTTCTCGGTGTGCGGGGCCTTGTCGACGAGGCCGGCCGCGTAGGGCAGCGCGAAGGTGGTGGGCTTGCCGCCCTCCTTCGCCGGGAACCAGATGGCGAGGTTCGGCATGGACTTGGCCTGGGCGAAGTTCATCTGCACGTCGCCGTTGGCGACGAGGAGTTCGCCCTTGTCGACCTTGGGGGCGAGCTTGGAGGTGGAGGACGACGGGCCGACGTTGTTGGCCTGGAGCTTCTTCAGGTACTCCATGGCGGGCGCCTGGCCGCCGAAGTCGTGCATGGCCTTGATGAGGACGGCGGTGCCGTCGCCGGCGACGCCGGGGGTGGAGTACTGGAGCCTGTCCTTGAACTTCCCGTCGAGCAGCGCCTCCCAGGTGCCGGGGGCCTCGGGCAGCTCCTTCTTGTTGTGGATGAAGCCGAAGTAGTTGTTCACGACGGAGGTCCAGGAGCCGTCGGCGGCCTTGTCGGCGCCGTCGACCTGCTCGGCGCCCTTCGGCGTGTACTTCTGGAGGAGGCCCTTGGAGCCGGCCTGCTGGATGAAGGGCGGCAGCGTGACGATCACGTCGGCCTGCGTGTTGGACTTCTCGCGGAGGGCCCGCTGGACCATCTCCCCGGAGCCGCCCTCCACGTACTTCACCTTGATGCCGGTCTCCTTCTCGAAGTCGGCGAAGACCTTGTCGTACCAGCCGTCGCCCTTCTCGCCCTTGAGGCCGTCGGCGCTGTAGACGGTGACGACCTTCTCGTCGGAGGCGGCGGAGGAGCCGCCGCAGGCGGTGAGGGAGGCGGCGAGGGCGAGGGCCCCGGTGACGGCGGCGACCGGCTTGGCGTGCGTAAGCATGACGTCGTTCTTCTCCTGGCGTGCGGGGTCAGCGGTAGGACGCTCGGTTGCGGATGCGGGAGACGGCGAGCAGGACCAGCAGGGTCGTGGCCATGAGGACCACGGCCAGCGCCGATCCGGTGAACAGGGACCCGCGGTCGGTGGCGGTGAACACCAGCACCGGCAGCGGCATCCAGTCCGGCGGGTAGAGCATCATCGTGGCGCTCAGCTCCCCCATGGACAGGGCGAAGCAGAGCCCGGCGGCGGCGCTCAGCGAGGGCAGCAGCAGCGGCAGCTTGACCCGGAACAGGACGTACGCGGGGCGGGCGCCGAGTCCGGCCGCCGCCTGCTCGTACATCGGGTCGAGGCGGCGGATCGCCGCCGAGACCGACTGGTGGGCGAAGGCCGTGACCAGCACCGTGTGGGCGAGGATCACGATCCAGCGGGTGCCGTTGAGGAGCAGCGGCGGCCGGGAGAAGGCCACCAGGACGGCGAGGCCGACGACCACCGACGGCACGGCGAGCGGCAGCACGAACAGCGCGTCGAGGACCCGTCGGCCCCGGCCGCGCAGGGACGCGGCGGCGAGCGCGGCCCAGGTGCCGAGGGTGAGCGCGAGGAGGCTCGCGGCGGCGGCGGTGACGAGGCTGGTCGTCAGGGCCCGCAGCGACTCGCCGCGGACGGCCGCCGCGTAGTGCTCGGTCGTCGGGCCGGAGGGGAAGGCGCCGGACCAGTGGGTGGAGAAGGACGCGGCGGCGATGACGAGGAGCGGGACGGCGAAGAGCGGCACGAAGAGGACCGCGAAGACCAGCCAGGACGCCCACCGTCCGGTACGGCTATGCACCAGCACGCTTGCTCACCACCCGGTAGACGGCGTAGAGGCCGACGGAGATCGCGACGTTGACGACGGCGACCACGCAGGCGGCGGCGTAGTCGGATTCGAGGATGGCCTTGGAGTAGACGAGCATCGGGAGGGTGGTGACGCCCTTGGCGCCGGTGAAGAGCACGATCCCGAACTCGTTGAGGCACATGACGAGGACGAGGCTGCCGCCGGCGGCGAGCGCGGGCAGCGCCTCCGGGAGGATCACCTTCCGCACGATCCGCGCGGGCCGGGCGCCGAGCGAGGACGCCACCTCCAGCTGGGCGGTGTCCAGCTGGGAGAAGGCGGCGAGCAGCGGGCGCATCACGAACGGCGTGAAGTACGTGATCTCGGCGAGGAGCACGCCCCACGGGGTGGTGAGGAAGTGGAAGGGCCCCTCGGCGGCGCCGGTCACGCCGGTCCACAGGCCGTTGGCCATGCCGACCGTGCCGTACACGAAGAGCAGGGCGAGGGTGATGAGGAAGGAGGGGAAGGAGAGGAAGACGTCGATGAAGCGGGAGACCGCCTTCGCGCCGGGGAAGGGCACGAACGCGACGATCAGCGCGAGGACGAAGCCGAGGACGAGACAGCCGACGGTGGCGCCGACCGCCAGCCACACGGTGGTGACCAGCGCGTCCCGGAACGACGCGGAGGCGAACACGTCGGCGTACGCGCCGGGCGCCAGCGACTCCTGGACGACGAGCCCCAGCGGGTAGAGGAAGACGAGCCCGAGGACGGCGACGGGCGGCAGCGCCCACACCCAGGCGGGGACGGTACGGCTCCGGGCCGGGCGGTCCGCCCCGACGACGGGCGGCGCGGCGGCCTGGGCGCTAGCCATCGTTCACCCCCGCCGCGAGCAGCACCGCGTCCTCGGGCGCGAAGTGCAGGGTGATCTCCTGGCCCAGCGGCGGCGTGTCCCGCAGCTCCCGCACGTCCGCCTTGACCCGGTGCCCGCCGACGTCCACGTACAGCCGGTGGGTGGCGCCGCGCCACTGGACCTCGGCGATCCGGCCGCGCAGGGCGTTGGGGCCGTCGCCGACGCCGATGAGGTGCGGGCGGACGCAGAGGGTGGCGGCGGCGCCGGGCGCCGCGTCGCCGGCCGGGACCTTCAGCGCGGTGCCGGCGAAGTCGACGCCGTCGGCGCCGACCCGCACCGGCAGCAGGTTGGCGTTGCCGACGAAGGAGGCGGTGAACTCGGTGCGGGGCCGCCGGTACAGCTCCTGCGGGGTGCCGCAGTCCTGGAGCCGGGCCTTGTCCATGACGGCGATCCGGTCGGCGAGGGTCAGCGCCTCGACCTGGTCGTGGGTGACGTACAGGACGGAGACGTCGGGGAGTTCGCGGTGGAGCCGGGCCAGTTCGGCGAGCATCCCGGAGCGGAGCTGCGCGTCGAGCGCGGACAGCGGCTCGTCGAGCAGCAGGACGTCGGGGCGGATGGCGAGGGCGCGGGCGATGGCGACCCGCTGCTGCTGGCCGCCGGACAGCTCGCGCGGGTGGCGCTCGGCGTAGGCGCCCATCCCGGTCATCTCCAGGGCCTCGGCGACCCGGGCGGGGATCTCCGCCTTCAGGTGCTTGCGCGCCTTCAGCCCGAAGGCCACGTTCTCGTCCACGCGCAGGTGCGGGAAGAGCGCGTACTGCTGGACGACCATGCCGATGCCCCGCTGGTACGGCGGGAGGTCGGTGACGTCCCGGTCGCCGATCCACACCCGGCCCGCGGAGGGCCGGACGAAGCCGGCGACCGCGCGCAGGGCGGTGGTCTTGCCGGAGCCGGACGGCCCGAGAAGGGCCATCACCTCGCCGGGCTCCACGGTGAGGGTGAGCCCGTCGAGGACCGTGGTGGCGCCGTACGCGACGGAGACGCCGTCGAAGCGGATGCCGCTGGTCACGACGCGTACTCCCGTATCACGTCGGGGAGTTCGGCGACGGAGCCGAGGACGTGGGTGGCGCCGTGCGCGGTGAGCGCGGCCTTGCCGTGGGCGCCGGTGAGGACGCCGGCGACGATCCCGGCGCCGGCCCGGACGCCGCTGAGCATGTCGTACGAGGTGTCGCCCGCGACGACCGTCTGCCGGACGTCGGCGACGGCGCCGGTGCGGAGGAACGCGGTGAGGACCATGTCCGGGTACGGGCGGCCCCGGCCGCCGGCGTCGGCCGGGCAGAGCGTGAGGTCGGCGAGGTCCCGCCAGCCGAGCGCGTCCAGGATGGCGTCCTGGGTGACGCGGGCGAAGCCGGTGGTGAGGACAACGGTACGGCCCTGCTCGCGGAGCGCGCCGATCGTCTCGGCGGCGCCGGGGACCGGGGCGATCAGGCCCTCCGAGACCAGCGCGCCGTACGCCTCCTCGAAGGCGAGGTTGGCCTGCCGGGCGCGGTCCTCGTCGCCGCCGAGCAGGTGCCGGAAGACGGAGATCTTGGACTCGCCCATGGTGGCGCGGACGTGGTCGATCATCGTGGCCGGGTCCTCACCGAGGCGTTCGGCGGCGGCCGTGAAGGCCCGCTCGACGAGGCCGTCGTCGGCGACGGTGGTGCCGGCCATGTCGAGGACGATCAGGTTCTGCTGCTTGTCGGTCATCTGCTTCACCAGCCCAGTTCGTTCGCGGTCGTCTCGGCGATGGCGGGCGAGCACGTCATGCCCCGGCCGCCGGGTCCGGTCACGAGCCAGACCCCGTCCCGCACCCGCTGCCGGTGCACGACCCGGGTGGTGTCCACGCACTGCGCGTACACGCCGGCCCAGCGGCGGCGGATCGCCGGCAGCGGGCGGCCGAGGAGCGACTCGACGACCCGGACCAGGTGCTCGTAGGGGTCCTCGACGGTGTCGAAGGCGAAGGGGTGCTCGTACTCGTGGGTGTCGCCGATGGTCAGCCCGCCGTCGAGGCGCTGCACCATGAGCAGCTGCATCCTGTGGGCGGCGGCGGTCGGGTCCTGCGCCTGGCCGGCGTTGAGCGCGTCGAGCGCCCCGGAGGCGTAGGCCGGGTAGTAGCGGAAGGAGTCGGCGTCCGCGACGGAGGTGGTCAGCGGCTCGCCGAGCGGCGCGGTCTGCATCATCTGGAGGCGGACCCGGCGGACCGGGATCGCCCCGGCGACCTCGCGGACCAGGCCGGAGAGCCAGGCGCCGGTGCACAGGACGACGGCGTCGCCGCTGTGCAGGTCGCCGTGGTCGTCGCGGACGGCGTGCTCGCCGACGACCTCGCGGACCTCGCGGTTCGGGAGGAAGGTGTAGCGGCCGGTGGCGAGCAGCGCCTCGCGGAGGGCGAGCTGCGCGGTGCGCGGCTCGACGGCGGCGTCCCGCTCGCACCACAGGGCGGCGTCGAAGGCGCCGCGCAGGGCCGGGTTGACCGCCCGGGCCTCCTCGGGGGTGAGCAGCTTGTAGCCGCGGGCGGCGGCGTCGTCGCGGGCGACGGCCGCCTCGGCGACGGCCAGCTCCAGCGCGCCCCGGACGGGGGTCAGGGAGCCGTTCGCACGGAAGCCGAGGCGGGGGACGCGGGCGCCGATGCCCTCCCAGAGCTCGCGGGCGCGCAGGGCGGTGTCGAGTTCCTCGCCGCCCGCGCGTCCGCTGACCCAGATCTGGCCGAAGTTCCTCAGGGAGGCTCCGCGCGCCTCGGCCTCGCGCTCGATGTGTACGACCTCGTGGCCGCGTTCCACTGCCTGCCAGGCGTGCATGGTGCCCACCACGCCGGCTCCTACGACGATCACCTTCATGCCGTCCACGGTCGGGGCGGCGGGTGTCCCGGGCCGGTCGTGCGGACGACGGGACGGTGAACGGCCCGACAAGCTTGGCCTAGACCCGTTATCTTCCCGTGATCTGACGGGGGATGGACACCGGGCCGTTCCCGGTCAGTCCTGACGGCCGAGGTGGGTGGTGAAGCTGAACCGGTCACCCCGGTAGAGGGTGCGGACCCGCTCCAGCGGCCGGCCGTCCTCGTCGCGGGAGAGCCGGTGCAGCAGCAGCATCGGGAGAGCCGGCGGGGTGCCGATGAGCAGCGCCTCCCGAGGGGTGGCGAGCACGGTCTCGATCCGCTCGTCGGCGTCGCCGAAGGTGATGCCGAGCCGGTCGCGGAGGTAGCCGTAGAAGGACGAGTCGGGGTCGAAGTCCGTGTCCAGGCGCGGGACCCGGGCCTCGGAGACGTACGTGCTCTCCAGGCCCACCCGCTCGTCGTCGGCGAGCAGCACCCGCTCCATGTGCCAGACGGGCGCGCCGGGCGCCACCCCGACCTCGGGGGCGAGCGCGTCGGGGCAGGGGAAGCGGTCGAGGGAGACGATGCTGCGGCCGGGGCGGCGTCCCTGGCGGCGGACGCCCTCGGTGTAGCTCGCGAGCGACAGCGGCTGTTCGAGCTTGGGCCCGGCGACGACCGTGCCGCGCCCCTGGCGGCGCAGCCGTCCTTCCAGGAGAAGTTCGCGCAGGGCCTGCCGGACGGTCTCCCGGGACACCTCGTAGCGGACGGCGAGGTCGCGCTCGGTGGGCAGCGCGCCGCCCTCTCCCAACTCGTCGACGAGCACGGCGAGTCGGGCCTTCACGGCGTAGTACTTGGGCACCCGGCCGTGCTCCGGGACGCCGGAACGGACGGGCGCGCCGGGGACGCCGGGGCTGCTCGGGGCGTGGTGCTGGTTCATCCGGGGATCGTCGCAGACGGGGGTGAACGGGAGGGTGTACGGCGGGTGTCCCGCGGGTTCGGGGCCGGGAGCCGGGGAGGGAGATCTCCGCCGGTTCAGGGGCGGGGGCGGCGGGCGGCGCGGGTGAGGAGGGCGCCGGCGAGGGCGAGGGCCGCCGCCCAGGGAGCCAACCGGACGGCGTCCTCCGGTCCCGTGTGGGCGAGTTCGGGGCGGGGGCGGGGGGCGGCGGTGTCGGTACGGGGCGGGGCGGTGCCGTCGGGCGCGGGGGTGGCGGCGGGCGCGGACGGGGGCGCCGTCCCGGTGGGAGTCGGGCTCGGCGTCGAGGTCGGGGTCGGGGTCGAGTGCGCGTTCGGGTCCGGGGTCGGTTCCGGGGCCGGGGAGGTGGTGCCGGGGGGCGTCGGTTCGGCGGGGGCGGACGGGTCGGGCGGTCCGATCGTGAGGCGGTAGTCGCCGGAGCGGCCCACCCAGTCGCCGTCGGCGCCCCGGCGCTGGACGAGCGCCGCGTTCACGACGACCTCGTCCGGCACGGCGTCGGCCCGGAACGCCAGCCGGACCGGCACGGTGACGGCCCGCCGGGCGGGCACGGTGAACCCGTCGAACCCGGTGAACGCGCCGACGCTCTCCGCCTCCTCGGTCGCCTCGAACGCGACCGCCCGCCACCGCCCGGCCTCCCCGTCGTAGAACTCCAGCCGGATCTGCTCGGGCCGCAGCACCCGCTCCTCGTCGGCCAGGACCAGCACCGGATGCACCCCCGTGCAGGGGCTGCCGGTGGTGTTCCGCACCTCCAGCTCCCAGGACCGGAAGGCACCCCCGGCAGGGTAGTCGGCGGGCCCGCCGCTGATCCGCGTGTCGAGCGGGAACCGGGTCCCGGCCGCGCCGCCGCACGCGGGGGCGGGCGCGGGCGCGGCCGACGCGGCGGCGGGCGGCAGCGTGAACGTCAGGGCGGCGGCCGCGGCGGCGAGGGCGAGGGCGGGGGCGCTGCGCAGGGGCCGGGGGGCGGGTGCCATGGGCGGGTGCCTTTGCTGCTCGCGGACGTACGGATCGCCCGCGACGCTGCCACAGCGCCCGCGCCACGACCGGCGCCGACACCCGCGGGGCCCCCGCCCGGCCCGCCGAATCCGCCCGATCAGCCTATGGTCCGACCGTCCGCTCTTCCGATGAACCGACGGTTCCGGGGGTGACCTCCGGCGGTCGCGGCGCCAGGCCGAAGACCGGGGCCAGGACCAGCTGGGCCGCGCCCAGCGCCACGGCGTGCGGGACGTCCGCCACCTCGACCGGCGTCGGCAGGCCCAGGCCGGCCAGCACGGCCGCCACCCCCGCCGCGTAGACCCCGGGCGCCGCGAGGACCACCCGGCCGCCGAGCAGGACCCGGTCGATGTCGAGGAGCCGCACCAGGTTCGCCGCGCCGGTGCCGAGGATCCGCGCCGCCTCGGCCGGCTCCTCCCGGGCCACCGCCGCGAGGCACAGCACCTCCAGGCAGCCGCGCCCGCCGCAGCCGCAGGGCGGCCCGTCGAGCTGGACCGTCTGGTGGCCGAGCTCGCCCGCCCCCGTCCGTTCGCCGCGCAGCGGGACGCCGTCGACGACGAGCCCCGCGCCCAGCCCCGTACCGAGGTGGACGTAGGCGAACGAGCGGGGGGCGCCGGGGCGGACGGCGAGGCCGAGGGCGGCGGCGTTGGTGTCCTTGTCGAGCGTGACGGGCAGCCCGAGGCGCGCGGCCAGTTCGTCCCGCACCGGGAACCCGTCCCACACCGGCGCCCCCGTCACCCGTCCCGGGACGCCCCGCCGGTGGGCCAGCGGCCCGGGCATGGCGAGCCCGACACCGAGCACGGGGGCGGGGCCCGTGCCCGGGCCGGCGGCCGGCGCCGGCAGCGCCCGTACCTCCTCCGCCAGGGCCGCGAGGACGGGTTCCGGGCCGGCGGCCAGGGTGAGGGGGTGGTGGCGGACGGCCACGGCGGTGCCGGTGAGGTCGGTGAGGGCGAGGGTCAGGCCGTCGCGGTCGAGGTGGGCGCCGACGGCGTACGCGGCGGCGGGGACGAGCCGCAGGACGGTACGGGGCTTGCCGCCGGTCGAGGCGCGGTGGCCGGCCTCCGCCGCCAGGCCCTCGGCGCGCAGCCGGGCGGTGATCTTGCTGACGGCCTGCGGGGTGAGGCCGGTGCGGGCGGCGAGTTCCAGACGGCTGATGCCGTCCTCCCCCGCCGTGCGCAGCAGGTCGAGCACGAGCGCCGCGTTGTGGCCGCGCAGCGCCGACAGGTTGGCGCCGCCGCCGGGGTCCCTCGTCATCACCGTCACCGGCCCATTCTGCCCCCTGCTTGCACTTCGGCAACAGCGTTGCTTAAGTGGCGTCCATGACGCCCCTCGCCACCCCCGCCCCCCTCCGCGTCGGTCTCGTCGGCTACGGCCTCGCGGGCTCGGTCTTCCACGCCCCGCTGATCGCCGCCTCCCCCGACCTGACGCTCGCCGCCGTCACCACCGGGAACCCGGAGCGCGCCGCCGAGGCGCGGGCCGCCCACCCGGGCGTCCAGGTGCTCGCCCGGCCCGAGGACCTGTGGGCCGACGGCGGCCCGGAGCTCGACCTGGTCGTCGTCGCCTCCCCCAACAAGACCCATGTGCCGATCGCCGGGGCCGCCCTGAAGGCGGGCCTGCCGGTCGTCGTCGACAAGCCGCTCGCCGCGACCGCCGCCGAGGCGCGCGCGCTCGCGGAGCTGGCCGAGGAGCGCGGGCTGCTGCTGTCCGTCTTCCAGAACCGGCGCTGGGACAGCGACTTCCTCACCCTCCGCCGCCTCCTCGACGCCGGCGAACTGGGCGAGGTCCAGCGCTTCGAGTCCCGGTTCGAGCGGTGGCGCCCGCGCCCGAAGGGCGGCTGGCGCGAGTCCGGCGCCCCGGAGGAGATCGGCGGGCTGCTGTACGACCTCGGCAGCCACGTCGTCGACCAGGCGCTGGTCCTCTTCGGCCCGGCCGTCACCGTCTACGCCGAGTCGGACGTGCGCCGCCCGGGCGCGGAGGCCGACGACGACACGTTCGTCGCCGTCACCCACGCGAACGGCGTCCGCTCCCACCTGTACGTGAGCTCCACCGCCGCCCAGCTCGGCCCCCGGTTCCGGGTGCTCGGACAGCGCGCCGGCTTCGTGACGTACGGGCTCGACCCGCAGGAGGCGGCGCTCCGCGAGGGGCTGCGGCCGGCCCCCGGCACGGCCTGGGGCGAGGAGCCCGAGGCGCTGTGGGGCCGGCTCGGCGCCGGGGAGTCCCCGGTGACCGGCGGCGGGACCCCGGTGCCGTCGGTGCCGGGGGACTATCCGGCGTACTACGCGGCCGTCGCCGCCGCCGTGCGCGGCACCGGCCCGAACCCGGTCACCGCGCTGGAGGCCGCCGCCGCGCTGGACGTGCTGGAAGCGGCGCGGCGGTCGGCCCGCGAGGGCGTCACGGTCACGCTGCCCCGCGCGAGCGCCGGCGGCTGACGGCGACGAGCGCGCCGCCGCCGAGCGCGAGGCCGGCGGCCGTCAGACCCATGACGACCCTGCCGGTGCCGGCGCCGGTCTCGGGCAGCTCGCCCCCGCCGCCGGGACCGCCGCCGTGGTGGCCGCCGGTGTCGTCGCCGTAACCGCCGTCGGTGCCGCCCGAGTCGGTGCCACCCGAGTCCGTGCCGCCGGTGTCGGTGCCGCCGTCGGCGGAGTCGGTCGGGCTGGGGGTGGGCTCCGTGGGGGTGGGCTCGGTGGGAGTCGGCTCCGTGGGAGTCGGCTCCGTGGGAGTCGGCTCCGTGGGAGTGGGCTCCGTGGGGGTCGGGGTGGTGTCGGTC
>NZ_JBHVMF010000038.1:14428-54625 GCF_042797055.1 Streptomyces sp. NPDC057854
GGGGTCGGCTCCGTCGGGGTCGGCTCCGTCGGGGTCGGCTCCGTCGGGGTCGGCTCCGTCGGGGTCGGCTCCGTCGGGGTCGGCTCCGTCGGGGTCGGCTCCGTCGGGGTGGGCGTCGTGTCGGTCGGGGTCGGGGTCGTCGGCGTCGGGGAGGTCGGCGTCGGGGAGGTCGGGTTGTCCTCGTCGCAGGCCGGCAGGTCGCCGTTGAACGGGTAGTTGTGGATCTCCTGGCCGCCGCCCCCGCCCGGCTCGGACGCGTGGGTCAGGTTGCCGGTGGTGAAGAACCGGCCGTTCATGCCCGGCATCGTGATCGTCGCGGTGCTGGCCGGGTTGCCGATGAGCACGCTGCCCGCGAACTGCGCGGTGCCCTCGAACTTCACCCGGGTCGCGTCCGGGAAGTTCCACAGCAGCCGGTCGCGGAGCCCCGGCAGTCCGCCGATGTACGTGTCGACGGTCCGGTCCTCGCCGAGGACGTTGACGAGAACGGTCGCGTTCTCGGGGATGTTCTCGAAGCGGATGCCCTGCTGTCCGCCGCTCGCCGACTCCAGGTCGAAGTCGACGGTGAAGACCTGGAGCGCGGAGGTGCCGTCACCGGTGAAGACGGTCTCGGAGCCGTTGTTGACGGCGGTGCCGGTGGGGGTGCGGGAGGCCCCGCCGACGTACGCGTAGCACTGGCTGGCCTCGCCGAGTTCGCCGCGCAGGGCGGTGTACGGGGCGGCGGCGCCGGCGTCCTTGACGGGCGCCGGGACCACGGTGCCGGTGGCGGTGCCGGCGTACCGCGTCTTCCCGGAGACGGAGCCCTCCTCGGTGAGGAGGCGCTGTCCGGCGGCGACGGTGAGGTCCTTGCCGACGGTGAGGAAGTCGGTGCCGTTGTCGGGCACGACGCGCGAACCGACGCCGGCGACGCCGACGTTGTAGACGGCGGAGACGCCCTCGCGCTTGTTCTGGTCGAAGCCGCCGAGGACGACGACCTTGCCCTCCGCCTCGGCGGCGGCCTCGCGGACGAGGAAGTCGCCGCCGACGAAGACGTTGACGCCGTTGTCCCGCCACAGCACGGCGCCGTTGTTGATGTCGGGGTAGGAGGGCGGGCACTTTCCCGGGACGCAGGGGCCCAGCCCGCCGGGCAGGGGATCGGCGGCGCCGGTGGCGGCGAGGCCGCCGACGAGGGCGCCGGCGGCGGCGACCGCCGTCGCGGCGGAAAGGGCGAGACGGGCGGTGCGGCGGGGAGCGCGGGCGGCTGTCGAGTGTTCCATATGTCGCAATATGCAGAAAATGTGCCGAAATGGCGGCACCCACGCGGGGCCGCCGGAATCGGCCACCCCGGTGGGTGCACGGACGGACCGGGCGCCCACCGGGGCATGCTCTCGCCGGGTCAGCCGCCCACCGGGGCGGGCGCCCGCCGGGTCAGGCGCTCTTCAGTTCCTGGCGCTGGCGGCCCAGGCCCTCGATCTCCAGCTCGACGACGTCGCCGGGGCGGAGGTACGGCTTGGGGTCGGGCTGCCCCATGGCGACGCCGGCGGGCGTGCCGGTGTTGATGACGTCGCCCGGGTAGAGCGTCATGAAGCGGCTCACGTACCGGACGACCTCGGCGACCGGGAAGATCTGGTCGGAGGTGTGGCCCTCCTGCTTCAGCTCGCCGTTCACCCACAGCCGCAGGGTGAGGTCCTGCGGGTCGGGCACCTCGTCGGCGGTCACCAGCCAGGGCCCGAGCGGGTTGAAGGTCTCGCAGTTCTTGCCCTTGTCCCAGGTGCCGCCGCGCTCGATCTGGAACTCGCGCTCGGAGACGTCGTGCGCGAGCGCGTACCCGGCGACGTGCGCCAGGGCCTCCTCGTCGGTCTCCAGGTAGCGGGCGGTGCGGCCGATGACGATCGCCAGCTCCACCTCCCAGTCCGTCTTCACCGAGCCGCGCGGGACGAGCACGGTGTCGTCCGGTCCGACGACGGTGTCGGCGGCCTTGAGGAAGACGACCGGCTCGGCGGGGGTGGCCTGCCCGGTCTCGGCGGCGTGGCCGTGGTAGTTCAGCCCGATGCACACGACCTTGCCGATCCGGCCGACCGGCGGGCCGACCCGCAGCCCGGTGGCGTCGCCGGAACCGCCGTACGCGGGCAGCACGCCCGCCTCGGCGGCGGCGCGGATCCGGTCGAGGGTCGCGGTGTCCGAGAGCAGCCGGCCGTCGACGTCGTCGGTGAAGGAGGACAGGTCGCGGAGCGTCCCGTCCCCGTCGAGGAGGGCGGGGCGCTCGGCGCCCGGCGGGCCGACTCGCAGCAGCTTCATGGTCTTCTCCCTGTGGTCGAGGTGGGCCCGGGGGGAGGCCCTTCGGTGCCCCGGCCGATGGAGTGCGGCCATCGGAGGATCGTCCGATCCTCCAAGACTCCCGTTCAGCCCGCAAGACCCCGTTCAGCCTGCGGACCCTTACGCATGAGTAGGGCGCGCTCGACGACGGACCAGGCGGTGCTGGTCACCAGGTAGAGCCCGACGGCGAGCGGGACGACGGCGGCGGTCACGACCGTCCCGAAGGACAGCAGCGGCAGGATCCGCCCGAGCGCCGGCGGCGTGCCGGCCCCGGCGGGCGCCTTCGCCATCTCCCGCCGGGTCCGGAGGTACTGGTACGCGGCGATCCCGAGCGCGACGGCGAACAGCGCCAGGTACACCAGCCCGGCCCGCCCGAACGGCCCGCCGTCGCCGAGCGCGCCGGTCCAGCGGCCGTCCAGCGGCGCGCCCAGGAGGGTGTGCCCGGCCATCCGGTCGCCGGACGAGAAGAGCGCGTACAGGAGGAGGAAGGCGGGCGCCTGGAGCAGCGCCGGCAGGATCCCGGCGAACGGCGAGACCTTCTCCTCGGCGTGCAGTTCGAGGAGGGCCCGCTGGAGCCGCTCGGGGCGGTTCTTGTGCTTCTCGCGGAGCGCGGCGACCCGGGGCGCGAGCCGGACCCTGGCCTGCTGGCCCCGGACGGAGGCGCGGGAGAGGGGGTGGACGGCGAGCCGGACGAGGGCGGTGAGGAGGACGACGGCGGCGGCGGTCGCGGCGCCGCCGAACGCGGGCTGGAGGAGCGCGGCGAGGCGCCCGACGAGGTCGGAGAAGGCGTCGAGGAAGGGGGCGGGGAAGAAGGACAAAGGAACCCTCCGGGGTTCGTCGTGCCGGGGATGACGGATCTCGGCAGGACGGACTGCGCGAAGGGGCGTGCGCCGCGCGTGACGCGGCGGCCCCTACGCGGCCGTCGGGAGGGAACGTCCGGGTGCCCGGGGCCGGCGTCGGCCGGCGGCGTCGGGGTCGCGCTGCGGGAGGAAGGCCGTGCGCCGGGCCCGGTCGCGCAGCGCGGTGCGTACGCGGGTGGCCGGCGCGACCGGAGCCGTACGCGCGCCGACGAGGCCGCAGAGCGCGGCGGAGGCGGCGGCGACCGCGGAGACGGCGACGCCGACGGTCCCGCCGAGGGAGCCGTCCGCGAGGAAGAGCCCGGCGGAGGCGGCGAGGAGCAGGACCGGGAGGAGGGCGCGGGACGCGACCCGGCGCAGGAGGGCGGCGGTCGCGCCGGCCCGCCGGCGGGCAGGGGCCGCGCCGGTGCGCTGGTGGGCGCTGGGGCGCGGGTGGACGGGGGGCGCGAGTCGGCGCAGGACCAGACTCCCGCTCATCGCGCCCCCCGTTCCCCGGAACTCACTGTCCGCCGGGGAAGACGAACGGGAGTACGGGAGAGTTCCCGGCCCGCGCGTGGAGGTGGTCGTGACGTCCGTTCAGCGCGCCGCCGGGTCCAGCGGCGTGAGCAGGCGGCGCGGGGCGAGGAGCGCGCGGGCGACGGGTTCGGCGGGGTCGGGGTCGAGGCCCTCGCCGGGCCGCATCTCGATGTCGGCGGGGTCGACGGGGACGCGGCAGGCGGGGCAGGCGCCGCTGCGGTCCAGTTCGGTGCCGCAGTCGGCGTGGTGGAACAGCCGCAGCGGGAGGGTGCCGGGGATCTCGTTCCGCCCCCAGGCGCCGAGGGCCCACACCACGGGCCAGAGGGCGAGGCCGCGCCCGGTGAGGACGTACTCGTCGCGGGGCGGGGAGTCCTGGTACCGGCGGCGGTCGAGGACCCCGGCATCGACGAGGGCCTGGAGGCGCGCGGCCAGGACCGCGCGGGGGGCGCCGAGGTGGGCGAGGAAGTCGCTGTAGCGGCGGACGCCGTAGAACGCGTCGCGCACCACCAGGAGCGTCCAGCGCTCGCCGACGACCTCCAGGGCGCGGGCGATGGAGCACTGCTGCTGGGCGTAGTCCTTGCCGAGGGCCATGCCCCCCAGCGTACCGAAGGGGGTTCATTCAACGAACCGAGGAGGGTAGAGTGCGAGCCCCCTCGTGAGTTCAATCACCGAACCCACTCATCGCGACCGGGTGGAGGTCCCGTGCGCACACCCCGCCCCACTCCCTCACCGACCACCACGACCGCCTCCCGCTCCCCCGGCCGGGCCACGCTCGCCGTCACCGGCCTCGCCACCGCCCTCGCGCTCATGAACTACACGGCGCCGATGCTGACCCTGCCGGCGACGGCGGAGGCGTTCGGGACGCCGGCCTCGGCGCAGGCGTGGCTGCTCAACGGCACCCCGCTCGGCCTCGCCGCGCTGCTCCTGGTGGCGGGCGCGCTGGCCGACGCGCACGGCCGGCGCCGGGTGTTCCTGCTCGGCACGCTGGCCCTCGGCGTGACGACCGCGCTCGGCGCCGCCGCCGGGTCGACGGCGCTGTTCACGGCGGCCCGCGTCGCACAGGGCGCGGCGAGCGCGGCCGTCCTCGCGGGCAGCCTGGGCCTGCTCGCCGACGCGTACCCCTCGGGCCGCGACCGGATCCGGGCCACCGGCGTCTGGGGCGCGTCGGTGAGCGGCGGCATCGCGCTGGGCCCGCTCCTCACGGCGGGCCTCAGCCTGCTGGACTGGCGGCTGGCGTACGCGGTCCTGGGCGCGGCGGCCCTCCTGACGGCGGCGGCCGGAGCCCGCCTGCTCGGCGGCGGTACGGCCTCCGGCCCGACCGCACGCGCCTCGAACGGCCGGGGGCGTCCGCGTCCCGACCTGGCGGGGGCGACGACGCTCGCCCTCGCGACGGCGGCGCTGCTGACCGCCCTGACGCTGGGCCGGGACGGCTGGCTGCGCCCGCCGGTCGGGCTGCTCCTGCTGGCGGCGGTGGCGCTCACCGCCCTGTTCCTGCGGGTGGAGCGGCGCGCGGCGGAGCCGATGATCGACCTGGGACTGCTGCGGAGGCCCGAGTTCCGGGTGGCGACGCTGGGGGCACTCTTCACCGGGCTGGCGGTGATCGGCCTGTTCAGCGTGGTGCCGACGCTGCTCCAGCACGGTGCGGGCATGGCCCCGGCGGCGACGGCCTGGCTCTTCCTCCTCTGGTCGGGCACGTCGTTCGTGGTCGCGCTGCAGGCCCGCCGGCTCGCGGGCCGCGTCCCGGCCGCGTACCAACTGGCCCTCGGCTTCGTCCTGTCGGCGGCCGGCGTCCTCGCCCTCCTCGGCGCCCTCGACTCCGCGGGCCTGCCCTGGCCGCGCCTGGTCGCCGGCCTGGTGGTGGCGGGCGCGGGCAGCGGCCTGCTGAACGCCGCGCTGCCCCGCCTCGCGGTCGACTCCGTGCCCCCGGAACGCGCGGCGATGGGCTCGGGCGCCAACAACACGGCCCGGTACATCGGTTCGGCGGCCGGCGTGGCCCTGATGCTGGCCCTCTCGGGGCCGGGCCCCGACGCGGCCGTGGCGGCCTCGGCGACCCTGGCCCTGGCGGGCGCCGCCGTCACCGTCGCAGGGTCGCCCAGACGATGAGCCGGTAACGGGAGGTGAACTCGGGCGTGCAGGTGGTGAGCGTGAGGTAGGACCCGGCTTTGGAGTACCCGTACGACGGCTTCACGATCGACCGGGGCACCGGCTGGATGACACCGGTGTCGCGCGGCGAGGTGACCGGCAGGATCTGGTCGACGCGGTAGGTGTACGTGCCCTCCCGCGTCCGCAGCGAGATCTCGTCGCCCTTCCGCAGCCGGTTCACGTACCGGAACGGCTCGCCGTGCGTGTTCCGGTGCCCGGCGAGCGCGACGTTCCCGGGGGCGCCGGGCGCGGCGGTGCCGGGGTAGTGCCCGACGTACCCCTTGTCGAGCACCTTGCTCTTGGAGATGCCCTGGGCGACGGGCACGCTCAGCCCGATCCGCGGGATCCGCAGCACGGCGAAGGCGTCGCCGGAGACGGGGGAGGAACGTGGGCCGGCGGGCGGCGGCGACGCTCGCTCCGGAGCCGGGGCCGAGGCCGAGGCCGACGGCACACCCGCCGAAGGAGAAGAAGGACCGACAGAGGAGTCAGGGAAGGGTGAAACCGAAGGGGAGACCGTCTCACGATCCGGAAGAGAGATCCCCCACTCCCGCTCCAGCGCGGCGACCCGCTCCCCCGCCTCGGCACGGGCCTGCTGATTGGTCCACCACAGCTGGTGCACGACCAGCAGCAGGATGAGAACACCGCAGGTGACGACGGTCTCGGCGGCGAGCCAGAGCACGCGGGCGAGCCCACGGCGCCCCGAGCGCGCCTGGACGACGACCGGTATCCTCTCCCGTCCCCTGCCCCGCACGCCCGGCACGATAAGCGCTGCGGCGCCAACTCTCCAGGGCCGTACAGCAGTACGGTGAAGGGCATGCGCCCCGACACGCCCGCCGCCCACGCCGCCGAAGCCGACCGTCTGCTGCGCACCGCCGCGCGGTACCCCGGAGACCGCGAGCCGCTGCTGCTCCAGGCCGCGGCCCACCTGGAACTGGCGGACGACCGCCCGGGCGCGACGGCCCTCTACGACGACCTGCTGTCCGGCGACCCGGCCGCCCCGCACCTGATCCGCGCGCTCAAGGCGGCGAACCTGTGGGAGTACGGGCACGAGGCCGAGGCGCGGGCGATCATCGACGGCCTGCGCCGCTCGCGCCCGGCGGAGGCGGCACCGTGGGAGATCGCGGCGCAGACGCTGGAGGCCCACGACGAACTGGAGGCGGCGGAGGCGACGCTCACCGAAGCGGCGACCCTGCTGGTGGACGGCGAGGCGGAACTCCCCCACCCGACCGTCTCCCTCCTCACCACCCGCCACCGCGTCCGCCGCATGCTGGCCCGCGACCACGACACCTGGGACACCCTGGCGGACCGCCTCCACTCCGGCGCGGTCCCCCTCGACGAACTCCACGACCCGAAACGCCTCTGGTCCCTCGGCTCCTCCGACCCGGCCGAACTCCAGGCCGAGATCACCCGCCTCCGCTCCGAACTGGGCACCTACCGCACGGCCCTCTCCCGCCCGTTCCCGGTGGCGGTCCTCCACTGGCCGGAACCGGAACTGACGGAACTCCTCGCGGCGTACCCGGAACTGGAGACGGAGTACCCGACGTACCAGGCACACCTGACGGACATCGAAGCCTCCCTCCGCGAACTCTCCGCCGCCGGCACCCCCAACCTCGGCATCGTCCGCGCCACCGTCCCCTCCTACGAAGCCTTCGCCGCCTCGGAAGCCTCCACCCCCGCCAACGCCGACCTCCTCCCCCAATACGCCACCACCCTCGCCGCCCGAGCCCGCGCCACCCCTTGGCCCCCACTCCCGACGGCCCCGTGCTGGTGCGGCTCGGAGAGGACGTACGGGGAGTGCCACGGGCGGGGCTG
The DNA here is from genome assembly GCF_042797055.1 of Streptomyces sp. NPDC057854. NCBI lineage: Bacteria > Bacillati > Actinomycetota > Actinomycetes > Kitasatosporales > Streptomycetaceae > Streptomyces > Streptomyces sp. NPDC057854. Next base: position 22,048 of record NZ_JBHVMF010000038.1, read on the forward strand.
AGGGGCCGCGGGGGGGCTCAGCAACGGTGGTCCTGTCCGTGACACCTGATACCAATGGGACGGTTGACCACGGAGGGGGAGGAAGCCATGAGCGAGCTGTCGAGTCCCGACGGACCGGTTTCAGGGCTCTACGAGCAATTGGTGACGCTGCGTCTGGAAGCGCAGCTCAAGGCGCTCGCGGATCGAGGCTGGCATGCGATCGACGACGTCGTCGGTCCGGAATCCTCCGCCCGTGTCCTCGCCAAGCACGTAGCCGACACGGTGCGCCGTATCTTGGAAGGGCTGCCCACGTCCGAGCACGTTCACGTGGCGAACCACGTCCTCGAATCGATGAACACCATCGAAGGCGCCCGCGAATGGATCGAGCTCGTCGCCGATGGCCCCCGGCAGCTCCTCGCCATAGCGGAACGGGAATCCGAAGGCGCGTATCGCATCCGCCCCGCCACGCCCCTCACGGAGACTGCTCTCCTCACCAACGCTCCTGAAGACCCCAGCCTAGGTTTCGAGCTGCGGGCGGAGCTCGCCACAGCTGATCGAGTGGACCTCCTCTGCGCCTTCGTGAAGTGGCACGGGCTACGGGTCATTGAGCAGTCACTCAAAGCCGCTCATGCCCGAGGCGTTCCCATACGGGTCATCACGACGACCTACATCGGAGCTACCGAGCGTCAGGCACTGGACCGTCTCATCCGGCAGTTCAATGCCGAGGTCAAGGTCAACTACGAACTCCGATCGACGCGCCTCCACGCCAAGGCATGGCTCTTCCGTCGCGCGAGTGGCTACGACACGGCCTATGTCGGCAGCTCCAATCTCTCGAAGGCTGCCCTGCTGGATGGCCTGGAGTGGAACGTCCGCCTGTCGTCAGTCGCCACCCCGGATGTCCTCCGCAAGTTCGAGGCCACCTTCGACGCCTACTGGAACGACCCGGCCTTCGAGGCGTACGACCCCGACCGAGACGCCGCTCGACTCACCGAAGCACTCCATTTGGCGGGGCGTGGCAAGGGGGCGGGCGCAGGCTCCGAGCAGCGCCTGACCCTGTCGGGCCTGGAGGTGCGACCGTTCCCTCACCAGCGGGACATGCTGGAGCGCCTTCAGGTCGAGCGCGAGGTGCACGACCGGCACCGCAACCTGCTTGTGGCGGCGACGGGTACAGGTAAGACCGTCATGGCGGCACTCGATTACAAGCATCTTCGGCAGCAGCACGGCCGTGATCTGCGCTTGCTTTTCGTCGCCCATCGGCAAGAGATTCTGCGGCAGTCCCTGCGCACCTACCAGGACGTGCTGGTGGACGCCAATTTCGGCGAGGAGTTGCACAGCGGTCTCGTTCCTGAGGGCTGGAAGCACGTCTTCGCCAGCGTTCAGTCACTGAAGGCGCAGAGACTCGAACAGCTGCCCCCTGACCACTTCGATGTCATTGTCATCGACGAGTTCCACCACGGTGTCTCGTCGACTTACCAGAAGATCATCGATCACTTCCAGCCGTTGGAGTTCTTGGGTCTCACCGCCACTCCGGAGCGCATGGACGGCCGCAACGTCCAGGATGAATTCTTCGACGGGCGCATCGCGGCGGAGATGCGGCTGTGGGAAGCACTGGAGAACGACCTCCTGAGCCCGTTCCACTACTTTGGAATCACCGACAACACTGACCTCAGCGCAGTGGAGTGGAAGCGGGGGGCTTACGATGTGTCGGCCCTCAGTAACCTCTTCACCGGCAACGACACCAGGGCACGGCTGGTCGTCCAAGCCGTGCAAGACAAAGTGGCGGACCCGGGCGCGATGCGCGCACTCGGCTTCTGCGTCTCGGTCGCCCATGCCGCCTTCATGGCGGACTTCTTCTGCCGCGCCGGCCTCAAAGCGGTCGCCTTGTCAGGAGAGACACCGCAGGAGGAGCGTAAGGAGGCCTTGGCGGCCCTTCGCGCCGGCGACATCCAAGTGATCTTCTCGGTCGACCTCTTCAACGAAGGGCTCGACATCCCCGACGTCGATACTCTCCTGCTGCTCCGGCCGACCTCCAGCGCCACGGTCTTCCTTCAGCAGCTGGGCCGCGGGCTGCGCCGCACCGAGAACAAGGCCGTCCTGACGGTTCTGGACTTCATCGGCCAGCACCGCAAGGAGTTCCGCTTCGAGGAACAGTTCCGTGCCCTGACCAACCTGACGCGGAACCGTCTCCTCGCCAACATCGAGCACGAGTTCCCCCAACTTCCGTCGGGCTGCCAGATCATCCTTGAGGCGAAAGCCAAGGACACGATCATCGACAACATCCGCAGCCAGATCAGCGTCAACGTCACGCAACTCGCTCAGGAAGTCCGACGCTACGGCGAGAAGCACCTCGCTGCGTACCTCCACGAGAGCGGTCGCGAACTGAAAGAGATCTACCGCGGCAACGGCAACTCGTGGACGGGCCTCCTCCGCCGGTCTGGCCTGCTCCCGAAGGACGCGCCCGAGGGGGAAGCTGCACTCTTGAAGCGCGTTTCTGCTTTCCTCCACGCCGACGACCCTGCCCGGATTGCCGCCTACTCAAGAATTCTGGCCGACGACGCCCCCCGCTACAGCGATCTGAGCGAGCGCGATCAAGCTTACGCTCGCATGTTGTACTTCTCGCTCTGGCCTCTCAGTGGCTTCGCCAGCTACGAGGAGGGGTTGGAATCCCTCCGTGGTCATAGCGCCGTCCGCGAAGAACTGCGCCATGTCCTGGCCCTTGCCTTGGACCGCCTCGATCATGTCCCCATCAGCCTGACGGGCCCACTCGCCAGCCTCCCCTTGACCGTCCACGCCTCTTACAGTCGCGAAGAAATCCTGCCCGCCCTCGGGCAGGCGTTCGTGGACCGCGATGTCCCTGGCCACTTCCGCGAGGGAGTGAAGTGGTGCGAAAGCATCCATACGGACGCCCTCTTCATCACCCTCGAAAAGGACGAGAAGGACTTCTCTCCGCAGACTCGGTATCACGACTACGCCCTGAGCCAGACCCTCTTCCACTGGGAATCTCAGAACCGGACGTCCGAGACGTCGGCTACAGGGCGTCGTTACCAAACCCACAAGGCGGACGGTTCACACGTCCTCCTCTTCGTGCGCCGCTACAAGAAGACCGACATTGGCGGCCCCCAGCCCTGGATGCTGCTCGGCCCCGCTGAGTACGTCGCCCACAAGGGCAGCAAGCCGATGGGCATCACCTGGAAGCTTCAGCATGAACTTCCGGCTGACGTGTGGACCTACACGACGATTGCCGCCGGCTAAGGGGCCCACCGCTCACGCCGTACGCTCGAAGCACGACCACGCTCCGACAGGAAGAAGGCCCCGCCATGCCCAGTGCCCGCACCCTTTCCCCCGCCGTTGCCGCCGCCGGGCTCGTCGGCGGGTATGCCGTCGCGCGGTGGACGAAGAAGAGGCCGCTCGGTGGGGTGGTGCTGGCGGTGGCCGGTGGGGTGGCGGCGCGGGAGTGGCAGCGGGTGGGTGGGGTGAAGGCGGCCGTGGGGCTGTCGGCGGCCTATGTGGCGGCGTTCGGCGGGTCGCATCCGCTGGCCAAGAAGGTCGGGGCCTGGCCCGCCGTGTTCTCCGTCGCCGGCGGGATGGCCGCCGTGTCCTGGGCCGCCACCCGCGACCGGGGGTGAAGGGTCGGCCGGCCGGGGCCGGTCAGGCGCCCAAGGCGTGGCTGATCGTGTGGATCGTCAGGCCGGCCAGGGCGCCGACCACCGTGCCGTTGATGCGGATGAACTGGAGGTCGCGGCCGATGTTGGCCTCGATCTTCTTCGAGGTCTGGTCGGCGTCCCAGCCGGCCACCGTGTCCGTGATCAGCGACGTGATCTCGGAGCGGTACGTGGTGACCAGGTGGGTCACGGCGGACTCCAGCCAGCCGTCGACCTTGCGCTGGAGCTGGGGGTCCGACGCCAGGCGCTTGCCCAGGGAGATCAGGGAGGCGCGGGCGCGGAGGCGGAGCTGGCTGCGGTCGTCCTCGGCGGCCGCCAGGATGAGCGCCCGGACGGACGCCCACGCCGACGCGATGATGTCCTGGACCTCGGGGCGCGCCAGCAGGTCCGACTTGAGGCGTTCGACGCGGGTGCGGGTCTCCGTGTCGGACTGCAGGTCCGCCGCGTAGTCCGTGAGGAAGCGGTCGATGGCGCCGCGCGCCGGGTGCGACGGCATGTCCCGCATCTCCGTCACGAACCGCAGCAGCTCCTTGTAGACCCGCTCGCCGACCTTGCGGTCCACGAAGCGGGGGGTCCACCCCGGGGCACCGCCCTGCACCGCGTCCATCACCGAGTCGCCGTGGGTGACGAGCCAGTCGTGGGCGCGGGCGCAGACCAGGTCCACCGCCCGGCGGTGCGCGCCGTCCGTGACCATGCGGTCCAGGGTCTTGCCCAGCCCCGGCGCCACCTCGGCCTGGTCGGCGCGGCGGGTGATCGCCTCGCCGACGACCGCCTGCACGTCGGCGTCCCGCAGCACCGTCAGCGCGCCCCGCAGCGCCGTCGCCGCCTCCGCCGTCACCCGGTCCGCGTGCGCCGGCTCGGCCAGCCAGCCGCCGAGGCGCCGCGCCACGCCGAGGGCCCGCAGCCGGCCGCGTACGACGTCGGCGGAGAGGAAGTTCTCGCCGACGAACGAGCCGAGCGACGCGCCCAGCTGGTCCTTCTTCGTGGGGATGATCGCGGTGTGCGGGATGGGCAGGCCGAGCGGGTGCCGGAAGAGGGCCGTCACCGCGAACCAGTCCGCGAGCGCGCCGACCATCCCGGCCTCCGCCGCCGCGGCGACGTATCCGGCCCAGGCGCCCGCCCCGCTGTTCTCGGCCCAGGTCGCGAGGGCGTACACCACCGCGACCAGCGCCAGCAGGCCCGTCGCCAGGGCCTTCATTCTGCGGACGCCTCTGCTCTTCTCCTCGTCCGCGGCCGTGTACGAGAAACTCACCATTGCCTGCCCGACCTCCCTGCCCGCCTCCATCAGGGGCTTACTTCAGGGACTCCCGGCGGCCTTCACGAGTTCCCCCGTACATCTTCGCGATCACGGACTCGATGTCCGGTTCCCGCACCGAGAGGTCCACCAGCGGATACGCCGCCGCCACCGCGGCCACCAGCGGCGCCGCCGACGCGGACGCCGGGAAGGCCAGGTACTGGCGCGGCCCGTCCGCCCGGACGAAGCGGGCGCCGGGCACGTCCTCGATCGGCGGCAGCTCCCGCGCCAGGTCGACGACGAGCATCCGCTCACCGTCGCCGGCCTCGTGCAGACCGGCGAGATCGCCGTCGTACATCAGCCGCCCGTGGTCGATGACCATCACCCGCGTGCAGAGCTGTTCGATGTCGGTGAGGTCGTGGGTGGTGAGGAGGACGGTGGTGCCGCGCTCCGCGTTCAGTTCCCGCAGGAAGGCGCGGACCCGGGACTTCGAGACGACGTCGAGGCCGATGGTCGGCTCGTCCAGGTACAGCACCTCCGGGTCGTGGAGGAGCGCGGCGGCGATGTCGCCGCGCATCCGCTGGCCGAGGGAGAGCTGGCGTACCGGCACGTCGAGGAGGTCGCCGAGGTCGAGCAGCTCGACGCAGCGGGCCAGGTTCTCCCGGAAGCGGTCGTCGGGGATCCGGTACATGCGGTGGGTCAGCCGGTACGAGTCCCGCAGCGGCAGGTCCCACCAGAGGGTCGTCCGCTGCCCGAAGACGACGCCGATGCGGCGCGCCAGGCGGGTGCGCTCGCGCGCCGGGTCGATGCCGGCGACGCGGAGCCGGCCGCCGCTGGGGGTGAGGATGCCGGTGAGCATCTTGATGGTGGTGGACTTCCCGGCGCCGTTGGGACCGATGTAGCCGACCATCTCGCCGCGGTCCACGGTGAACGAGATGCCGTCGACGGCGCGGACCTCCCGCCGCTCCCGCCGCAGCAGGCCCGCCCTCCGGCGGACGGTGAAGGTCTTCTCCATGCCGTCGAGTTCGATGAGGGGTGGTCCGGCGGGGGTCGGTTCGACGCCGGGCAGCGGGATAGGGGACGGTTCGATGCGGGACGGTTCGATAAGGGGCAGTTCGTCGTGCACGGGGGCCTCAGCTTCCTGTCGATCGGTACGAACGGACGCCCGCCCGCCACGCCAGGCCCGCGAGCCCGCAGCAGACCAGCGCGACGAGCGGCGCGGCGAAGGCGGCCCAGGACGGCACCCCGGCCGGGGCGGGACGGCCGAGGACGTACAGGGCGGGCAGCCAGTTCACGAAGGCGAGCGGCACGACGTACACCACGCCCTTCACCAAGTCCTGCGCGAACACCGTCGGCGGGTACTGGAGCAGCGTGTTGCCGCCGTACGTGAACGAGTTGGTGACCTCGGCGGCGTCCTGGAGCCAGAAGATCGCCGACGCGCCTAGCACCATCACCGCCATGAAGATGGCCGCCCCGCAGACCACCATCCCCGGCACCGCCAGCGCCTTGACCCACGTCCAGGCCACCTCGTCGCGCAGCAGCACCAGACTCCACACCAGCACCATCAGCCCCTGGAGCACCCGGCCGAGCCGGCGCAGCGCGAACTTGTCCGCCGCGACCTGGGCGAGCAACGGGGCCGGCCGGAGCAGGAACACGTCGAGCGAACCGTCCCGGATCCGCCGCCCCATCCGCTGGAGCGAGCCCAGCGTCAGGTCCGCGATGCCGAAGGCGGTGCCGGTGGTGCCGTACAGGAAGGCGACCTCGGCGAAGGAGAAGCCGCCGAGCCCCCGGACCTGCCCGAACATCAGCAGGATCACGACGAAGTCGAAGAAGGTCACGCAGAAGGACGTCGCCAGCGTCAGGACGAAGGACGCCCGGTACGCCATCGTGGACCGGATCCACATGCCGGCGACCATCCGGTACGTGCGGAGGGCGTCGCCCGCGCCGAAGCGCCGCGCGCCCGCGGACCGGTCCCCCGCCCGGGGCCGCTCGGCCGCCGCACGCGGGTCCGTGTCGTGCGGCTGCTCCGCCGCCCCGCTCGGATACGTCTCCGGGAACCGCTCAGCCACCCTGCACCACCACCTTCCGCGTCGCCGCCGCCTGGGCCGCGCGGCCCGCCGCCAGCAGCAGCGCGAGCCAGCCGAGCTGGAAGCCGTACGCGCGCAGGAGGCCCGCGCCGTCCCCGTACCGGCCGAGGTAGACGTCTGCGGGCACCTGCAGCAGCGCGGCCCAGGGCAGCGCCCGGGCGACCTCGCCGAGGGCGCCGGGGAAGACGTTCAGCGGGAGCAGCATCCCGGAGAAGAACAGGCCGGTCAGCCAGGCGACCTGGACCACGCCCTGGCCGTCGAGGAGCCAGAACGCGCTCATCGCCACCAGGTACCAGAGCGCGAAGGAGACGAACGAGCCGAGGACCACCGCGAGCAGGAACGCGGCCCAGCCGGCCGGACCGTCCGGAAGGGTGAACCCGAAGAAGGCCGCGCCGATCAGCAGCGGCACGGTGCCGCGGCCGAGGAGCTGGTAGGCGGAGCGGCCGGCGTTGGCGGCGCACCACCAGCTCTGGAGGTCGGCGGGGCGGTAGAGGTCGACGGCGATGTCGCCGGTCCTGATCCGTTCGATCAGCTCGTCCTCGAAGCCGCCGCCCATGAGGCCGCAGACGGTGATGAGGGCCTGGCCGATCCAGACGTAGGCGAGCGCGTCGGACATGGAGTAGCCGCCGAGCTGGGGGCGTTCGGCCCACAGCGCGATGTAGGTGTACGAGAAGACGAAGCCGAAGACCGTGTTGGTGAACAGGCCCGCCAGCGTGGCCACCCGGTAGGTGGCGTACCGGCGGAAGCCGCCCGCGGCCACGGTCGCGTACAGCCGCAGCATGGAGCTCCTTCCCTTCTGAGGGCGTGGACATGGGCATGGGGAGGCCGCACGACCCCGGAGGACGACGCGGGGGCATGCCGGCAGTTGGGGGGGAGGAGGCGGTGGGGAGGGGGGAGGGAACGGTCAGGACAGGGCGAAGCGCACGACCCTAGTGGTCCGGGACACACCGCCGCGAGCGGTTTTCGCGACGGATCGGGCGCCGCTCACCCCCCCACCTTCGGGCGTTTCGACCGCTTTATGTGCACTATGTGGTGCCATGTCCCCTTCCTTGCACTCCCCCTCCCCCGCTCCACCACCCCCCGACCCAGTCGACGCGGACCCGGACGGCGCGAACCCGTTCGACGCGGACCGGGACGGCGCGGACCCCGGCTGGGAACCGAGGGACCCCACCCTCACCACCCCCGGCACCCCCGGCCGGGGTCCGCGCCGCCGCCCCCGGCGCTCCCTCCCCCGCCGCCTCCTGCGCGCCGCCGCCGGGCTCACCCTGCTCGGCGCACTGCTCCTCGCCGGCGCCCTCACCGCCGGCTACCTGCTCGTCGACATCCCGCCGGCCAACGCCGCCGCCGTCGCCCAGTCCAACCTGTACCTCTACCGCGACGGCACCGTCCTCGCCCGCGACGGCGAGGTCAACCGCGAGAACGTCCGGCTCGACCGCGTCCCGCTCAGCGTCCGGCAGGCCGTCCTCGCCGCTGAGGACCGCGACTTCCACACCTCGCGCGCCGTCGACCCCAAGGCCATGGTCCGCGCCGCCTGGAACACCCTCACCGGCAAGGGCCGCCAGTCCGGCTCCACCATCACCCAGCAGTACGTGAAGAACTACTACCTGGGCCAGGAGCAGACCCTCACCCGCAAGGCCAAGGAGTTCTTCATCGCGATCAAGCTCGAACGCGAGAAGACCAAGGACGAGATCCTCCAGGGCTACCTCAACACCAGCTACTTCGGCCGCAACGCCTACGGCGTCCAGGCCGCCGCCCACGCCTACTACGGCAAGGACGTCACCCGCCTCGGCCCCGCCGAGGGCGCCTACCTCGCCGCCCTCCTCAAGGCCCCCAGCGCCTACGACGTCACCACCCACCCCGAGAACCGCCCCGCCGTCCTCGCCCGCTGGGCGTACGTCCTCGACGGCATGGTCAAGGAAGGCTGGCTCACCCCCGGCGAACGCGCCGCCCTCCGCTTCCCCGACCCGCAGACCGCCCGCCCCGCCACCGGCCTCTCCGGCCAGCGCGGCTACCTCGTCCAGGCCGTCGAGGACCACCTCACCAGCCGCGGCATCATCGACGAGAAGACCCTCGCCGGCGGCGGCTTCCGCATCGTCACCACCCTCGAACCCGACCGGCAGGCCGCCCTCGTCCGCGCCGTCGAGGAACGCGTCACCCACCGCCTCGACCCGGCCGTCCACCCCGCCGACCGGTACGTCCGCGCCGGCGCCGCCGCCGTCGAACCCGCCACCGGCCGCGTCGTCGCCCTCTACGGCGGCGTCGACTACACCCGGCAGTACGTCAACAACGCCACCCGCCGCGACTACCAGGTCGGCTCCACCTTCAAGCCCTTCGTCCTCACCGCCGCCGTCCAGAACGGCGCCCGCACCCAGCACGGCGAACCCATCACCCCGTACACCCTGTACGACGGCACCGACCGCCGCCCCGTCGAAGGCTGGCCCGGCACCCCGTACGACCCCGCCAACGAGGACGGCGAGAGCTACGGCGAGATCCCCGTCGGCACCGCCACCGACCTCTCCGTCAACGCCGTCTACGCCCAGATGGCCGTCGACGTCGGCCCCGCGCGCGTCCGCCGCACCGCCGTCGCCCTCGGCGTACCGGCCACCACGCCCGACCTCACCGCCTCCCCCTCCATCGCCCTCGGCCCCGCCACCGCCAGCGTCCTCGACATGGCCCAGGCGTACGCGACCCTCGCCGCGCACGGACGGCGCGCCGACCACACCCTGGTCGCCGCCGTCAGCCGCGACGGCGAACCGCTGCCGCTGCCCGCCGCCGAACCCCGGCAGGCAGTCGGACGGGAGGCCGCCGACACCACCACCGCCGTCCTGCGCAGCGTCGTCGAGACCGGTACGGGCACCGCCGCGCTCGCCGCCGGACGGCCCGCGGCCGGCAAGACCGGCACCGCCGAGGACGACAAGGCGGCCTGGTTCGCCGGCTACACGCCCGAACTCGCCACCGTCGTCGCCCTCATGGGCCAGGACCCGGAGACCGGCGCCCACCAGCCCCTCTACGGCGCCCTCGGCCTCCCGCGCGTCAACGGCGGCGGCCCCCCGGCCGAGATCTGGGCCCGCTTCACCCGCGAAGCCCTCGCCGACACCCCCGCCCGCGACTTCGACCTCCGCCCGATGCCGGGCACCGAACTCCCCGAGGTCCCCCCGGTCCCGGACGGACCGGAGGGGGACGACGGGCAGGACGGAGAAGACAGGCAGGACGCGGAGGACGCAGAGGACGCGGGCTGGTACGAGGGGGCCGGGACGGGCGAGGCGGGCCCCGGAGCCGCGAGGCCCGTACGGCCCGGCAGGCACCCCGGCCGCTAGGCCGTCAGTGCCCGGACGTCGCCTTCAGGCCGACCACGGCCACCAGCAGCAGCACCACGAAGAAGATCCGCGCGGCGGTCGCCGGCTCACCCAGCACCACCATGCCGAGCACCGCCGCACCGGCCGCGCCGATGCCGACCCAGACGCCGTAGGCGGTACCGATCGGAAGGGTCTTGGCGGCCTGCGACAGCAGCACCATCGAGGCGACGATCCCGGCCGCGGTGAAGACGCTGGGCCAGAGACGGGTGAAGCCCTCGGTGTACTTCATGCCGATCGACCAGCCGACCTCCAGCAGACCGGCGACGATCAGAAGAACCCAGGCCATGACGACGAACCTCCGCGAGACGGGAACGGTACAGGTGCGTCGTCTTTTCGCTTCGAACCCGGTACGGCGCGTCTCGTCGGGGTCCCTCCAGCCTAGCAAAGGGCAGACAAAGGCCCTGGTGACACCGGTCACCAGGGCCCCCGGCCGCTCCATCCGCCCCTACAGGTACAACCCTGTCGAGTCCGTGCTCTGGAACCGGTCCGCCGCCACCGCGTGCAGGTCCCGCTCCCGCATCAGCACGTACGCGACGCCGCGCACCTCCACCTCGGCGCGGTCCTCCGGGTCGTACAGCACCCGGTCGCCGATCTCGACGGTCCGGACGTTCTGCCCGACCGCGACCACCTCGGCCCAGGCCAGGCGGCGGCCGACCGCGGCGGTCGCCGGGATCAGGATCCCGCCCCCGGAGCGCCGCTCCCCCTCGGGGGTGTCGGTGCGGACCAGGATCCGGTCGTGCAGCATCCGGATGGGCAGCTTGTCGTGGGTGTTCTCGCTCACGGGACCGAACCTACCTGCCCCGGCTCAGCCCTTGTGCTTCCGGGAGGAGCTCAGCAGCAGCCCCACCACCGCCACGGCCACCAGGGCGGCCGGGACGACCCGCTCCAGGCGGGGGGCGCCGTCCTCGTGGGTGAAGCGCGCCTTCACGTCGGAGACGACGCGGTTCACGGCGACGAACGCCCGCCCGGCCGTCTCGTCGACGGTCGACGCGACCCTGGCCTTGGCGTCTCCGATGATCGTCTTCGGGTGCATCCGAATGCCGATCTCGTCGAGCGTGACGGCGAGCTGGTCGCGCCGGCGGACGATGTCCGCCTCGATCTGCGCAGGGGTCCTGGCGTCCGACACCGCGCTGCCTCCGTAGTCGTATTCCGGTCGTTGACGGACAGTCTGTCAGTTCCGCCGCCGGAGGGCCGTCCCCGACCCCCATTAGGCTCATCACGTACGCGCACACCCCCAGGAGAGCGAGCCATGAGCGAGCGACTGCAGCCCGGCGACACCGCCCCCGCCTTCACCCTTCCCGACGCGGACGGCAACGAGGTCTCCCTCGCGGACCACAAGGGCCGCAAGGTCATCGTCTACTTCTACCCGGCGGCCCTCACCCCGGGCTGCACCAAGCAGGCGTGCGACTTCACCGACAACCTCGACGTGCTGGCCGCCGCCGGCTACGACGTGATCGGCGTCTCCCCCGACAAGCCGGAGAAGCTCGCGAAGTTCCGCGAGAAGGAGAACCTCAAGGTCACGCTGGTCGGCGACCCCTCCAAGGAGGTCCTGGCGGCGTATGGCGCCTTCGGCGAGAAGAAGCTGTACGGCAAGGTCGTGACCGGTGTCATCCGCTCGACGGTCGTCGTCGACGAGGACGGCAAGGTCGAGCACGCCTTCTACAACGTCAAGGCGACCGGCCACGTCGCCAAGATCATCCGCGACCTGGGCATCTGAGGCGCGCCGCACCCTCCGACGGGCCCGCACCCCCGACCCCGGGGGCGCGGGCCCGTCCGCATTCCGCACGCGATCGGCGTAACCGTCCGATTTTCGGCTCGTTAGTCCGTGCGAGATCCGTACTGGGGAGGGGGTCCATTCCGATGGGGACGAGTCCGTACACGAAGGACCGGCTGGAATCGGCGGCGCGAGGGTCGCGGACGCTGACGGAGGCGCTGGAGCGGCTGGGGGTGGATCCGAAGAGCGGTTCGCGACGGTACCTCCGGGACCGGATGAAGAAGCTCGGCGTCGACACGTCGCACTTCGAACGGGAAGGGGTGCGGTGGACGCGGGCGGTGCTGGCGGAAGCGGTGGCGGCGTCCACGAACATGTGCGAAGTGCTGCGGCGGCTGGGGGTGGATGTCGTGGGCGGCCAGCACACGCACATCAGCCGCCGGATCAAGGCGTACGGGATCGACATCTCGCACTTCCGCGCGCCTTCCCAGCAGGGCAGGCCCCGGCGCCCACGAACACCCGAGGGCTTCCTCGTACGGCAGACCGGCCCCCAGGCCCGACGTGTCCCGAGCGACCGCCTCGCCTGGGCGATGACGGAGGTGGGGGTACGAAAGCAGTGTGCGAGGTGCGGCAACGAAGGCGTCTGGCGTGACCGTCCGCTCCGGCTGGAGATCGACCACATCAACGGCGACTGGCGCGACAACCGCATCGAGAACCTGCGGTTCCTCTGCCCCAACTGCCACTCGGCGACGGACACGTATCGCGGACGCGGGAAGGGGCGCACCCGATGACGGCCGGCGTACGGTACACACGCGAGCGACTGAGCGAGGCGGCGGCCCGATGCTCCGACCTCGACGAGGTCATGACCTTCCTCGGGACCGAGCCTTACGACAACCTGCCGCGCTACCTGATGAAGCGCTTCGCCCACTTCGGCATCGACGTCTCGCACTTTCCGCCCTTCGGCCGGAGGGACCGGCCGAACACGCGTCAGTTGCGGGATGCGGTTGCCGCGGCAGTCTCCGTCCGGGATGCCTTGCGCCGTCTGGGTCGGGCGGACAGCGGGGCGCAGCGCGCAAATCTGCGGCGCTGGGTCGCCGAGGAGGGATTGTCGACCGCTCATTTCCTCGGTCAAGGACACCAGAGAGGCAAACGTGGCCCCCGTGCGAAGCCGCCGGAGGGCGTGCTGGTACGCCACGGCAACAGGCGTCGGACGAGCACGAGAACGCTGCGCCGCGCGCTGAAGGAGATCGGCACACCGGAAACGTGCAAGGAGTGCGGAATCGGGCCCGAGTGGCTCGGTGAGCCGTTGGCCCTGGAGATCGACCACCTCAACGGGGACTGGAGCGATGATCGACGTGAGAATCTCCGCCTGCTGTGCCCCAACTGCCATGCGGTCACTGACACCTGGTGCCGGGGCGGACGGCGAGTAAAGTAGGGCAGCGTGCACGCGCCCGTACGCCACCCGGTGAGCGGCGATCTTTAGGTGGTCGCGTATGTCGGTTCGAATCCGACCGGGCGTACGTTCGAACGGCTCAGTGCAGTCCCTGCACTGAGCCGTTCACGTTCCGGGCTCAGCCCAGCAGTTCCCGGATCACCGGCGCCAGCGCCCTGAACGCCTTGCCGCGGTGGCTGATGGCGTTCTTCTCCGCGGGGGTCAGTTCCGCGCAGGTCACGTCGTGGCCCTCGGGCTGGAGGATGGGGTCGTAGCCGAAGCCGTGGGTGCCGGTGGGCTCGTGGCGGAGGGTGCCTTCGAGGCGGCCTTCCACGACCCGCTCGGTGCCGTCGGGGAGGGCCAGGGCCGCGGCGCAGGCGAAGTGGGCGGCGCGGTGGGGGGCGTCGATGTCCGACAGCTGGGCGAGCAGCAGGTTCAGGTTGGCCTTGTCGTCGCCGTGGGTGCCGGACCAGCGGGCGGAGAAGATGCCGGGGGCGCCGCCGAGGACGTCGACGCAGAGGCCGGAGTCGTCGGCGACCGCCGGGAGGCCGGTGGCCTGGGCGAGGGCGTGGGCCTTGAGGAGGGCGTTCTCGGCGAAGGTGACGCCGGTCTCCTTGACGTCGGGGATCTCCGGGTACGCGTCCGCGCCGACGAGGTCGAGGTCGAGGCCTGCGTCGGCGAGGATCGCGTGGAGTTCGGTGATCTTGCCCGCGTTGCGGGTGGCGAGGATCAGGCGCTGTCGGGTCATGCCCCCGATTATCCCGGGGTGCAGACCTTGCCCAGCTCGGAGGCGGCGGAGGTGATCGGGGTGATGTCGGGGGTGGCGTCGCCGTTCTTCACCGCGTCGCGGACCGTCTCGACGCCCTTGGTGAGGTCGTCGACCGCCTTCGAGACGTCGGCGTCGCTGGTGGTGTTCTTGAGGTTGCCGAGTTCGGTGGAGATCGCGTTGAGGGATTCCTCGACCTGGGTGACGTCGTTGGAGGCGTTGGCGACGGCGTCCTGGAGCTTGCCCACGGAGGTGGCTATGGCGTCGGCGGTGGCGACGCAGTCCATGGCCTTGTCGATGGCCTCGCAGCCGGTGAGGGCGAAGGTGGTCAGTGCGGCCGCCGTAGCGACGGCGAGGGTCAGGGTGCGGCGGCGCTTCACTTTTCGGGTCCTCCCCTAGCAGCGTGTGTACGGACGGGGCGCACGGTATTGCCGCGCGCCCTTCGCCGTAAAGGACGCCTTCCGGGGGCCGGACAGTTCTGCGGGGTTTCCCTGAGAACTCCCCTAGGGGGTGTCTCAGGGTCGCGTGGGGTTGTGCTCAGAGGGTGGCGTCGAGTGCCTTGCGCTGGAGGTCGGCGAGGTCGGCGCAGCCGGCGGCGGCGAGGTCGAGGAGGGCGTTGAGTTCGGCGCGGTCGAAGGGCTCGGCCTCGGCGGTGCCCTGGACCTCGACGAAGCGGCCGTCGCCGGTGCAGACGACGTTCATGTCGGTGTCGGCGCGGACGTCCTCCTCGTAGCAGAGGTCGAGGAGGGGGGTGCCGCCGACGATGCCGACGGAGACGGCGGAGACGGTGCCGGTGAGGGGCTTGCGGCCGGGCTTGACGAGCTTCTTGGCCTGGGCCCAGGCGACGGCGTCGGCGAGGGCGACGTAGGCGCCGGTGATGGCGGCGGTGCGGGTGCCGCCGTCGGCCTGGAGGACGTCGCAGTCGAGGACGATGGTGTTCTCGCCGAGGGCCTTGTAGTCGATGACGGCGCGCAGGGAGCGGCCGATGAGGCGGGAGATCTCGTGGGTGCGTCCGCCGATCTTGCCGCGGACGGATTCGCGGTCGCCGCGGGTGTTGGTGGAGCGGGGGAGCATGGAGTACTCGCCGGTGACCCAGCCTTCGCCGCTGCCCTTGCGCCAGCGGGGGACGCCTTCGGTGACGGAGGCGGTGCAGAAGACCTTGGTGTCGCCGAAGGAGATGAGGACGGAGCCCTCGGCGTGCTTGCTCCAGCCGCGTTCGATGGTGACGGGGCGGAGCTGTTCGGGGGTACGGCCGTCGATGCGAGACATGGGACGAGCCTAGCTCCCCGGGCGGGGGGTGCCGGGTCGGGCGGGGGTGACGCACGAGGGCCCGTTCCCCTGCCGGAACGGGCCCTCGTCAGCTGGTGTCAGCTGCTCACATCATGTCTTCGATCTCGGCGGCGATGGGGTCCGCGTCGGTGCCGATGACGACCTGGATGGCGGTGCCCATCTTGACGACGCCGTGGGCGCCGGCGGCCTTGAGGGCGGCTTCGTCGACGAGGGCGGCGTCGGCGACCTCGGTGCGGAGGCGGGTGATGCAGCCCTCGACCTCTTCGATGTTGTCGATGCCGCCGAGCCCGGCGACGATCTTCTCAGCCTTGCTGGCCATGTGTTTCTCCCTGTCCGTTCCGTTCGCGGGACACGCGAATCTCGGCGCACCGGCGGTCCGCGTTGTCACGGTAACCCACGGTTGGCCCAACTTCGCGAGCGAGTGCCGCCGTTCTGCCGAATGATGACGATCACCGGCGGCCTGTCCTCTGCGGGCTCCCGGAGCCTACCGCAAGTGGTCTACACCAGTGTGCAACGTGATGCGGCCCGGGGTTGTTCCGGGACAGGGAGGTCGCCGATGAGTACCGACAGCGCAGCAGCCGGGCGGGGGAAGGCGCCCGGGAAGGTCTCGTGGGGAGGCTTCTTCCAGGGTCTGCAGAAGATGGGCCGGAGTCTGCAGCTGCCCATCGCGGTGCTGCCGGCCGCGGGCATCATCAACCGGCTGGGGCAGCCGGACGTCTTCGGCGCCGACGGTCTCGGCTGGGACAACGTCGCGAAGGTGATGTCGGGGGCGGGTGGCGCGCTGCTCGACGGGAGTCTGGGGCTGCCGCTGTTGTTCTGCATCGGTGTGGCCATCGGCATGGCGAAGAAGTCGGACGGCTCGACGGCGCTGGCGGCGGTGGTCGGTTTCCTCGTCTATTACACGGTGCTGCGGCAGTTCCCGAAGGACTGCCCGACGGGGACGAAGGACGTGGGGGGCGGCTGCCTGGGGGCGGACGACGCCTTCGCGGGGTACACGTACCAGAATCCGGGTGTCTTCGGCGGCATCATCATGGGTCTGCTGGCGGCGTATCTGTGGCAGCGGTACCACCGGACGAAGCTGGTGGACTGGCTGGGCTTCTTCAACGGGCGCCGGCTGGTGCCGATCATCATGGCGTTCGTGGGCATCGCGTTCGCGGCGCTGTGTCTGTGGATCTGGCCGCCGATCGGTGACGCGCTGGAGAGCTTCAGCGACTGGCTGGTGGGTCTGGGCGCGTGGGGTTCGGGCATCTTCGGGGTGGCGAACCGGGCGCTGCTGGTGATCGGTCTGCACCAGTTCCTGAACGTGCCCATCTGGTTCCAGTTCGGTACGTACACGAAGCCGGACGGGACGACGGTCCACGGTGACATCAGCATGTTCCTGGCGGGCGATCCGGAGGCGGGTCAGTTCACCACGGGGTTCTTCCCGATCATGATGTTCGCGCTGCCGGCGGCGGCGCTGGCGATCACGCACTGCGCGCGGCCGAACCGGCGCAAGGAGGTCGGCGGTCTGATGCTGTCGGTGGCGCTGACGTCGTTCGTCACGGGGATCACGGAGCCGCTGGAGTACTCGTTCCTCTTCATCGCGCCGGTGCTGTACGCGATCCACGCGCTGTTGACGGGTGTGTCGATGGCGGTGACGTGGGCGTTGGGGGTGAAGGACGGCTTCAGTTTCTCGGCGGGTCTGATCGACTACGTGATCAACTGGAACCTGGCGACGAAGCCGTGGCTGATCATTCCGATCGGGCTCTGTTTCGCGGTCGTGTACTACGTGATCTTCCGGTTCGCGATCACCAAGTTCAATCTGCCGACGCCCGGCCGGGAGCCGGAGGAGGTGCAGGAGCAGCTGGAGCGGGACAACGTGAAGTAGGACCCGTCCGCGCCGGGGCTTTCGCACCCTCGGCGGCGGCGTGGGAAGGCCCCTGGACCTGTGGTCCGGGGGCCTTTTGTCACGCCTTCATCACTATGCCCGCGTACCAAAAATTCGCAGGTTCCTTATCTAAGTCTCACGTGCTACAACTGGTCTACACCACTCATTGGTGTAGACCACGCGGTCCAGACCACCGCGTTCCCGAGACGCCGCCGTCACCCCCTTTTCACTGTCCTCTGGCGGCGCCTTGCCTACTGGAGGAAGTTGATGAGTACGGCCACCGCCCAGGCCGCCGCTCCCGCGAAGAAGCGCGGATCCGGCCTGTTCCAGGGCCTGCAGAAGGTCGGTCGCAGCCTGCAGCTGCCGATCGCCGTGCTGCCGGCCGCGGGTATTCTGCTCCGTCTCGGCCAGCCCGACGTCTTCGGCAAGGACGGGCTCGGCTGGGACAAGGTCGCCTCGGTCTTCGCCACCGCCGGTGGCGCGGTCTTCGACAACCTGCCGCTGCTCTTCTGCATCGGTGTGGCCATCGGCTTCGCCAAGAAGGCCGACGGCTCCACCGCGCTGGCCGCCCTGGTCGGCTTCCTGGTCTACAGCAACGTGCTGAAGGCGTTCCCGGTCGCCGAGGCCGTCATCCAGCCCGGCGAGGACATCGCCGCGAAGTACAACAACCCGGGTGTCCTCGGCGGCATCCTCATGGGTCTGATCTCCGCGGTCATCTGGCAGAAGTACCACCGCACCAAGCTGGTCGACTGGCTCGGCTTCTTCAACGGCCGCCGCCTCGTCCCGATCATCATGGCCTTCGTCGGCACCCTCGTCGGCGTCGTCTTCGGCCTGGTCTGGGAGCCCATCGGCAACGGCATCTCCAGCTTCGGCGAGTGGATGACGGGCCTCGGCGCCGCCGGTGCCGGTCTCTTCGGCCTCATCAACCGCGCGCTGATCCCGGTCGGCATGCACCAGTTCGTGAACACGGTCTCCTGGTTCCAGATCGGTGACTTCACCGACGCCGCCGGCAAGGTCGTCCACGGTGACCTCAACCGCTTCTTCGCCGGTGACCCGAGCGCCGGCATCTTCATGTCGGGCTTCTTCCCGATCATGATGTTCGGCCTCCCGGCCGCCGCCATCGCCATCGCGCACGCCGCCCGCCCCGAGCGCCGCAAGGCCGTGATGGGCATGATGGTCTCGCTCGCGCTGACCTCGTTCGTCACCGGTATCACCGAGCCGATCGAGTTCACCTTCATGTTCATCGCGCCGGTCCTGTACGCGGTGCACGCGGTCCTGACCGCCGTCTCGATGGCCGTCACCTGGGCCTTCGGGGTCCACGCCGGCTTCACCTTCTCGGCCGGCGGCATCGACTACCTGCTCAACTGGAGCCTGGCGACCAAGCCGTGGCTGATCATCCCGATCGGTCTCGTCTTCGCGGCGGTCTACTACGTGGTCTTCCGCTTCGCCATCACCAAGTTCAACCTCCCCACCCCGGGCCGCGAGCCCGAGGAGGAGGTCGAGGACCTCACCAAGGCGTGAGCCCCTCCCCCGTACGACGGAAGGCCCCGGAACCCGAAGGTTCCGGGGCCTTCCCCGTGTCCGCCGACGCTCGGAGCCGTGACCGTACCGGCGCTCGGACGCCGTGTCCGCGCCCGCGCTCAGACCTCGTAGACCGCGCCCGCCCTCGCCAGCTCCGCCGGGCCGTCGTAGACCGCGCGGGCGTCGGCGAGGTTCCGCTCGCCATCCGTCCACGGCGGGATGTGGGTGAGGACGAGGCGGCCGGCGCCGGCCCGGGCGGCGTGCGCGCCGGCCTCGCGGCCGTTGAGGTGGAGCTCCGGGATGTCCTCCTTGCCGTGGGTGAAGGACGCCTCGCAGAGGAAGAGGTCGACGCCGCGGGCGAGCTCGTCCAGCTCGTCGCAGACGCCGGTGTCGCCGGAGTACGCGAGGGACCGGCCGCCGTGCTCCACCCGGATGCCGTACGCCTCCACCGGGTGGCACACCTTCTCGGTGCGGACGGTGAACGGGCCCAGCTCGAAGGTGCCCGGGCGCAGGGTGCGGAAGTCGAAGACCTCGCTCATCGAGGACGAGGACGGGGTGTCCGCGTACGCCGTGGTCAGGCGCTGCTCGGCGCCCTCGGGGGCGTAGACGGGGAGCGCGTCGCAGCGGCCGCCCTCGTGCCGGTAGTAGCGGGCGACGAAGTAGCCGCACATGTCGATGCAGTGGTCCGCGTGGAGGTGGCTGAGGAAGATCGCGTCCAGGTCGTACAGGCCGATGTGGCGCTGCAGCTCGCCGAGGGCGCCGTTGCCCATGTCGAGGAGCAGCCGGAAGCCGTCGGCCTCGACGAGGTAGCTCGAACAGGCCGATTCCGCGGACGGGAACGACCCGGAGCAGCCGACGACGGTGAGCTTCATAGGAGCGTGAACCTCCGTGGACGGGTGCGGTCAGGCACGCAGAGGGGAGGGGGGAGGCCGTGCGGTCAGACGAGAGTAAGGCGCACAGGGGCCGGTCGCTCCTTCGTGGCGGCCCGTTGTGGGCGAACTCACGGGCACTGTCACCGGTTCGGATGGACGGCGGGGCGCGGCGGCGCGGTGACCGGGGCGCCGGTAACGTCATGGGGTATGGACACGTCGTGGTGGCCCGCGCTGGTCGCGGTCGTGGTGATCGCGCTGGCGGTGGCGGTCGCCGGTGCCCGGACCCGGCCGCGGGCGCGTCCGCCGGCGCCGGCCCGTCCGCCGGGGGCGCGAGAGCCGCGGGCGCGGGAGATCTGGTGGGCCGAGGTGCCGTTCGAGGACGGGCCGGGGTCGAAGGGGGCCGCGCGCAGCGCGTCAGGCAGGGCGGTGGTGGGAGACGGGCGGGCAAAGGACCGGCCGTGTCTGGTGCTGTCGGTGCGGGGGGATCTGGCGCGGGTCGCGAAGATCACGAGCAGGTACCACGACGAGCGGCCCGGGGTGATCGCGCTGCCGCCGGGGGCGGTGGGCGACGCGCGGGGGCGGCCGAGCTTCCTGGAGCCGGACGAGCTGCGGGACGTGCCGCTGGGCGGGTTCCGGCGGCGGGTCGGGGAGGCGGACCCGGTCGTGTGGGACCAGGTCCGCCACCTCGCCCGTTAGCGGGTCAGGCCCAGAGCTGGCCCTGGACCGTGGCGATGGCCTCTTCGGTGGTGGCGGCGGTGTAGAGGCCCGTCGAGAGGTACTTCCAGCCGCCGTCGGCGACGAGGAAGGCGATGTCGGCGGTCTCGCCGGCCTTGAGGGCCTTCTTGCCGACGCCGATCGCGGCGTGCAGGGCCGCGCCGGTGGAGACGCCCGCGAAGATGCCCTCCTGCTGGAGGAGTTCACGGGTGCGGGTGACGGCGTCGGCGGAGCCGACGGAGAAGCGGGTGGTGAGGACGGAGGCGTCGTA
This sequence comes from Streptomyces sp. NPDC057854, assembly GCF_042797055.1. Classification (NCBI taxonomy): domain Bacteria; kingdom Bacillati; phylum Actinomycetota; class Actinomycetes; order Kitasatosporales; family Streptomycetaceae; genus Streptomyces; species Streptomyces sp. NPDC057854. Next base: position 42,810 of record NZ_JBHVMF010000038.1, read on the forward strand.
CAGCTCGGGCACGAAGCCCTCGTCGAGGTTGCGGAGCCCGTAGACGAGGTCGTCGTAGCGCGGTTCGGCGGCGACGATCTTGACGTCGGGCTTGTGCTCGCGGAGGTAGCGGCCGACGCCCATCAGGGTGCCCGTCGTGCCGAGGCCGGCGACGAAGTGGGTGATGGACGGGAGGTCGGCGAGGATCTCCGGGCCGGTGGTGGCGTAGTGCGCGCCGGCGTTGTGCTCGTTGCCGTACTGGTAGAGCATCACCCAGTCCGGGTGGTCGGCGGCGAGCTCCTTGGCGACGCGGACGGCCGTGTTGGAGCCGCCCGCCGCGGGGGACGCGATGATCTCCGCGCCCCACATGGTGAGCAGCTGCCGGCGCTCCTCGCTGGTGTTCTCGGGCATGACGCAGACGATGCGGTAGCCCTTCAGCCGGGCGGCCATGGCGAGCGAGATGCCGGTGTTGCCGCTGGTCGGCTCCAGGATGGTGCAGCCGGGGGTGAGCCGGCCGTCCTTCTCCGCCTGCTCGATCATGTGGAGCGCGGGGCGGTCCTTGACCGAGCCGGTCGGGTTCCGGTCCTCCAGCTTCGCCCAGATGCGGACGTCGTCGGAGGGCGAGAGCCGGGGGAGGCGGACGAGCGGCGTGTTGCCGACCGCCGCCAGCGGGGAGTCGTACCGCATCGGATCAGACCATGCCGCCGGCGACGGCCGGCAGGATCGTGACGCTGTCGCCGTCGGCCAGCTTGGTCCCGATGCCGTCGAGGAAGCGGACGTCCTCGTCGTTCAGGTAGACGTTGACGAAGCGGCGGAGCTTGCCGTCGTCCACGATGCGGGCCTCGATCCCGGCGTGGCGGGTCTCCAGGTCGGCGAAGAGCTCGGCGAGGGTCGCGCCGCTGCCCTCGACGGCCTTCTGGCCGTCGGTGTAGGTGCGGAGGATGGTCGGGATGCGGACCTCGATGGCCATGGGCGTGGGCTCCTGTCGGAAGGACGTGTACGTGACGTGGTGGGCGCGCTGCTGGGCCCCCGCGCGGAGGGGGGTCGTACGTACGTGCGCTCGGCCGGCGCTTCAGCGCGCGGCGCGGGACGGACAGATCGCGCTGGCGAGGCGGCAGAGGTCGACGTGCAGGCGTGCCACGAGCAGCGGTGTGCTCGGGGTGTCTGCGCTCACGTCGTGGGAAACCATGCGGTCATCGTATCGATTCCCGGTCCAGGATCCGGAGTGTGATCTCAGATGCTGGATGATTTCCGACCGCCTTCCGGACAGGACCTCGGTACCCCGGGGGGTGTCCCCCTCAGGCGTACCCCTCCACGACCTTGACGTCCTCCTCCTCCACGACCCCGTCGACGATGGTGTACGAGCGGAACTGGAAGGGTCCGGAGCCGTCGGTGTCGGCGGTGGAGACCAGGACGTAGTGGGCGCCGGGCTCGTTGGCGTAGGTGATGTCGGTGCGGGACGGGTACGCCTCGGTGGCCGTGTGCGAGTGGTAGATGATCACGGGCTCCTCGTCCCGGTCGTCCATCTCGCGGTAGAGCTTGAGGAGGTCGGCGGAGTCGAACTCGTAGAAGGTGGGCGAGCGGGCGGCGTTGAGCATCGGGATGAACCGCTCGGGGCGGCCCGAGCCGACGGGTCCCGCGACGACGCCGCAGGCCTCGTCGGGGTGGTCCGCGCGGGCGTGTTCCACGATCCGGTCGTACAGGGCCCGGGTGATGGTCAGCATGACGACAGGATAAGCAGACGGGCCGCCCCGTACCGAGGAGTGGTACGAGACGGCCCGGATGCCGAGACGGTGCAGGTCAGGAGCGCTTGGCGAAGGCGGCGCCCTCGGGGTTGCGGGCCTTGAGCACCAGGTAGGAGACGGCGAGCAGCAGGCCCCAGACCGGTGCGCCGTAGAGCGCGACGCGGTTGCCGGCGTCCATGCCCATGGTCACCACGACCAGGGCGATGAAGGCGAGGGCGAAGGCGCTGGCCCAGATGCCGCCAGGGGCCTTGAAGGAGGACTGGGGCAGTTCGCCGCGGTCGGCCTTGAGGCGGTAGCGGATCTGGCAGACCAGGATCATGATCCAGGCCCACATGCCGGAGATGGTGGCGAAGGAGACGACGTAGTTGAACGCCTCACCGGGCCACTGGTAGTTGATCCAGACGCCGACCATCATCAGCGCGGCCGAGAACGTGGTGCCGACGAGCGGGGTGCCGTTCTTGGTGAGGCGGGTGAAGAAGGCCGGGCCCTGGCCGTTGAGCGCGAGGTCGCGCAGCATGCGGCCGGTGGAGTACATGCCCGAGTTGCAGGACGACAGGGCCGCGGTCAGCACGACGAAGTTGACGATGGCGGCGCCGATGCCGAGGCCCATCTTCTCGAAGGCGGCGACGAACGGCGAGACGCCCGGCTGGAACTCGGTCCACGGGACGACCGACAGGATCATGATGAGCGCGCCGACGTAGAAGACGGCGATGCGCCACGGCACGGTGTTGATGGCCTTGGGCAGGACGGTCTTCGGGTCCTTCGACTCGCCGGCGGTGACGCCGACCAGCTCGACGGCGAGGAACGCGAACATGACCATCTGGAGGGTCATGAGCGTGGAGGCGATGCCGTTCTCCCCGGCGAAGAAGCCGCCGAGGTCCCACAGGTGGGTGATCGAGGCGGTGTCGCCGGCGTCGGAGAAGCCGAGGGTGAGGATGCCGGCGCAGATCAGGATCATGCCGACGATGGCGGTGACCTTGACCATGGAGAACCAGAACTCCAGCTCGCCGAAGAGCTTCACGGAGATCAGGTTGGCGCCGTAGAGGATCACGGTGAAGACGAGGGCGGAGATCCACTGCGGGATGTCCCACCAGTACGTCATGTAGGTGGCCGCGGCGGTGACTTCGGTGATGCCGGTGACGACCCAGAAGAGCCAGTACGTCCAGCCGGTGACGAAGCCCGCGAAGGGGCCGATGAACTCCCGCGCGTACTCCGAGAAGGAGCCGGAGACGGGGCGGTACATGAGGAGCTCGCCGAGCGCCCGCATGATGAAGAAGATCACGAGGCCCGCGAGGGCGTACGCGAGGATCAGGCTGGGGCCCGCCTTGGAGATGCCCTTGCCCGCTCCGAGGAAGAGGCCGGTGCCGATGGCTCCGCCGATCGCGATCATCTGGATCTGGCGGGCGCCGAGTGCCCGGTGGTAACCCTCGCCCGAGGCGGAGTCCGCGGCCTCATTGCCGTCGTGCTGCTTGTCGACCCGCACTGAGGTCATGGTGGTGCGCCTTTCTCCATGCTGATCCGCGCGACTGCGTCTGCCGCGGATCAGGTCCTGATCCCCCCGGATGTGGATGGAGTGCCGCCGGCGGTCAGCCGGCTCAAGCGCCCTCGAGAACAGGGGTGGCGTCCCCGAGTGGTCGTGAAGGTGTATCACGGGGCGGGGCGCGATCGAGGGAGAAGCGTGTGGCGCACGCCACGAAAAGAGGGGGAGAAAAGGGACACAAGACGGCAAGGTGCCCGCTCGGATAACGAGTTCGTTATCCGGATTTGAGCGTCCGCTGAGCGAACATCCCGCCGTCGCGCGCCGGGGCCGCGCCCTCAGGACATCAGCGTCTCCACCAGTGACTCCTGAAGCGCGCCGAGCCAGAGGTACGCCATCACCATCGGCTTGCGCGGGTCGCTGTCCGGCAGCCGGTAGAGCCGCTCGCTCTCCTCGTCCTCGGTGATGTCCAGCCGGGTGGCGATCGTCAGCCGCAGGTCGTTGAGGGTGCCGAGCCAGCACCGGGACTCGTCCGGGGTCAGCTTCAGGACCGCGGGCTCCTCCGGGCCCTCGCTGGCCAGCCCGTCCAGGGCGCGCACCACGGCGAGGGCGTCGTCGCGCTTGCGGGCCCGCAGGTCGTTCTCGGTGAAGCGGCGGAAGTCGGCCGCGGCGGCCCGCAGCTCCTCGCTGTCGTCCGCGTACGCGTCGGGGAAGAGGCGGCGCAGGGCGGGGTCGGACGGGGGTTCGCTGGGGCCCTCGGCGAAGAGGGCGGCGAGCGGGTCGGCGTCCTCGGCGGGCTCGTCGCCGGGGCCGATGAGCTCCAGGAGCTGGACGGCGAGCGAGCGCAGGATGGAGACCTCGACCTCGTCGAGGGCGACGGCCGCCCCGCCGCCCGGCACGGCCTCGAAGTGGCCGGCCATCAGCCGCGGTCCTGGGAGAGCGTGGCCCACAGTCCGTAGCCGTGCATCGCCTGCACGTCCCGTTCCATCTCCTCGCGGGTGCCGCTGGAGACCACCGCGCGGCCCTTGTTGTGCACGTCGAGCATCAGCTTGTGCGCCTTGTCCTTGGAGTAGCCGAAGTACGTCTGGAAGACGTAGGTGACATAGCTCATCAGGTTCACCGGGTCGTTGTGCACGAGGGTGACCCAGGGGACGTCGGGCTCGACGACCGCGGAGACCTCCTCGGCCGACTCGGTCCGTTCGATCTCGATAGGCGCGATGCTCACTTGTCCCATGCTGCCACCCGGGCCCCCCGGTCGCACAAACGGGCCGCCCCTCCGGCGACACCGCCACACTATTCGTCAGACTGACGAATAGTGCGGTAGCATCATCGGCATGAACGCTGCGGACCTTGGGCTCCCGGTGGACGTGCCGTCGACCGCGCTCTTCACCGACCAGTACGAGCTGACCATGCTCCAGGCGGCCCTCCGGGCCGGCACCGCCGACCGGCACTCCGTCTTCGAGGTCTTCACCCGGCGGCTGCCCGAGGGGCGCCGCTACGGCGTCCTCGCGGGCGTCGGCCGGGTGCTGGACGCCGTCGAGAACTTCCGCTTCGACCCGGCCGTCCTCGGCTTCCTGCGCGAGCGGGCCGTCGTCGACGAGCCGACCCTGGAGTGGCTGTCCCGCTACCGCTTCTCCGGCGACATCTGGGGCTACCCCGAGGGCGAGGTGTACTTCCCCGGCTCCCCCGTGCTGCGCGTCGAGGGCTCCTTCGCCGAGTGCGTGCTGCTGGAGACGGTGATCCTGTCGATCCTCAACCACGACTCGGCCATCGCCGCCGCGGCCTCCCGCATGTCGGCGGCGGCGGGCGGACGCCGGCTGATCGAGATGGGCGCCCGCCGCACCCACGAGCTGGCCGCCGTCGCCGCCTCCCGGGCCGCGTACGTCGGCGGCTTCGACTCCACCTCGGACCTCGCGGCCGGCTTCCGCTACGGCATCCCGACCGTCGGCACCTCCGCGCACGCCTTCACCCTGCTGCACGACAGCGAGCGGGACGCCTTCCGGGCCCAGGTCGACAGCCTCGGCCGGGGCACCACCCTCCTCGTCGACACCTACGACGTCGCCGAGGCGGTCCGCACCGCCGTCGAGATCGCCGGGCCCGAGCTCGGCGCCGTCCGCATCGACTCCGGCGACCTGCTGCTCGTCGCCCACCGGGTCCGCCAGCAGCTCGACGAGCTCGGCGCCCGCGACACCCGGATCGTGGTCACCTCCGACCTCGACGAGTACGCCATCGCCTCGCTGGCCGCCGCGCCGGTCGACGCGTACGGCGTCGGCACCCAGCTCGTCACCGGCAGCGGCCACCCCACCTGCTCGATGGTCTACAAGCTCGTCGCCCGCGCCGCCTCGGCCGACCCGAAGGCCCCGCTGGTCCCCGTCGCCAAGAAGTCGCTGGGCGGCAAGGCGTCCGTCGGCGGCCGGAAGTGGGCCGCGCGCCGCAAGGACGCCCACGGGGTCGCCGAGGCCGAGGTCGTCGGAACCGGGCCGGTCCCGGACGCGCTCGCCGCCGACCGGCTCCTCGTCGAGCTGGTCAAGGGCGGCGAGGTGGTGGCCCGGGAGCCGCTGGAGGCGGCCCGGAGCCGGCACATCGCGGCCCGCGCCGGCCTGCCGATGTCCGCCATGCAGCTCTCCCGCGGCGAGCCGGTGCTCCCGACGGAGTACATCTAGAGATACGTCCAGAGCCCGGGGACGGCCCCTCCCGCGGCGGAGGCGGAGTCTCTAGGCTCGGGGCCACCCGTTCCGACCACCCGAGGACCCGCCATGCACCGCGCACTGATCGTCGTGGACGTACAGAACGACTTCTGCGAGGGCGGCAGCCTCGCCGTGACGGGTGGTGCCGACGTCGCCGCCGCCATCACCGAGCTCATCGGCGAGGCGGCCGGCGGCGCGTACCAGCACGTCGCCGCCACCCGCGACCACCACATCGACCCGGGCGCCCACTTCGCCCCGGAGGGCCAGGCGCCGGACTACGTCGCCTCCTGGCCGGCGCACTGCGTCGCCGGCACCGAGGGCGTCGGCTTCCACCCGAACTTCGCGCCCGCCGTCGCCGGCGGCGCCGTCCAGGCCGTCTTCGACAAGGGCGCGTACGCCGCCGCGTACAGCGGCTTCGAGGGGCGCGACGAGAACGGGCGGACCCTGGCGCAGTGGCTGCGCGAGCGGGACGTCACCGAGGTCGACGTGGTCGGCATCGCCACCGACCACTGCGTCCGGGCCACCGCCCTGGACGCGGCCCGCGAGGGCTTCCGCACCCGCGTCCTGCTCGACCTCACGGCCGGCGTGGCCCGCGAGACCACCGACCGGGCCCTCGCCGAGCTGCGCGCGGCGGGCGTGGAGCTGACCGGCGAGCCGGTCGTCGCCTGAGGCGCCCGGCTCAGGCCGCCGGGGCCTTCGGCAGGGCGCGGGCCGGGTGCCACAGCTCCGCGACGGCGCCCGGGGTGGACCGCCACAGCAGCCCGTCCGGGTGGTGCAGCACGGCGGTGATCTCGTCCGGGGTGGGCGGCTCCGCGTTCCCCCGCAGATAAACCGACCGCAGGCCCAGGTTCCGGAGCCTGGTCAGGGCCCTGGCCCGGTTCGCGGCGTGGACGAGGAAGCGCACGGTCACGCCGTCGCCGGCCGGGCTGGGCAGCCCTATCGCGACCACCACACTGCCTCCCGGCAACTTGCAGAACCCTCCACCGGGCATGCGGAACCACTCCCCCGTGAGCCGACTGTCAATAAGAGAGTCCGTGCGGACTCGGTCAGCTGCACCTAAACACGATCGGCCGCCGCCCGCTAGAGGGCGACGGCCGATCATGCTGTGACCTGCGGTTTTACTGTGACGCTAGTCGATCAACGGGTCGACGGACCCACGCGGACCGTGATCGTCCGGCCGTTCTTCGGCTCCTTGACGACCTGGATCTTCGTGTTGGTGTCAGTGACCTGCACGCCGGCGCGCGCGGTCTCCTCGTACCAGTACGTGCCCTTGCGGTCGTCGAAGACCGGGTTGCCCGGCTGCGAGCGGACCCAGGTCGGGACGTCCTTCAGGTGCAGCTGGAAAGCGTCCGTCCGGTACGTTCCGAAGGGCGAGTCGTACGCCTGGACGCGGTTGCGCATCAGCGTGCCGTCGTGCCACTTCAGCGGTGTCGGGTGGGCGTCGATCGGGAGGATCATGCCCTGGCCCGGGTGCTGGGAGGTGTTGTTGTCCTTCTGGGACAGGTCCCACTTCCAGATGAGCAGACCGTTCTGGTAGGGGTAGTGCTCGACCCAGTTCTCGCGGTCGCCGGTGAAGCCGAAGTTGTACGGGCCGACCTTGAGGGTGGCGTCGTACGAGACGTACTGGCGGTTCTCGGCGATGTAGTACTGCTCGTACTCGTTGGTGAAGCCCTTGCCCATGCGCGTGAAGCCCTGGGCGGTCCAGCCGTTGTCACCGCCCTCGGCGTCGTCCGAGAAGACGGTGGCGCCGTCGGCGGTCAGCGAGATGGCGTCGGCCGCGAAGCCCTTGAGCGCCAGGCCGCCGTCCGTCTGGTAGCGGAAGCGGAGGTCGAACTTCTTGCCCGCGTAGGCCGAGAGGTCGTACGCGAGGGACTTGTAGCCGCCGGAGACGCTGGAGAGCGCCGGGGTGCCGGCCGCGTCGCGGTCGATCGGCTTGCCGTCGGCCGTGCCGTCCAGGGCGGTCCAGTTGGCGCCGCCGTCCGTCGACACCTCGGTGTAGAGGTAGTCGTACTCGGCCTCGATGTCGTACCAGCCCTTGAGGTTCAGGGTGGCGGACGACTTGCCGGTGAGGTCGACCGGGCGGGTCAGCGTGTTCTTGAGGTCGTCGCCCATGCCGCTCCACCACTGCTTGGCACCCTCGGCGGGGGCCACGATGTCGGTGGTGACGGCCTTCTTCGGCAGCTCGACGAGGAGCGCCTGCGGGTTCGCGGTGTTGTACTCGGAGACGCCCAGCTTGTGGGTGGTGTCCGCCTTGCGGGCCTCGTCGCTCACCTTGGTGTAGTTGAGCCAGCCGAGCTGGAGCTTGTCCCAGGCGGTCATGTCGCCGGGCATGTCGCCGATGGCGTCCTTGCCCAGGCCCAGCCAGGAGCCGGAGGACATCAGCGACCAGTAGCCGGTCGAGTTCTCGCCGCCCGCGGTGTCGTACAGGTCCGGCAGGCCGAGGTCGTGGCCGTACTCGTGGGCGAAGACGCCGAGGCCGCCGTTCTCGGGCTGCATCGTGTAGTCGCCGACCCAGATGCCGGTGTCGCCGATCGGGGTGCCGCCGGCCTTGTTGTTCGCCGGGCCGGTCTTGCCGGCGCTGGTGCCGTACGCGTACCAGCGGTGCGCCCACAGGGCGTCGGTGCCCTGGACGCCGCCGCCCGCCGACTCGTCCTCGCCCGCGTGGACGATCTGGAAGTGGTCGATGTAGCCGTCGGACTCGTTGAAGTTGCCGTCGGCGTCGAAGTCGTAGCGGTCCCACTGGTCGTAGGACGCCAGGTCGGCCTTGATCTGGGCGTCGGACTTGCCCTGGGCCTTCTGGTCCGCGACCCACGCGTTGACGCCGTCGCGGACGGTGTCCCACACATTGGCGCAGTTGGTCTGGCCGCAGTAGTTGGAGCCGTAACGGGCTTCGTTGTAGGGGACCTTGACCCAGTCGGAGACCATGCCGTCGACCGAGTAGCGGCCGGACGAGGTGCGCTCGTAGTAGGTCTTCAGCGACTGCTTCGGCTGACCGGTCTTCGGGTCCTTGCCGGTGCCGAAGTACAGGTCCTCGAAGTGCTTCTGGTCGTAGTCCGGCTGCCACGCGGTCGAGTTGTCCTTCGACCGGTCGGGCTCGGCTATCGCGTTGTGCAGCGGGCCGGGCTGGCCGCCGAACTTCGGCTTGAGCTCGGTGGTGTCGTCGTCCTTGCGGTCGACGAGCGTGGTGTTGTCCACCTGGTCGCCGAACTCGACCAGGATGGTGAAGATCTTGTCGGTCTTCTCACGGCCGAGCTCGACGTACTTCTTCGCGTCGAGCTTCACGACCTGCGAGCCGCCGCGGCGCTCGACCTTGGCCTCGCCCTTGAGGACCTGCTCCAGGGCGGCCTTGCGCTGCTGCGCCTGCTGCTTGCTGAAGGGGCCGTCGAGGTCGTGGTCGACCGCGGTCTTGCCGTGGTCGTGGTCGTGGCCCGGAGCCGGGTCGTGGCGGACGTCCGCCGCCGCGATCGTGCCGTTCTCGTTCGCCCAGGCGGTGCTGAAGGTCGAGGCGGTGGCGGCGGTGGCCGCGAGCGCCACGACGACCGCGGACGCCCGAATCACCCGTCGTCTGTTGGTCACTTGGTGTCGTTCCCTCCCCGGCGCCCACGCCTCGGGACCTGAAGGTGGGGTGTCCCGTCCGGCAGGGGTCGCGCGTCACAAGTGACGACATTCGACCGGAGAGAGGCGAGAAAAGACAGATCTTGACTTGCACACACCAAGTGCACTATGCGGGTGCCGGAATCCGGAATGCGGACGGTCAATCCGGGGAAACGCGGGTGACGTTCGGGTGCCGGCGGTCGTCTCCCGGCGGCCCGTGCCCGGGCGTGCCACCCGTGCGCCCCCCGTGCTCCGGCCCCGTGCGTCAGGTCACGCTTACCCGGCGTTCCGCCCGGGCATCGAGCGTCGTAGAGTCGACCGGGAGTCCGGAGGGACGGTATCCGTCATGCAGCGTCCGAACGCCGCGCAGTACGCCTACGGTTCGGCCGTCGTGGTCCTCGCGACCGCCGCGCTCCTGCTCCTGACCGGCGCCACCGGACCGCTCGGCGTCACCCTGGCCTGTCTGGCCGGACTGCTGCTCGGCGTCCTCGTGGCGGTGACGATGCCGGGCGGCGCGCGGCCCGTCAAGACCCCCGGCGCCGGCGGCGCCCGGCCCGGGAACGACGCGGCCCGGGTACCGGCCGCGCAGGTGGGCGCGGGAGCCGATACCCGGACCGGTCCGTGAGACTCCGTCCGTACCGCCGGCGGTGCCGGCCGTGACTACCGCGGCACGGTGACGACCACCGTCTTCGCCGCCTTGTCGTGCAGGCCCTGCTTGTAGGGCTTGTCGACCATGATCAGGATGAGGATGAGCAGCGGCCACAGGCACGCGCAGCAGATCAGCGCGGGCAGCCACAGCACGAGGGCGCGCAGCAGCGACTGGCTCATCGGGGGCGTGGAGCCGTCGTTGAGCATGGCGGTGCGCAGCTTCATCAGCCGCTTGCCGACGGTCTGCCCGTCCCGGGCCGTGAGCACGGTGTCGTACGTGACGTAGGCGACGATCGTGAGCAGCTGGAAGACCAGCTGGCCGCCGCCGGTCCAGGTGGCCTGGAGGTCGTCGCCGTCGACGGTCGCCCGGTCGTAGATGTCGAACGGGATGCCGATGAGCGCGAGCGGCACCGCGATGATCACCCAGTCGATGAGCCGGGCGAGGACGCGCCGTCCGGTCTCGGCGAGCGGCGGCATCCCGGAGAGCGGGTCGGTGCCGCCGTACCCGCCGCCGTAGCCGCCGTACGGGGGCGGCGGCGGGTACGGGTTGTCGTACGGGCTCCCGCCCGGCGGAGGGCCGGGCGGAGGGCCCGGCGGGGGGCCCTGGGGCGGTTGCGGGGGCCGCTTGGCGAAGGGGTCGTCGTCGGGGGGCGGGCCGGGCGGCGGCTGGTCGGTGCTCATGGGGGCATCGCATCCCGGCCGCCGGGGGCCCGCAACGGCTGGGCCCCCGTTCGGGGGACCGCCTCCCCCGGCGGGACCGCGGGGTCAGGCGCGGGCGACGAAGGTGCCGGCCGCCTTGTCGTGCCAGCACTGGCGCCACGGGCGGTCGAAGACGCACCAGAGCGCGTTGAGCACGCCGATCACCAGCACGCCGAGGAAGGTGTAGAGGAACCAGCGGCGCAGCGACCGGCCGAAGGCCGGCGGCTCGTGCGCCTCGATGTCCCGGACCTGGATCCCGCACAGCTTCTTGCCGAGCGTGCGGCCCCACTTGGCGGTGGGCAGCGCCTCGTAGAGCAGGCCGAGGACGAACAGCAGGCCGAGCGCGATGCCGAACTGGACGGAGGTGGTGCCGTCGACGAGCCAGACCTGGACGGTGACGCCGCTCTGCTTGGCCGCCTCGATCTTCTCCTGGATGTGGTCGAGGGCGGCGCTGACGAAGGGGTAGCCGGCGCCGGCGGCCATCGCGCCGAGGAGGAGCGTGTCGACCAGCCGGGCGAGGAGCCGGCGGCCGAGCCTGGCCGGCGGCGCGGACGCCTGCTCGCGCGCGGCCTTCAGGAACGGGTCCTCGACCGGCGGCTTCCACGGCACGACCGGCTGCTGCCCCTGCGGGTCGGCGGGAGCGGCAGGACCGGCGGGAGCGGCGGCGACGGGCGGCTGGGGCTGCGGCTGCGGGTGCGGGTGCGCCCAGGAGGGCGCGGCGGGAGCCGGGGCGGGCGCGGGGGCCGGGGCGGGGGCCGGGGCCTGCTGGGCGTGCGGGTGGGGCTGAACAGCGTGACGTCCACCGGGCCGCCGGGCAGACTGACGTAGGCGCGGGTGTGGCGACCGGGGACGGCGGGGTCGTTCTCCGGCATGGTGGTCTCGCTCAGGCCGAGGGGCCGGATGATCCGACGGTCGACCTCCTGCTGCCAACTGCGGCCGGTGGTCTTCTCGATGAGCATGCCGAGCAGGATGTAGTCGGTGTTGGAG
>NZ_JBHVMF010000039.1:0-50851 GCF_042797055.1 Streptomyces sp. NPDC057854
AAGCCGGCGAGGCCGCCGAGGGCGGCGCCGAGCAGGGTGACGCCGAGGGTGGCGAAGACGCCGCCCTGGAAGGAGCCGCCGCGTAATGGCCGTCCTGTTCTCCCCCGTCAAGAACTACACCGGCCCCGGCCCGGCCGGGGTCCACTTCACCGAGGGCCGGGCCGAGACCGACGACCCGGCCGCCCTCGCCTACGCCCACCGGCACGGCTACCGCGTCGAGACCACGCCGAAGCGCAAGACCGCCACGGCCAAGACCGAGACGCCGAAGGAGTAGCCCCGTGCCCCGTGTCTACGCGACCCCCGAGCAACTGGCCGCGTGGACCGGGCAACCGGCCCCGGCCGACGCCGAGCGCCTGCTCGCCCGCGCAAGCGAGGACGTCGCCGCCGCCCGCCGGCTCCGCGCCGCTCAGTGCTTGAAGACGTCCTTCGCCTTCTCCTTCGCGCCGCGCGCGTCGCCCTTGGCCTGTTCGGCCCGGCCTTCCGCCTCCATGCGCTCGTTGTCGGTCATGCGGCCGACGGCCTCCTTGACCTTGCCCTTGGCCTGCTCGCCCTTGGACTTCGCCTTCTGCTCACCGGACACGTGAATCGCTCCTTCTCCGTGCGACACATCTGACACCAGGACGCCTGACCGGAATCCCTCGGCGCAAACCCCAAAAAATCCGGCACCTGGTCCGGCCGGAGCCGGATCCGCCAGGTTTAGCGCCGGGGAGTCCGGCGAGACGGTGCCCATGAGTGCATCGGAGAACACCGAACGCGACCCGTTCCCCTGGACGGGCCCCTACGCCGTGCCGGACTACCCGGACCTGACCCGCGTGGACGACCCCGACGTGGACCCGGCGTACGAGCCGGACGCCCTCGCGGAGCAGCCGCGGACCCTGCCCGGGCCGTTCGCCGAGAAGGCGCGCGCCGCCGCGATCGTGACCCGCCGGGCCGGCGACGACCTGTGGGCCGCCGCGCGGGCGCACCGCACGCTGACCGCCGGTGCCGCCGCCGGTGCCCTGGCCGCGCTCGCCGTCGCGTACGGATGCGGACGCCGGGCCGGCCGCGCGGCCGCGCGCCGCGACCTCGGCCCGCTGGCGGCCCTGCTCCTGGCACGCCGCGGCTGACGGGCCGCCGAGCTCTCCGCCGTACGCGGCCGGAGCGCGCACGCGCCGGCCGGCTGCTCCTCGATTTCCCCCTGTCCGTCCTGTCTTCATGGAGGTCGTTCACATGGTCCCCCTGCTTCTCGTCCTGCTGCTGGCCCTGCTCCTCTTCGGCGCGGGCTTCGCCGTCAAGGCGCTGTGGTGGATAGCCGTCATCGTGCTCGTCGTGTGGCTGATCGGCTTCGTGGCCCGGCCCAAGGGCGGGACGGGCCGTTGGTACCGCTGGTAGGCGGCCCCGCGGCGCGCCCGTACGCGACCGAGCCCGGCACCCCCGTGTGGGTGCCGGGCTCGAAGCCTGCCCGGCGGCCGGCGTACGGCTTCCCCAAAGCGGTGACGGCCCGCGGTTCCGGTGTGGGAAGCGTGATGCGGGAAAGGCGGGTACCAGAAGCCCAGCCGACGGCCCAGGACGAGGGGAGCACCAGCGCCATGACGGACGCGATCACCGCGGAGCGCGCGACCCCGGACCCCCTGCTGTCGGCGGGTGTCGTCTATGACGAGGCCGCGCGGGTGGGAGCGATGGCCGCCGCCCGTGCCTTCACGGCCGAGTTCCTGGCGGCCGCCTCGGATGTGCTGCCGGGGCCGGTCGGGGAGGAGCGGGTGGAGCTCGCGCAGCTGGTGGTCAGTGAGCTGGTCACCAACGCGGTCCGGCACACGTCCGGTCCCTGCCGGCTGCTCTTGGAGCTGGGCCCGGAGGCCCTGGACATCTCGGTGTTCGACCAGGAGGCCGCCGTCCCCGTGCAGCGCGGGCACGACCCGCTCCGCGTCGGCCAGCATGGCGTCGAGATCGTCGTCGCCATCTGCGGCGGCGTCACGGTGGAGCCGGCCCCGGAAGGAAAGCGCGTCCGCGCCCGCCTCCCCCTCCGGCCCGAGTCCGCCGGCAGCCTGGAGCACACGGGCCCCGAGTACGACGTCCCGGACTACGCCGGCCCGCAGCGCGCCGGCCCGGCACGCCCTCCGGACTCCCGCCCCTCCTGACCAGGCGGCCACCCGGGCACCCGGCCCACCCCCCTGGCCGGTCACCCCCGTCAGCCGGCCCTCTGGGCTCCGGCCCGCCGTACCACCGATGCCCGCGGCCTTCCGGCGCGGCGTAGCCGCCCTCGCCCGGCGCCCCGCCGCCGGCCCGTCCGGCCGACCGAGGGCCTCCGGCCTCACAGCCCCCGGCCCGTGGTTTCCGGCCTCACGGCCCCCGGCCCACGGCTTCCGGCCTCACGGCCCCCGGCCCACGGCCCCCGTCTACGGCCCCCGGCCTTTGGCCCTCCCGCCTCCGGCGCCCGGCTCCGGCGGCGCGCCCGCGCCCGCCCCGGCGGCCCCCCTTCCGTCCGGCCCCGCCGGACCACCTCACCCGGCTCCGCCTGACGGCCTGTCACGACCTTCACCGAATCCTGACACCATCCCCGCATCCGTCACGCCCGTGCGAGGTGTAACAGGGACGGGACGGGTCAAGCGGACACCGCACCCGCTCGCTGACAGCCCCCCTCAGCCGGAGGACAGCATGCCCCAGCACCCCGTCGCGCCGCTTCCCGCACCGCGCGTGCTCACCCGGCCCATGGCCATGGGTCTGCTCACGCCCGACACGACCATCCCGGTCGACACCACGCTCGGGTACGACTCCCGCGATCCGCACGCCGTGAGCATCGCCTTCCACCTCCCGGGCGAGGAGCCGGTGGTGTGGCGCCTCGACCGCGAGATGATCCTCACCGGATCGGTCCAGCCCACCGGCGACGGTGAGATCCGGCTCCGGCCCGCCCCCGACGGCGGGCTCCTCCTGCGGCTCGGGCCGGAGGGGCAGTGCGCCGTCGTGCGGTGCGCCCAGGAGGCGCTCGGCCGCTTCGTACGCGACACCTACGTGCTGGTGCCGAGGGGCGAGGAGGACCGCCACATCGACTGGGGGCCGCTCCTCGCGGCCCTGAGGCGCTGAGGTGCGGCCCCGGGGGCCCCGGGAGCGGCGCGCTCAGTCGTCGCGGTCGGGGGCGGACGGCCGGAAGCAGGCCGTCACGTCCTTGCCGTGCGGGCAGGGGCGGGTCCGGACGTCGTCGGCGAGCGCGTCGACGAGGATCAGCCCGCGCCCGCCCAGCGCGCCGTCGTCCGGCCTGCGCTGCTCGGGGACCACCGGCGAGGAGTCGTGCACGGTGACGTGCAGGCACTCCTCGTCCCAGGTCAGGATCAGCTGCGCGTCGCTGCGGGCGTGCACGTGCGCGTTGGTGACGAGCTCGGACACCGTCAGCACGACGGAGTCCGCGACGTCCGGGGCGGTGCGGTCCCAGCCGAGCGAGGCCAGGTGCTCGCGCGTCCAGTCCCGGGCCGTCTTCACGCCGCTGCCCATCGGCAGCGAACGCGCCCAGCCGACGGCCCTGAGGGAGGGATCCCGTGTCATGACTCTCCTTCGGTCGACCGGTTCCGGTGTCCGTCTGCCCGCCGACCGGGGGGAAGGAACCGGTCGAATTCGGGTGGCGGCGGCGAGACCGCCGAAAGATTCAGAGGTGTGGGCGCGAGGAACCCGGGTATGCGGGCAACCCTCAGGGCTACGCATCCCGACGAAGAACACACGTGAAAGGGGAATGGTGTGACGGTCACCACGATGTCGGCCACGGGAGTCGAGTCCGGAGCGGGGGTACTGCCGCAGATCGAGGACACCGGAGCGGGGGGACTGCCGCAGATCGAGGACACGTCGGCGGTCGCTCCCAGGGACGCGAGGGCCCTGTCGAAGGTCTTCTTCCAGGAGCTCGCGACGCTGGAGGAGGGCACGCACGCGTACCAGTACGCGCGGAACACCCTCATCGAGATGAACATGAGCCTGGTCCGCTACGCGGCGGGGCGGTTCCGGCACCGCGCCGACGAGATGGAGGACATCGTCCAGGTCGGCATGATCGGCCTGATCAAGGCGATCGACCGGTTCGAGCTGTCCCGGGAGGTCGAGTTCACGACCTTCGCAGTCCCCTACATCGTGGGCGAGATCAAGCGGTTCTTCCGCGACACCTCGTGGGCCGTGCACGTGCCCCGCCGGCTCCAGGAGGCGCGCGTCGAGCTGGCCAAGGCGACCGAGGAGCTCAGCAGCCGTCTCGGCCGGATGCCGACGGTCAAGGAGCTGGCCGAGCTGATGAGCCTCACCGAGGAGGAGGTCACCGAGGCGCGGCTGGCCTCCAACGGCTACAACTCGTCCTCCCTGGACGCCGCTCTCGGCGGCGAGGAGGAGGACGGCGACACCTCGCTGGCCGACTTCATCGGCGAGGACGACCCGGCGATGGAGCTGGTGGAGGACTTCCACTCGCTGGCCCCGCTCATCGCCGACCTCGACGAGCGCGACCGCCTCATCATCCACCTGCGGTTCGTCGAGGAACGGACCCAGGCCCAGATCGGCGAGGAGCTGGGCTGCTCGCAGATGCACGTCTCCCGCCTGCTGGCGCGCACCGTGAAGCGCCTGCGCGAGGGTCTGCTGGGCACCGGCGCCGCCTGACCCCCCGGTGCCGTCCCGAACGCGCCGTGCTCCCGGCCTCAGCCGTCTGCGCCTCCCGAGGGGGCGTGGTCGGGGTGGCCGGGAGTACGGCGTTCCCGCTGGAGCCGGGCCTCGAAGCGATGGTCGCGGCCGGCCGCCAGCGCCGACACGGCGGTGCGCTCCAGCTCCCGGAACGGCTCGTAGTAGGTCGCGTTGTAGGCGTCGACGATCTGGTACGTCCAGCTGCCCGGGATGACGTTGCGCCCCAGCATCTCGGTCTCCACCCGGTCCGCCCACGCGTGGTGCCCCGCCTCCCGCAGCAGCCGGACCGCCCGGTCGAGCTCGAAGTCGGCGGTGCCGGTCAGCTGGTGGAACCCGTACAGGTGCCCCCGGGCGCGCTCCGCGGTCTCCAGGGCCTTGGACAGCGAGCCGAGGGCCTCGATCGTGGTGGCGTCCGGCTCGGCGGGACCGGAACCGCCCCGGACGTCGCCGGCGGTGTCGTCGTGAGTGCTCATACGTGCCCCTTGCCCCGTCTCCGGACCGGTACGAGCGTGCCGCCCGGCACGTCACCCGGACGGCGCAGCGGGCGGGGCGGCCGGGCGGGGCGGGCGGGCGGCGGGACGCGGCGTAAGGGCGGCGGACGGGGGTACGCGCGGGGGCATGGCCGAACGGAACGAACCCGAGCGACGGGCTCCGGAGCCCCGCACCCCGCACCACCCCGATCCGCGCCCCGAGCCGGACCCCGGCCCCGGCCCCGGCGTCGAGGAGCGGGCCCCCGACTCGCCCGCCGGCCTCTCCCGGCGCTCCTGGTTCGCGGTCCTCAAGGGGGCGCTGCGCGAGTTCACCGACGACGAGCTCATGGACCGGGCGGCGGCACTGACGTACTACGGCGTCCTGTCGCTCTTCCCGGGTCTGCTCGCCCTGGTCTCACTGCTCGGCATCAGCGGGCAGCGCACCACCGACCGGGTGATGGAGAGCCTGCGGGAGCTGGCGCCCGGTCCCACCCGCGACGTCCTGGAACAGGCACTGGCGGCCCTGAGCGGCAACACCGGCACCGGCACCGTCATGGCCGTGGTCGGCATCCTGGTGGCGCTGTGGTCCGCGTCCGGTTACGTCGGCGCCTTCATGCGGGCCGCGAACCGCGTCCACGACGTCCCCGAGGGCCGTCCCGCGTGGAAGCTGCTGCCGATCCGGCTCGGCATGACGGCGGCGCTCATGGTGATGGCCGCCGCGGGCGCCATACTGCTCGTGCTCAGCGGCGACGTGGCCCGCCGGGCCGGGGACGCGCTGGGCGTCGGCGACACCGCCCTGACGGTGTGGTCGGTGGTCAAGTGGCCGGCGCTGCTCCTGCTCGCCGTGGTGATGATCGCGCTGCTGTACTGGGCGAGTCCGAACGCCGCGGGCCGTGGCTGGCGCTGGGTCACCCCCGGCAGCGTGCTCGCCCTGCTGATCTGGATGGTGGCCTCGGCGGGCTTCGCGGTGTACGTGTCGCAGTTCGCCTCGTACAACCGGGTCTACGGCACCATGGCCGGCGTCGTCGTGTTCCTCGTCTGGCTGTGGATCAGCAACCTGGCGGTGCTGCTCGGCCTGGAGTTCGACGCGGAGCTGCTGCGCCGCCGGGCGGTGGAGGGCGGCATGCCGCCGGACCGCGAGCCGTACGTCACGCCGCGCGACACCCGGGCGTGGAGCGACGAGGAGCGGCGCGAGGCGGGCCTGCCGGAGAAGCCGCGCGACCAGGACGCATGACGGGCCGCCGTGCTGTGGCGGCATGGATCGGCGCTGCCGAGAATGGGAGGAAACAGACGATGTGGCGGACCGGGCTCCTGCCGGGATCCAGGTGATCGCGTATGTGTCGATGGCTCGCGTACTGGGGGACCCCGGTGCTGCTCGAAACGATTCTCTACCGGCCGACGCACTCCCTGATCGACCAGAGCCTGCACGCCAAACTCGGAGTCGAGACGACCAACGGCGACGGCTTCGGCATCGGCTGGTACTCGGACCACTCCGACACCCCGGCGCTGCTCCGGGAGGTCGGCCCCGCCTGGAACAACCGCAATCTGCGCGAGCTGGCGGAGCACGTCCGGTCCCCGCTGTTCTTCGCGCACATCAGGGCGTCGACCGGCACGGCCGTGCAGCAGTCCAACTGCCACCCCTTCCGGTACGGCCGCTGGATGTTCATGCACAACGGCGCCATCACGGACTTCCCGCTGCTGCGCCGCGACCTGACGCTGCTCGTCGACCCGGCGCTGTACGCCGACATCGAGGGCACGACGGACTCCGAGGTCATGTTCTACCTGGCCCTCACCTACGGCCTCGACGAGGACCCGCCGGGGGCCGTCGCCAGGATGGCGGGCGTGGTGGAGCGGGTCGGGCGGGAGCACGGGGTGGAGCACCCGCTCCAGATGACGCTCGCGCTCACCGACGGCGAGCGCGTCTGGGCCTTCCGCTACTCCAGCGCCCGGGCGTCCCGCTCGCTCTTCTACAGCAGCCAGGTCGAGGCCCTGCGCCGCCTCCACCCCGACGTCGAGTTCCTGCGGGGCGTCTCCGGCGAGACCCGCCTCATCGTCTCCGAGCCCCTCGGAGACCTCCCGGGCGCCTGGAACGAGGTACCGGAGAACAGCTACGGCGTCGTCCAGCCCGGCACCGACGAACTGCGCCACTTCACCCCCGAACCCGTCCCGGTCTGACCCGGGCGGCGTGCCGTCGGCGGACGCCCACCGCGCCGCTGGAGTGCGGCCGTGGCGCCGTACGGCATCGGGCAGGCCGCGCGGCTGCTCGGATGAGTGCGGAGGCCGTGCGCCGCTGGGGGATCGTGACCGGCGTACGGGGCGACGAGGTGGCCGAACCGGTCGGGCAGCACGCGCGCAGTCGCCGCGCGCACCGCCGGGACGGGCCCCGGACGAACCGCCCCGCACGCCCCGGCCCCCCTGCCTCTGGGGGCGGGGGCGTCGTCCCGTCCGCCCGCTGCGTCAGCGCCGTCACCGGTATCTGGACCGGTCGGCACCCGCCCGTGGGAGCCCCGCAGTCCGCGGGCCGAGACCGCCGGGCGGCAGCCGCCGTCACTTCCTCCAACCACCCTCTCATCAGCGATGGAGAGTCCTCCATCTTTCTTGCACATGCGAGCCGATCAGCCCTACGGTGTCGCACATGCGATCCCGCACCGCCGTCCCGGCCCGCGTCTGCCGGGCGGCGCGGGCCCGGACGGGACGTCGGCATGCGGGCCACCGCCCGCGCCAAGTCGACCCGCGTGCGCACCGACCGCACCTGACCCTCACGCACCTCGCATGAAACAGACCGTCGGCGCGGCCGGCCTTCACTCAACGTCCCCTCTTCGCCAAGGAGTTCAGACCTTCATGCCCCTCACCCTCACGCCCGCCGGACGCCGCACCGCCGCTGCCGTCCTCACCGCGGCCGCCCTCGTCCCGCTCGCGGCGTGTTCGTCGGGCGACGGCACGAAGGACGGCGCCGGCGGTTCCTCCGGTGTCCGGCTCACTGTCCTCGCCGCGGCCTCGCTCACCGACGTGTTCAAGACCGCCGGTGCGGCGTACGAGAAGTCCCACCCGGGCACGAAGATCACCTTCTCGTTCGCGGGTTCGCAGGAACTGGTGGCCCAGGTGTCGCAGGGCTCGCCGGCCGATGTGCTGGTCACGGCCGACACCAAGAGCATGGACAAGGTGAAGGCCGACACCGGCACCCCCGCCGTCATCGCGAAGAACCGGCTGGTCATCGCCACCGGCGAGGGCAACCCCTTCGAGGTCGACGCGCTGGAGGACCTCGCGGACCGCAAGCTGAAGGTCGTGCTCGCCGCGCCGGAGGTGCCGGCCGGCAAGTACAGCAAGCAGATCCTCGACCGGCAGGGGATCGAGGTGAAGCCGGTGTCCCAGGAGCCCAACGTCCGCGCGGTGCTCAGCAAGGTCGAGCTGGGCGAGGCCGACGCCGGCCTCGTCTACCGGACGGACGCCGCGAGCGCGCGGGACAAGGTCGACGCCGTCGAGATCCCCGACGCGCAGAACGCGATCGCCCAGTACCCGGCCGCCACCCTGAAGGACTCCGGGCACGCCGGGGCCGCCGCCGCGTTCGTCACCTGGCTCTCCACGCCCGAGGCACAGAAGATCCTCCAGGACGCCGGCTTCCAGAAGCCGTGACCGGCCGACGGGCCGATCGAGCCTCCCGGCCCGGCACCACGTTCCTGCGCGACGGTGTGCGAGAGTGATCACTCAGGAACGCGGGCCGGCGGCAGGGCCGGCCGGCGACGAGAGCGAGGAGCGGGCGATGGCCCTTGAACGACCGCAGATCGACACCCCCCAGGGCCGGCCGTCCCCCTATCTGCACATCGAGGACGTGTGGGTCGGGGACGGCGCCGAGGCCGCCAAGGGCTCCGAGGTCACGGTCCACTACCTCGGGGTGGCCCACTCCACCGGCCAGGAGTTCGACGCCTCGTGGAACCGCGACGAGCCCTTCGTCTTCACCCTGGGCGGCAAGCAGGTCATCAAGGGCTGGGAGATGGGCGTGCGGGGCATGAAGGTCGGCGGCCGGCGCAAGCTGGTCATCCCGCCGCACCTGGCCTACGGCGACCGCTCGCCGTCGCCGGCCATCAAGCCGGGCGAGACCCTGGTCTTCGTGGTCGACCTCCTCTCGGTCGCCTGACGCACGGGACCGGGTGCCGGCGCCTCCACACCCGCGTACGGCACGGCGGAAGGGCGTCGACCCGCGTGCCTCCACCTCCTCGTACCCCTCGTTCCGCGCCATCTCGTCGCTCCTGCCGGTGCCTCGCCGGTTCGGGGGCAGACGAGAGGAGCGCGGCGCACAGGCGCGCGCTGGACCACGAGGGAGGCGCCCGGATGAACGTGACCGACACGCACGACGAGCTCCAGCGGCAGACCGCCGAGGCCGAGGCCCGCTTCGCGGCCGACTCCTGGGGCGCGTCGATGACGGTTCTCCGCAGGGACGGCGGCTACCGCCATCTCCTCTTCGACCTTCCGCAGGCGTCGTGGAAGGGCTTCGAGCTCGTCACCTGGCCAGGAACGCTCGTCGTGCGCGGTGGTCTCGGCTGCTGGACCTTCCACCGGGACGGCGCCGACATGATGGAGACCGCCCGGACCTCCGACCGCGCCGCGCGGGTCGACCCGCACTTCTGGGAGGAACGGCTCGCCTCCGGCGGCGGGCAGACCGCGAAGCGGTACTCGCCCAGCCGGGCCCGCGCCCTCATCCGCGCCGCCGTCGCCGAGCACGCGGAGTCGCACCCCGGCCTCGCCGCCGCGGCGGCGGACGAACTGTTCTCCGCGCGGGCCCACGCGGAGCTCGGCACCGAGGCCGGCCTGAGGGCGGCCCTCACCCGTTTCCACCTCCGCCACGAGGCGAGCCGGCCCAGCGGTCGGCGGCCCTTCCGCTTCCCGGTCGACACGTGGGAACTGAACGCCTACGACCCCTGGTTCCTGGTCACGTGCGCCGCACTGCCCTGGGCGGCCGGGCAGGACGACGCGACGACCGTGCCGGCCGTCGCGTAGCCCCTCGGCGACCGCGCGCCGGCGACCACCTGAGAGGAGGACGCCTGCGCGCGCTCCTCCGGCCGCCGGAGCCTCCCGCCCGGGCGTCACACGCGCAGAGCCTCGCGCACCGTGGTCTCCGCCCCGGTTCCGCCCGCTCCGCAGGAGGTGACGCGGCCCGCCTCCAGCACGAAGTACCGCTCCGCGGCGCGCATCGCGAAACCCACGTGCTGTTCGACGAGGAGCACCGACAGACCGCCGCGGGCGGTGAGGGCCAGGATCACCTCCTCGATCTCGCGGACGACGGACGGCTGGATACCCTCCGTCGGCTCGTCGAGGAGAAGGACCCGGGGCCGGGTGATCAGGGCCCGCGCCAGGGCGAGTTGCTGGCGCTGCCCCCCGGACAGGAGACCCGCGCGACGGCCGGACAGTTCACCCAGGACCGGGAAGAGGTCCAGGGCCTCCGCGATCGCCTCCCTGCCGTCGGGGCGCCCGTCGGCGACGAGCCGCAGGTTCTCGGCGGTGGTGAGGTGCGGGAAGGACTGCTGGCCCTGGGGGACGTACGCCATGCCGCGGGCGACCCGCCGGTGCGGGGCGAGGCGGGTGATGTCCTCGCCGTCCAGCAGGACCGTCCCGGCGGTCGGCCTGATCGCCCCCATGGCGGCCCGGAGCAGGGTGCTCTTTCCGGCGCCGTTGTGGCCGAGGACGGCTGCCACGCCGTTCTCCGGGACCGTCACGGTCACCTCGTGCAGCACGGTGGTGCGGGCGTAACCCGCCCGCAGGGACCGGATCTCCAACACGGCGGTCACGCCCCTTCGGCGACGGTGGCGGTGGCGGTGGCGGGCACGGTGATCGGGGCGTCCTCGCCGCCGGCCGCGGAGACGCTTCCGAGGTACACCTCCTGCACCCTGGCGTCGGCCTGGACGTCGGCGACCGACCCCTCGCTGAGGACCCTGCCGCCGTGCAGGACGGTGACGCTGCGGGCGTAGGAGCGCATGAAGTCCATGTCGTGCTCGATGACGACGACCGTCCGTTCCCCGCTCACCCGCCGCAGCAGTTCGCCGGTGGCCTCGCGCTCGTCGTGGCTCATGCCGGCGACGGGCTCGTCGAGCAGGAGCAGCCGGACGTCCTGGACGAGCAGCATGCCGATCTCCAGCCACTGTTTCTGGCCGTGGGCCAGCGCCCCGGCCGGCCGGTCGCGCAGCGCCGTGAGACCGGTGGTCTCCAGCGCCCGGGTCACCGCCTCCGGCACGTCCTTGCGCCGCTTGAGCAGGGTCAGCGCCCCGCGCCCCGCGCCCGCCGCGATGTCGAGGTTCTGCAGCACGGTCAGCTCCTCGAAGACCGTCGCCGTCTGGAACGTGCGGCCGACGCCGAGCCGGGCGATGCGGTGCACGGGCTTCCCGCGCAGCTCCCGGTCCCCGAAGCGGACCGACCCGGTCGAGGGCACGAGACCGGTGATCGCGTCGACGAGGGTGGTCTTGCCGGCCCCGTTGGGGCCGATCAGGAAGCGCAGGTCGCCGGGGTGGACGTCCAGGTCGACGCCGTCGACGGCGGTGAACCCGTCGAACGTCACCCGCAGGTCGCGTACGGTCAGTGCGCCGCCGTTCATGCGGTTCCTCCTGGGGGAGTCGGGGGAGCGGTACGGGCCCGAGCGCGTCGCCGGCGGGCGACGGACACCAGGGAGGCCAGCCCGCCGGGAAGGAATCCGACGGCCACGACGAAGAGCAGGCCCTGCAGATAGGTCCACGCGGCCGGGAACGCGTCGGACAGGCTGCTCTGCGCCCAGGCCACCGCGATCGCGCCGAGCACCGCGCCCGGCAGCGAGGCCCGCCCGCCGACCGCCGCCCCGATGACGAAACCGATGGACGGCACGATCCCGATCAGGGCGGGCGAGATGATGCCGACGGCCGGGACGAAGAGCGCGCCGGCCAGCCCCGCCGCGCCGGCTGCCCCGACGTACGCCACCAGCTTGATCACGGCCGGGTCGTAACCGAGGAAACGCACCCGCTCCTCGGCGTCCCGCACGGCGACCAGCAGCTCGCCGTAACGGCTGACGAACAGCTGCCGGGCCGCCGCCGTCAGCAGCAGGAGCGCGGCGGCGACGAGGAAGTACACCATCCGCTGGTTCACCGGGTCGTCGAGGTCGTAGCCGAAGAAGCCCTGGAAGTCGGTGAGTCCGTTGGTGCCCCCGGTCGTCGCCTGCTGGCCGATCAGCCACAGGGACAGGGCCGCCGCGAGCGCCTGACTGAGGAGGGCGAAGTACGCGCCCTTCACCCGCCGCCGGAAGACGCAGAGCCCGAGCAGGGCGGCGACCGCCATCGGCAGCAGCACCGTCATCGCGAGCGCGAAGACGGGGTTCGCGAACGGCGCCCACCACCACGGCAGCCCGTCGGAGGTGCCGTACAGCTGCATGAAGTCCGGCAGCGTCTGCCCGGTCGCCGCGGCGTCCGCGAGCTTCAGGTGCATCGCCATCGCGTAGCCGCCGAGGCCGAAGAAGACGCCCTGGCCGAGGACGAGCAGCCCGCCGCGCCCCCAGGCGAGGCTGACGCCGACCGCGACGATCGCGTAGCACAGGTACTTGGCGAGGAGGTTGAGCCGGAAGTCGGAGAGGACCAGGGGCGCCACGCCGACGAGGAGGAGCGCCGCGAGGAGGAAGGTCCCGGGAACGCGGAACCGGGTCAGGCGCGCCGGCGCGGCCGGCACGTCCGTGGTGCCGGGCGGGGAGAGTGTCGTCGTCATGCCAGGCTCCGGGTGCGCAGTGTGGACAGGCCCTGGGGTCGCCACTGGAGGAAGACGACGATCGCCACGAGCACGAAGACCTTGGCGACGCTGACGGTCGTCGAGTACTCCACGACCGACTGGAGCACGCCCAGCGCGAAGGCGGTGATGACGCTGCCCCTGAGCTGGGCGACCCCGCCGACGACCACGACCAGGAAGGCGTCGACGATGACGTTCGTGCCCATCGTCGGCCCGATCGGGCCGACGAGGGTGAGGGCCACGCCCGCCACACCGGCGAGGCCCGAGCCGATGAAGAACGTCGTCCGGTCCACCGCGGCCGTGGCGACGCCGGACACCTCGGCGAGGTCCCGGTTCTGCACGACGGCCCGGATGCGGCGCCCCAGCGGCGTCAGCCGCAGCAGCAGTGCGAGGCCGAGCACGCACAGCAGCGCCAGACCGAGGATGAACAGCCGGTTGGAGGCGAAGGCGACCCCGGCGAAGGAGACGTTCCCGGTGAGGAGGTCGGGGGCGCGGGTCTGGACGTTGGGGGCGCCGAAGACGTCCCGGGCGAGCTGCTGGAGCATCAGCGAGACGCCCCAGGTGACGAGCAGGGTGTCCAGCGGCCGGGCGTAGAGGCGCCGGATGAGCAGCGCTTCGAGGAGCACCCCGAGGGCGCCGGCGACCAGGAAGGCCAGCGGCAGGGCGACCAGCAGCGAGACGCCGGCGCCGCCGATCGACTGCTGGAGGACGTACGTCGTGTACGCGCCGGCCATGATGAACTCGCCGTGCGCCATGTTGATCACGCCCATCTGCCCGAAGGTGAGGGTCAGGCCGAGCGCGACGAGCAGGAGGACCGCACCGATGCTGATGCCGGTGAAGGACTGGTTGAGGACGACCGTCATGAGGCGGCTCCGGAAGGGGACGGGGAGCGGGGAGTGCGGGGAGCGGGGGGCGGAGTGCGGAGGGCGCGTCAGGAGAGGCCGGTGGCCCAGGGGTAGCCCTTCAGGTACGGGTCCGGCTTGATCGGCTTGCCCGAGTTCCACACCTCGTCGATCAGCCCGTTCGCGCCGACCTTCCCGATCCGCGCGGTCTTGTGGACGTGCTGGGTCGCCCCGTCGACGGTGATCGTGCCCTCGGGCGCTTCGAGCGTGATGCCGTCCGACGCGGCCTTCACCTTCGCCACGTCGAAGGATCCGGCCTTCTCCGCCATCGCCTTCCACAGGTACACGGCGTTGTACGCGGCCTCCATCGGGTCGCTCGTCGGCTTGTCGGCGCCGTACGCCGCCTGATAGGCCGCGCGGAACTTCTCGTTCGCGGCGCCCGGGGTCGTCTGGTAGTAGTTCCAGGCGGTCAGCTGCCCCTCCAGGTACTGCGTGCCGATGCTCTTGACCTCCTCCTCGGCGATCGACACGGAGAGCACCGGCAGGCTTTTCGCGGAGAGCCCGGCCGACTTGTACTCCTTGAAGAAGGCCACGTTGCTGTCGCCGTTGAGAGTGTTGAAGACGGCGTCGGCGCCGGCTCCCTTGACCTTGTTGACGAGGGTGCTGAACTCGGTCGAGCCGAGCGGCGCGTAGTCCTCGCCGACCACCCGCATGCCGTTCGCCTTCGCGTACGCCTGGATGATCTTGTTGGCGGTGCGCGGGAACACGTAGTCGCTGCCGACCAGGTAGAGGCGTGTCAGCCCCTGCTTCTTGAGGTACTCCAGCGCGGGCACGATCTGCTGGTTGGTGGTGGCACCCGTGTAGAAGATGTAGGGCGACTGCTCGAGACCCTCGTACTGCACCGGGTAGAACAGCAGCGACTTGTACCGCTCGAAGACCGGCTTCACGGCCTTGCGGCTCGCGGAGGTCCAGCAGCCGAAGGTGGCGACGACCTTGTCGTCCGTGATCAGTGCCTCGGCCTTCTCGGCGAACGTGGGCCAGTCGGAGGCGCCGTCCTGGCTGACGGCCTCCAGCTTCTTGCCCAGCACACCGCCGGAGGCGTTGATCTCCTTCACCGCGAGGAGCAGCGCGTTGTGCACCGTCACCTCGCTGATGGCCATGGTGCCCGAGAGCGAGTTCAGCAGGCCGACCTTGACGGTGGCACCGGACGTGTCCGCCTTGGCCTCGGCGCCGGGGGACGCACCGCTGCCGGTCTTGGCGCCGCATGCGGCAAGGACCCCGGCGGCTCCGGCCGCCGACATGCTCGTGAGAAGACCGCGTCTGGTGAGGATGAGCCCGGACATGCGTGACCTCCGTGCCCCGGAGGGCGTGATGAGGGAGCGGAAGACTCCGATCGCTGAAGTGCGTCACAGACTGGGCCGGATCTGTTTCCCCCGCGTTTCCGAGCAATTGAAGAACAGTTTCCACCGGAAGCAACCGCGAGAAGAGTCGAGGAGAATGGCCGTCAGAAATCTTTCCGAGCAGCGCAGTTCGCTGCGCGGGCGCCATACTTCCTGTCGGAAGGACCGCCTTTCCGACACCTCCGGAGGATCACCCCGGGCGGCTGTAGGCTCGACGCGTCCCCGGCTCCGGAGGACGTACGACGCGAGCGCGAGGAGCGAGATGACGAACCGGCATCAGGACCTGCTCCGCCTGCTGACCCGGGCCGAGCGTCTCGCCGCGCGGCGGCTCCAGTCCGTGCTCGGCGCCTTCGACTGCTCCCCGGAGGCGTGGCGCGTTCTCGATCTGCTCGCCGACGGGCGGGGCCGCACCATGACGGCGCTCGCCGAGCACGCGTTCCTGCCGGCCCCCACCCTGACCAGGCTGGTCGACCAGCTCGTCGACCAGAACCTCGTCTACCGCCGCGTCGACCCCGCCGACCGCCGCCGGGTCCTCGCGGCCCTCACGCCCCGGGGGGTCGAGCACCGCGAGCTGCTGTCCCGCGCGGTGGAGGCCGACCGGGCGCGGTGGGCCGCCTCGCTCGCGGAGGCCGACGAGGCGCTTCTCGCGGATCTGCTGCACCGGCTCACCGGGGCGCTGAGCGGCGCCGACCCCGTCACGTCCGCCGGGGCGGAGCGGGGAGCTGGGCCAGCACGTTGAAGTCGTGACCGTCCGCCTCCGCCAGGTAGATGCGCTGACGCACATGACGGCCCGTCAGTCCAAGGAGCCCGCGGGGGCCTTCGTACGAGACGTGCTCGGCGGACGCCCCGATGGCGGACACGTCGAGGGTGCGGGCCCGCTCGACGAGAGCCGCGAGCAGCAGCACCCCCTCGTAACAGGATTCCGCGAGGCTCCCCGGCACCGGGGCGTCGGTTCCGAAGCGCCCGGCGTACAGCCCGTGGAAGTCCATGCTGTTCCGGTCCGCCAGCGACGCGAAGAACCCGGCCGTGCTGAACAGGCCGGCGGTGGCGTCGGGACCGCTGCCCAGCAGCATGCTCTCGTCCATCAGCGTGCTCAGCCGCAGACACCGCAGGTCGAGACCGGAAGCGGCGAACGCCCGGTTGAACCGGACCGCGTCACTGCCCACCAGCAGCATCAGCACCCCGTCGGCCTCCGCCCGCTCGACGCGCCGCAGCACGCCGGCGAAGTCGTGGGTGCCCAGCGGCACGTACGCCTCCCCGCACACCCGGCCCCGGCAGTCGCGGGCGTACCGGCGGGCCGCCCGCGCGGTACGCCGGGGCCAGACGTAGTCGTTGCCGACGACGAACCAGCGCCGCACGCCCCGCGCCTCCGCGAGCCAGCGCATCGCGGGCAGCAGCTGACCGGCGGGGGTCTCGCTGGTCAGGAAGACGCCTTCGGTGCGCTCGCCGCCCTCGTACAGCGCCGTGTACACGTAGGGGACCCGGTGGGCGATCCGCGGGGCGACGGCCTGCCGCACGGAGGAGAGGTGCCACCCGGTGACGCCGTGGACGGCTCCCGTCGCCACCAGCGCCTCGACCTCCGCCGCGACCCGTACGGGGTCGGCCCCGCCGTCGACCTCGACGAGGCGCAGCTCCTTGCCCAGCACCCCGCCCGCCTTGTTGACCTCCTCGGCCGCGAGCCGGGCGCAGGCGGCGCACGTCGGACCGAACATCCCGGCAGGCCCCTGCATGGGGTAGACGAGCGCCACGTTCACGGCCTCGTCGTCGGCCGTGAACCACTCGGGGAGGCGGAGGGGGAGCGGCCGCTGCATGCGGCCCATGATGGCCGCCCCCGCGGCGTCCTCCGCGTCGCGCACCGGATCGAGACCGAATCGTAGAGGAAGGACGGGCACGGCCGGCGACACCGCACGGGGGGCGCGTCCGCCGCAGGCCCCGTGTGTTTCGGCCGACGGCTCCGGGTGAGGCGGGTGGTGGCCGGGGGCAGGTGCCGGCCAGGGCGGGGACGGATCCGGAGGCGGGAGGGGCCAGATGGCGGCGGTCGGCGACCGGGGGAGGGGCGCGGGGGTGCGGGAGGGTTCGGCGCGGCTGGTGCGGGACCTGGTGCTGGTGGTGGGCCTGGTGGGGGTGGTGATCGGCGGAGCGGCCCTGACGTTCAGGACGGCGCGCTCGGCCGGTTCGTACGTCCCGGCCGCCCTCGCGGGCCTGGTCCTGCTGCTGCTCGCCGGGGCGGCGCTGGCCCGGTGGAGCAGGAGCGGAACGGTGCGCGGTCGCGTACGAGGGGCGGTCGAGGACCCGGGGGCGCGGGGCGCCGAGACGGCGGCGGTCGCGGCGCACGCGCCGGAGGCCCCGGCAGCCGCGGCGCAGGCCGCCACCGCCACCCCACCGGCCGTCTCGCCGGAGACCACCCGGATCGACGTGGATCCCGGCTCCCCAGCCGCCATGCCGCCGCCCGTCGACGGCTCCGCGCTGGACCACCTGGCCGTCGATCCCGACGGATTCGAGCACACCGTCGCCGCGCTGTGCGCCCGCGACGGCTGTTCCCCCGTCGAGGTGGTCGGCGGCGCCGGCGACCTCGGCGCCGACGTGATAGCGACGACCCCGGACGGACGGCGCGTGGTCCTCCAGTGCAAGCAGTACGGGGAGGAGCACAGGGTCGGATCCCCGGACCTCCAGCGGTTCGGGGGCACCTGCTTCGCCGTGCACGAGGCCGATGTCGCCGTACTGGTCACCACGAGCACCTTCACGGAACCGGCCCTCGCGTACGCGGCCTCCTGCGGCATCGTCTGCGTCGACGGCACGCGGCTGGCGGCCTGGACCGCGTCCACGGCGCCGTCCCCCTGGGAGGCGGCCCGGGGCCCGGCGGCCGGCGACGACGAAGGAGGCTCCGGGTTCGCGGATGCAGCCGATCCGGCCGTCGGCTGAGAAGCGGGAGCGAGAGGAGGGCGCACGGGCCGCGCGGCGGAGGCGCCGCCGGTGGGCGTCCGCCCGCGGTCGTCAGGGCGTGGCGTGGAAGTACCGTACGCAGGTGCGCAGCAGGCCGTCGTCCGCGATCGTGAACACGTCCACGAAGCGCTGTTCGTCCGCGCCGCTCTCCGGCGTGACCCGGCGGCCCGTCGCGATCACCGTGCGGTGCTGGGCGACGACCCGGTCCACGACGTGCCGCGCGCCCGGCACGGCGTGCAGGACGTGGGCGCGCAGGGCGTCGGTGCGACCGCGGGCCGCCTGCTGGCCCGGGAGTTCGAGGACCATCGCGTCGTGCAGGAGCGAGCCGCAGCCGTCGAGGTCGCCGCCGTCCAGGTAGTCGTAGACCAGCCGCACGTGGTCGATGCCCGCGGCGGTCACCAGGTCCCCGCTGCCCGGGTTCCCGGTCGTCATGGTGTCTTGGCTGTTCAACGGTGCCAACCCCTTTCACCTTCCGTCCAGGATTCTGCGGCGCCCGCCCAACTCCCCGTTATCGCCGTCCTATCGCGGAGCCGGCCGGGATCTCCACGGCATGGACAGGAGCGGGGGAGATGTGGAGACTGTCCTCACATGATCCTGACGTCCCGGCGCTGACCGGCACGTTCCGGTGTGGCGCGGTGCGGTTCCTGTGTGGTCTGTCATCTGTTGCGTGGGGGAATCAGTGGCTGCTGCCGACGGCGGGTTAGCGGATCTGGACGTTCCGGGCGGGCCCCGTCTCACCTTCCGGGTCCTCGGACCGCTCCAGGTGCAGGGCACCGCCGGACCGCTGCGGGTGCCTCCCGGCCGGCAGGAGGTGATCCTCGCCGCGCTCCTCCTGGAGACCAACAGGATCGTGAGCACCAGCCAGTTGGTCGACCTCATCTGGGAGGACAACCCGCCGGAGACGGCCAGGACCCAGGTGCAGATCTGCGTCTCCCGGCTGCGGAAGCTGCTCGTCGACGCGGACGGCGAGGTCGTCCTCACGACCCGGCCGCCCGGGTACGTGCTCCACACCGACGCCGGCAACGTCGACGCCGCCCTCTTCACGGGCCTGGTGCAGCGCGCCCGCGCGCTCGGCGAGGGCGGTGACCGCGAGGAGGCGGTCCGGCTCCTGAGATCCGCCGTCACGCTCTGGCAGGGCGACTGCCTCACCGGACTCGACAGCGGCCCGCTCGCCAACGCGGCCCGGCAGCTCAACGAGGAGCGCCTGGCAGCCGTGGAGCTCCGCATCCGGCTCGAACTCGAACTCGGCCACCACGACCGGCTCGTGGGGGAACTCCAGCGGCTCACCCACGAACACCCCCTGCGGGAGAAGCTGCACGGCCAGCTCATCCAGGCCCTCTACTGGTCCGGCCGGCAGGCCGAGGCCCTGGAGGCCTTCCGGACCGCCCGCCGCTACCTCGCGGACGAGCTCGGCCTCGAACCCGGCCGCGAACTGCGCGACCTCGAAGCCGCCATCCTCGCGGGCGAGCTTCCGCCGCCCGCAGCGGCCCGCCCCGCCCCCGCCCCGCCGCTCGCCCGGGGCGCCGCCGCGCCCGGCCCCGAGGCGCCGGACGGGGAGCCCGCCGCGCGCGGCACGGCGTCGCCCCCGCCCGCCGCTGAATCGATTCGCCATGAGACCGTCCCCCATCAACTCCCCGCCGCCATAGCCGACTTCGTCGCCGACGAACAGCGGCTCGCCACCCTGGAGAAGGCCCTCAGCGGCGGCGACGGACGCGGCACCGTCGGCCTCGCCGCCATCACCGGCAAGCCCGGCACTGGCAAGTCGACCCTCGCCGTCCACGTCGCCCACGCCCTCGCCGAGACCGGCTTCCCCGACGGGCAGCTCTACTGCGACCTGCGCGGCACCACCGCCGCCCCGGCCACCCCCGTGGAGGTCCTCGGCCGCTTCCTCCGCGCCCTCGGGATCCCCGGCCAGCTCATCCCCGAATCCCTCGACGAGCGCGCCGAGATGTACCGCACCCGCCTCTCCACCCGGCGCGTCCTCGTCGTCCTCGACGACGCCGCCGGCGAGGGCCAGGTCCTCCCCCTGCTTCCCGGCAGCCGCGGCTGCGCCGTCCTCGTCACCAGCCGCGCCCGCCTCACCGCGCTCCCCGGCGCCCACCGCGTCGAGCTCGACGTCCTCGACGAGGACCAGGCCCTCGAACTCCTCGCCCGCATCGTCGGCGCCGACCGCGTCGCCGGCGAGGCCGCAGCCGCCGAGGCACTGGTCCGCACCGTCGGCCGTCTGCCGCTCGCCCTCCGGATCGTCGCCGCGCGCCTCGCCGCCCGCCCGCACTGGACCCTCGCCTCGATGGTGCAGCGGCTCGCCAACGAGCGGCACCGGCTCGACGAGCTCGCCCACGGCGAGATGACCATGCGTGCCAGCCTCTCCCTCACCTACGAAGGACTCGCCCCCGAGGACGGGGGCCTGCTGCGGCTGCTCAGCATGGCGCAGGCGCCGACGCTCCCCAGCTGGCTCGCCGGCGCGCTCCTCGACGACCACCGGCCCTTCCCCTCCGACCTGATGGAGCCGCTGGTCGACGTGCAGATGCTCGACGTCGCCGGCGTCGAGCCCAGTGGCGGCTTCCGCTACCGCTTCCACGAGATCATCCGCGTCTACGCCCGCGAGCGGCTCGCCGCGCAGCACCCGCCGGAGGTCCGCCGCGCCGCCTTCGCCCGCATGGCCGGCGGCTGGATGCACCTCGCCGAGGAGGCCCACCGCAAGGTGTACGGGGGCGACTTCACCGTGCTGCACGGCACCGCGCCGCGCTGGCAGCCGCCGTCGCCGTACACCGACGACGCCCTCGCCGACCCGCTCGCCTGGCTCGACGCCGAACAGGCCGCGCTCTGCGGCATGGTCGGGCACGCCGCCGAAGAGGGACTGCACGACCTCAGCTGGGACCTCGCGACCTCGCTCGTCACCCTCTTCGAGGTGCGCGGCCACTACGACCTGTGGGAGTCGACCCACCTCACCGCGCTCGCCGCCGTCCGCAAGGCCGGCAACCTCCGCGGCACAGCCGCGATCCGCGCCTCCCTCGGCTCGCTCTACATGAGCCGCAACCAGTACGACACCGCCCGGCAGGCGCTCACCTCCGCCCTCGACGTCTTCCAGGCCCTCGACGAGCCGATGGGCGAGGCGCTCTGCCGTCGTGACATGGCCCTGATCGCCCGGACCGACGGGGACGACACGGCCGCCCTGGAGCTGTACCGCCGCTCCCTCGCGGACTTCGACCGCGCCGGCGACGTCGTCGGCCGCGCCATCGTCCTCACCCAGAGCGCCCACATCCGCATGCGGCAGGGCGAGATCGACCTCGCCCAGAGGCAGCTCGACGAAGCGCTCGACATCTACGAGGGCATCGGTTACGCCGGCGGCCGGGCCCGCACCCTGCGGCGGGTCGGCCAGGTCCTCCTCGAACAGGGCAGGAGCGACCTCGCGGTCCTCACCTTCACGGAAGTGCTCGAACTCTGCCGGGACTCGGGCGACGTCATCGGCGAGGGGCACCTGCTGCGCGACCTCGGCCACGCCTTCGCGATGATGGGACGGCCGGACCGGGCCCGCGACTTCTACGACCGCGCGGTCTCCTCGCGGGAGCAGGTCATGGACTTCAGCGGGGGCGCGCTGGCACGCCTGGACCTGGCGCGGCTGCTGACGGACGCGCCGGGACGTGCGCGGGAGCTGCTGGTGCCGGCGGTCGAGGTGTTCCGCGAGCGGCGGATGACACGGGAACTCGCGGAGGCGGAGCGGCTGCTCGGCGCCTGCTGAACGCCTCCGCACGGAAGCCGGCGGGGCGGACGGGCCCGGGGCCGCGGAGACGCACGAGGGACGTACAGGGGGCGTACGCACGGCGCGTACGCGGGGGCGTCAGTCCCAGGGGTTGTTGTCGGTGGTGGGGCTCGGGGTGGGGGTGGGGACGGAGGACGCCGCCGGGGTGCCGGCGGCCGGCGCCGGGTCGTCGGCCCAGCTCGCCTGGAGGCCGAAGCCGGTCACCAGGACGACCAGGGCGGAGGTGACGGCGGCGCGGAGGGCGGTGCGGGCGGCGGTGGTCTTCTTCTGCATGGGACTCTCCGTCTCGTCTCGGGTTCCGTGCGGGCCCTTCGAGGGCCCCGTCCGGGGCGTCGTTTCCTTATGGACACCACGCTAGGAAGGGGCGGATTCACCGCACCGCCCGCTGCCCTATCGCCCCGCTATCACCGCACCGCCTCCGCCCGCTCCGGCACGCGGACCGCTATCACGGGCCGCCCGACTTGCCTTTCCCGCTATCTCCGTGACCCCCTCCGGAGGCCCCCGGCACGGTTAGTGACGCGATGCCCCGTCGATAGGCGCCCCCCGGAACCTGGTGCCAGCAGACGGCGAGGAGCCGCCGCGCCCGGCCCCGACCAGGCCGGCCGCCCGGCCCCGCCCCCACCTGACCAGCGGGAGCACTCCATGACGACCGGTCTCTCCCCCGAGGGCACGTCGGCGGCCACCGCCGCGATCGGCGCCCTCATCCGCGGACACCGCCTCCGCATCGGCCTCACCCAGCGCGAGCTCGCGGACCTCTCCACCATCAGCGTCCGCGCCATCCGCGACCTGGAGAAGGGCAAGGCCCTCCGGCCCCGCGCCGACACCGTCCGGCTGATAGCCGACGGCCTCCGCCTCGGCCCCCGCGCCCGCGCCGCCCTCGAGGACGCGGCGAGACGGACCCCCCAGGGCGGGACCGGCCGCCACCAGCTCCTGGAACGGTGCGCGCCTCCCGCCCCGCTGCACCCGATGACCGGCCGCCAGGCCGAGGCCGCCGTCCTCGCCGAGGAACTGCGCTCCGGCGCCGAGCGCCTGATCACCGTCGTCGGACTCAGCGGCGTCGGCAAGACCAGGCTCGCCCTGGAGACCGCCGCCCGCCTCCACGACGCCGGCCTCCCCGTCCTCTGGCACACCGCCCCCGGCGCGGCCTCCGACTGCCTGCCCCACGACGGCGACCCGCTCGCCGCCACCTGCGCCGCCCACCTGCGCCTCCCGGACCGCCCCGCCGCCCCTCCGCACGCCCCGGACTCCGGTACGCGGCACCCCTACGGCCCCGACGCCGCCGCCGGCACCCCGGACCGCTCCGGCGGCCCGGACGCGCAGCCGCCCGCGGAACTGCTCGCCGCGCTCGGCGACCGCGACGCGCTCCTCGTCCTCGACGGGGCGGACTGCGCGCGCCTCGACTCCGTCCGGCTGAGCCGGCTCCTGCGCGAACTGCCCGGTCTCCGCGTCCTCGTCACCGCCGACACCCCCTGGGACGTGCCCGGCGAACGCCTCTTCCTCCTCGCGCCGCTGGACGCCCCGCGCCCCGACGGCCCGCCGTCCGCCGACGCGCCCGCCGTACGGTTCCTCCTCGGCCGGATCCGCCGGGTGCGGCCCGACATCGTCGCGGACGAGCGGAGCCTCGGCGACGTCGCCCGCGTCGCGTACGGGCTCGACGGGCACCCCCTCGCCCTCGCCGCCGCCGCGTCCTGGCTGACCGTCTGCGACCTGCCCACCCTCCGCGGCATCGTCGAGACGGACCCGGCGCCGCTCCTGGACCACCTCTCCGACGGCACCTCCGGCTCGCACCTCCGCGACGGCGTCACCCGCGCCCTCGACGGCCTGCCGGCCGGCCCCCGGGACCTCGTCGCCCGGCTGTGCGCCACCGCCGACGCCGACTTCGACCTGGACGAGGTGGTCCGGCTCACCGGCCGCCCCCTCCCGGACTGCGGGCGCATGGTCCGCGCCCTGCTCATCGGCGGTGTCATCCGCCCGAGCACCGACCACGGCCGCTCCGCCTTCCGCCTCCTCCGCGTCGTCCGGGCCCTCGCCGCTCCCGCGCACGCGCCCGCAGCCCCGGCCGCCGCCCCCGCTGCCGCCTGACTGCCGCAGCGCCGCCGATCCGCTGCCGTACCGCCGGGGCAACTGCCGCTCCGGGCCCCCGCGGACGGGTTGTATGGCCCCTGCCGGCCGACCCCGTACGCATCATCCCGTGCCCGTCGGCACCCCCGTCCGACGTGACCCCCACAGGAGCCCTCATGCCGCTCGACCCGCCCGTCGCACCCGCACCGGCCGCCGTGCGGCTGCCGCTCTCGGTGGCCCAGCGGGACATCTGGACGGCCCACCTCCTGGACCCGACCGGCGTCAAGTACAACGTCGGCGAGTGCCGGGAGATCAACGGTCCGGTCGACCCGGACCTCATGGCGGCGGCCTGGCGGCGGCTGGTCGACGAGGCCGACTTCCTGCGGATCCGGGGCTTCGAGGAGGACGGCGACGAGGTCCGGCAGCTGCTCGACCCCGACGCGGGCGACCGCACCCTGCCGTTCCACGACGTCAGCGCCGCCGACGACCCGGAGGCGGCGGCCTGGCGGCTGATCGACGGCCTCATCGGCGCGCCCTTCGACCTCACCGGCGAGGCCCCCGTCCGCTGCGTGCTCGTCAAGCTCGCCGAGGACCGCTTCTTCTACTTCTACGGCTTCCACCACCTGGTCGTCGACGGCGTCGGCGTCTCCATGGCCCTGGCCCGGCTCGTCGACCTGTACGAGCGGGCCGTCGCCGGCGAGCCCTGGGGCGACTCCCCGTTCGGCTCCCTCGCCGAACTCCTCGCGGAGGACGCCGCCTACCGCTCCTCCGCCGACGCGGCCGCCGACCTCGCCGCCTGGCGCGACCACCTCGCCGGCGCCCCCGACGCCCCCACCGGACTCGTCCGGGGCCGCGACCGCGCACCCGCCGCCCACGGCGCCCTGCCGTTCTCCCGCCGCAGCGTCCGCGTGAGCGCCGCCGACGCGGAACGCCTCCGCACCGCCGCCCGCGCCGAGCGGGTGAACTGGTCCGTCTTCCTCATCGCCCTGTTCGGCGTCTACCTGCACCGCGTCACCGCCCGCGACGAACTCGTCCTCGCCCTCCCGGTCACCGGCCGCACCACCCGCGCCGCCCGCAGCACCCCCGGCATGGCGTCCAACATCGTCCCGCTCCGGCTGCGGATCCGCCCCGACGACACCTTCGGCGAACTGCTGCGCGCCACGGCCGCCGCGGTCAAGCACGGGCTGCGCCACCAGCGGACCCGCTACGAGGAGCTGTGCCGGGACGCCGGCGCGGACCGCCGGCTCGCCTCGCCCGTCCTCAACATCATGGGCTTCCACGCCGACCTGACCGTCGGCGGCCACCCCACGGTCAACCACAACGTCTCCAACGGCCCGGTCGACGACCTGAACGTCGCCGTCCTCGACCTCGGCGCCGCCCACGGCCTCCGCATCGACTTCGACACCCCCGTCGAGGACGTCGACCCCGTCCTCACCGCGGCCCACCAGGACCGCTTCGCCGCCTTCGTCACCGCCGTCCTCGCCGCGGAGCAGGCCCCCGGCGCCCGCCGGGTCGCCGACCTGGACGTCCTCCGCCCCGAGGAGCGCACCCTCCTCACCCGTGACTGGGCGGGACCGGTCGCGGCGCCCGCCGGGACGACCCTGGTCGCCCGCTTCGAGGAGCGGGTACGGCTCCACCCCGACCGCACCGCCCTCGTCGACGCGGACGGCGCCGTCACGTACGCCGCGCTCGACGCCGCCGCGAACCGGCTCGCCCGCCGCCTCGCCGCCCGGGGCCTGGGCCGCGGACAGCTCGCCGGCGTCCTCCTGGAACGCGGCGTCCCCTTCTCCGTCGCCCTCCTCGCCGTCCTCAAGACGGGCGCCGCCCACGTCCTCCTCGACCCCGACTTCCCCGACGAGCGCCTGCGTTCGGCCGCCGCCGACGCCGGCATCACCCACCTCGTCACCCGCCCCGGCCTCGCGGACCGCCTCACCGGCACCTGGACCACCACGCACACGGACGTTGCCGGCGCCGACGCTGCCGCCGACGCGGACGCCGCCCCGGACGCGCGGACCGGCCCCGACTCCGCATCGGCTCCGGGCGTCCACATCAGCCCCGACGACCCCGCCTGCCTCATGTTCACCTCGGGCTCGACCGGCCGCCCCAAGGCCATCCTGTCCTCGCACCGCAACCTCGTCGCCACCCTCCTCGGCCAGCCGTACCTCCCCACCGGCCCCGGCCAGGTCTGGCTCCAGAGCTCGCCGGTCTCCTGGGACGCCTTCAGTCTGGAGTTCTGGGGCGCCCTCCTGCACGGCGGCACCGCCGTCCTCCAGCCCGGCCAGAAGCCCGAACCCGCCCTCGTCGCCGAGCTCGCCCGCCGCCACGGCGTCACCACGCTCCTGCTCTCCGCGACGCTCTTCAACTACCTGACCGACGAGCACCCCGAGGCCTTCGAGACCGTCACCACCGCCTTCACCGTCGGCGAGGCCGCCTCCCCGGCCCACGTCCACAAGCTCCAGCGGCTCAAGCCCGGCATCACCGTCCTCAACGGGTACGGCCCCGCCGAGGTGATGATCTTCGCCACCACGCACGCCGTCGAACCCGCCGGGGCACCGCACGCGGTCGTCCCCGTCGGCACCCCGCTCGCCAACAAGCCCGCCTACGTCCTCGACCCCTGGCTGAACCTCTGCCCGCCCGGCGTCACCGGCGAGCTGTACGTCGGCGGCGAGGGCCTGGCCCACGGCTACCTCGGCCGCCCCGACCTCACGGCCGCCCGCTTCGTCCCCGACCCCTTCGGCCCCGCCGGCGCCCGCCTCTACCGCACCGGCGACCTCGTCCACTTCGACGCCGGAGGCCGCCTCGTCTACGAGGGCCGGGCCGACGACCAGATCAAGATCCGCGGCTTCCGCATCGAACCCGGCGAGACCGAGGCCGCGCTCCTCACCCACCCCGACGTCACCCAGGCCGTCGTCACCGTCCACCAGCAGCGCCTGGCCGCGTACCTCGTCCTCGACACCGCCCCCACCGCCCCCGACCCGGAGGCGTTCCGCCGGCACGTCGCCGACCGCCTCCCCGAGCACCTCGTCCCCACCTACGTCACCGTCCTCGACCGCCTGCCCGTCACCCCCAACGGCAAGATCGACAAACGCGCCCTCCCCGCCCCGGACACCGCCGCCTCCGCCGCCCGGCGCGCCCCGCGCGACCGCACCGAGGAAATCCTCGCCGCGCTCTTCGCCCTCACCCTGGACACGGCGGAAGTCGGCATCGACGACAGCTTCTTCGCCCTCGGCGGGCACTCCCTCCTCGCCGCCCGGCTGACCAACCGCATCGCCGAACTGCTCGGCGTCCGCCTGACCATCCGCGACGTCTTCGGCCGGCCCACGGTCGCCGGCCTCGCCGAGCTGATCGCCGAGCAGGGCGCCCTGGGCTCGCAGCTCCCGCCGCCGGTCGCGGGGGAGGCGGAGGCGGAGAGCGGGTTGCCGCCGGCGTCGTACGCGCAGCGCCGACTGTGGCTGCTGTCCCAGCTGGACGGGGGCAGCGCCGCGTACAACGTGCCGATGACGATCCGCCTGGAGCACGGCATCGACGCCGGCGCCCTGGAGGCCGCCCTCGGCGCCGTGATCGAGAGGCACGCCCCGCTGCGCACCGTCTTCGAGGCCGTCGACGGCGAGCCGTACCAGCGCGTGCTCCCCGCCGAGCGGGCCCGCCTCACCCTGGAGCGCGTCGCCGTCACGTCCGGCGCCGAGCTGGACGCGGCCCTGGACGAGGCCGCCGGCCGCGTCTTCGACCTGGCCGCCGACCTCCCGCTCCGGGCGACCCTCATCGAACGCCCCGACGGTCCGGCGGTGTTGTCGCTGGTGCTGCACCACATCGCGACGGACGGGTTGTCGAACGACGTGTTCTTCGCGGATCTGGAGCGTGCGTACGGGGGTGAGGTGCTGGAGCCGCTGGAGGTGCGGTACGCCGACTACGCGGTCTGGCAGCGGCGGGTCCTCGGGGCGGCCGACGACCCGGAGTCCGTCCTGGGGCGTGAACTCGCCCACTGGCGTGAGGCGTTGGCCGGGCTTCCGGAGGAGCACGGTCTCACGCTGGACCGCCCGCGGCCGGCTCGCGCCTCCCACCGCGGCGGGGAGGTCGACGTCGCCTTCGGTCCCGACCTGTACCGGCGGATCACGGGCCTCGCCCGCGAGGAGGGGTGCACGCCGTTCATGGTGGTGCACGCGGCGCTGGTGGCGGCGCTGACGCGGCTCGGGGCGGGGGCCGATCTGGCGATCGGGTCGCCGGTGGCGGGGCGGAGTGATGAGGCCCTTGCCGGGCTGGTGGGGTTCTTCGTGAACACGCTGGTGCTGCGGACGGACAGCGGCGGTGACCCGACCTTCCGGGATCTCCTCGGGCGGGTGCGTGCCGCCGACCTGGACGCGTTCGCGCATCAGGAGGCTCCGTTCGACCTGGTCCTGGAGGCCGTCAACCCGGCCCGATCGCTCGCCCGGCACCCCCTCTTCCAGATCTGCCTGACACTGGAAGCCGCCTCTGGCGCCCCCGCCGGCGCGACCCCCGTCTTCGGGCCGGTGGAGAAGCGGGGCAACGGCTCCGCCAAGTTCGACCTGGAGTTCTTCCTCCGCTCCGAGGACGGCGCCGAGCTGTCCGCCACCGTCCTCTTCGCCGCCGACGTGTTCGACGCCGAGACCGTGCACCGCATGACCGCCCTCCTCGGCCGGGTGTGCCGCCAGGTCCTCGACGACCCCGGCGTACACCTCTCGGCCCTGGACGTCCTCACGCCCGAGGAGCACGCCCTGCTCACCGGGCCCTGGGCCGGCGTCACCGCCGAGACCGGTGACGGTTCGCTAGTGGGGCGGTTCGAGGAGGCGGTGGCACGGTTCGCCGGGCGGACGGCGCTGGTGGACGGTGAGCGGAGGGTGTCGTACGCGGAGCTCGACGCGTCCGCGAACCGGCTGGCCCATCTGCTGCGGGCCCGTGGCCTGGGCCGGGGTGACCTGGCGGGGGTGCTGCTCGACCGGGGTGCGGACTTCGCGGTGGCGGTGCTGGCGGTGGTGAAGGCGGGAGCGGCGTACACGCTGCTCGATCCGGACTTCCCCGACGAGCGGCTGCGGTCGGCGGCGGAGGACGCGGGCGTCTCCCTGCTGCTCACCGCCCCCGCCCACGCCGCCCGCGTGGAAGGCGCGTGGCCGACGGTCCTGTTCCCGGCCCACGACGAGCTGACGGCCTTCCCGGCTGACGCGCCGGAGACCGGGGTGACCGGCGACGACGCGGCCTGCTTGATGTTCACGTCGGGTTCCACGGGGCGGCCGAAGGGCATTCTGTCCTCGCACCGGAACCTGGTGTCGACGGTGAGCGGGCAGTCGTACGGGCGGTTCGGTCCGGAGGAGGTGTTCCTCCAGTGCTCGCCGGTTTCCTGGGACGCCTTCAGCCTGGAGTTCTGGGGCGCTCTGCTCCACGGCGGAACCACGGTCCTCCAGCCGGGACAACGCCCCGAGCCGGCCCTCATCAGCGAACTGTCCCGGCGCCACGGCGTCACGATGCTCCAGCTGTCCGCGAGCCTCTTCAACTTCCTCGTCGACGAGCACCCGGACGCCTTCACCACCGTCACCGTCGCCTTCACCGGCGGCGAGGCCGCGTCCCCCGTGCACGTCGACAAGCTCCGGCGCGAGCGCCCCGGCGTCACGGTCGTCAACGGGTACGGGCCGGCCGAGTCCATGGGCTTCACCACCACCCACACCATCGACGGCACCACAGGGTCGCAGGCGGCCGTCCCGATCGGGACACCGCTGGTGAACAAGGGCGCCTACGTCCTCGACGACCGGCTGAACCTGTGCCCGCCCGGCGTCACGGGCGAGTTGTACCTCGCGGGGGAGGGCCTGGCCCACGGCTACCTCGGACGACCGGACCTCACGGCCGCCCGCTTCGTGCCCGACCCGTTCGGCGCCGCCGGCGGACGGCTGTACCGGACCGGCGACCTCGCCCGCTTCGACCGGGAGGGGCGGCTGGTGTACGAGGGCCGGGCCGACGACCAGATCAAGATCCGCGGCTTCCGCGTCGAGCCCGGCGAGACCGAGGCCGCGCTCCTCACCCACCCCGACGTCACCCAGGCCGTGGTCACCGTCCACGAGGAGCGGCTTGCCGCCTACCTGGTGACGGCCCAGGGCACGTCCCCGGACGAGATCCGCCGGCACGTCGCCGAACGCCTCCCCGACCACCTCGTCCCCACCCACCTCACCGTCCTCGACCGCCTTCCCCTCACCCCCAACGGCAAGATCGACAAGCGCGCCCTGCCCGCCCCCACCGCCCTCACCACCGGAGGAAGGCCGCCGCGCACCCCGCTCGAAGAGACGCTCCTCGCGCTCTTCGCCCGTACCCTCGACACCACCGCTCCCCTCACCGTCGACGACGGCTTCTTCGCCCTCGGCGGGCACTCCCTCCTCGCGGCCCGGCTGACCAACCGCATCGCCGAAGCCCTCGACGTCCGCCTCACCCTCCGCGACGTCTTCGAGCGGCCGACGGTCGCCGGCCTCGCCGAGCTGATCGCCGAGCAAGGCGGCCAGGGCTCACAGCTCCCGCCGCTGGTCGCCGGGGAGGCGGCGGAAGACGGACTGCCGCCGGCGTCGTACGCGCAGCGCCGGCTGTGGCTGCTGTCGGAACTCGACGGCGGCAGCGCCGCGTACAACGTCCCGATGGTGGTCCGGCTGGACGCCGGAGCGGACGCCGGAGCCCTGGAGGCCGCCCTCGCCGCCGTGATCGCGAAGCACGCCCCGCTCCGGACGCTCCTGGAAGCCGTGGACGGCGAGCCGCGCCAGCGGACCCTCCCGCCCGCGCAGGCGCACCTGACCGTGGAGCGCGTACCCGTCGTGTCGGACGCGGCCCTGGACGAGGCGTTGGCCCGGGCCGCCGGCCGCGTCTTCGACCTGGCGGCCGACCTGCCGATCCGCGCACAGCTCCTCGAACGCCCGGACGGCTCGGCGGTGTTGTCGCTGGTGCTGCACCACATCGCGACGGACGGGTTGTCGAACGGCGTGTTCTTCGCGGATCTGGAGCGTGCGTACGGGGGTGGGGTGCTGGAGCCGCTGGAGGTGCGGTACGCCGACTACGCGGTCTGGCAGCGGCGGGTCCTCGGGGCGGCCGACGACCCGGAGTCCGTCCTGGGGCGTGAACTCGCCCACTGGCGTGAGGCGTTGGCCGGGCTTCCGGAGGAGCACGGTCTCACGCTCGACCGTCCGCGGCCGGTCCGCGCCTCCCACCGGGGCGGCGAGGTCGCCCTCGATCTCGGCTCCGACGCGTACGAGCGCGTCGCCGTCCTCGCCCGCGAGGAGGGGTGCACGCCGTTCATGGTGGTGCACGCGGCGCTGGTGGCGGCGCTGACGCGGCTGGGTGCCGGCTCCGATCTGGCGATCGGTTCGCCGGTGGCGGGGCGGAGTGACGAAACCCTTGCCGGGCTGGTGGGTTTCTTCGTGAACACGCTGGTGCTGCGGACGGACAGCGACGGCGATCCGACCTTCCGGGATCTCCTCGGCCGGGTGCGTGCCGCCGACCTGGACGCGTTCGCGCATCAGGAGGCCCCGTTCGACCTGGTCCTGGAGGCCGTCAACCCGGCCCGGTCGCTCGCCCGGCACCCCCTCTTCCAGATCTGCCTCGGCCTGGAGACCGGCGGAGCGCCCCGGCTCCATCTCCCCGGGCTCCCCGCAGCCACCGTCGCCGGCACCGCGAACGGCGCCGCCAAGTTCGACCTCGAATTCCTGCTGCGCTCCGACGACGGCCGGCGGCTGCACGGCTCGCTCCTCTACGCCGCAGACCTGTTCGACCCCGAGACCGTGCGCCGCACGGCCGCGCTCCTCGGCTGCGTCCTGGACCAGGTCCTCACCGACCCCGACCTCCGGCTCTCCGGCCTCGACGTGCTCACCACGGAGGAGCGCGGTCTGCTCACCGGGTCCTGGGCCGGCGTCACCGCCGGGACCGGTGACGGTTCGCTGGTGGGGCGGTTCGAGGAGGCGGCGGCGCGGTTCGCCGGGCGGACGGCGCTGGTGGACGGTGAGCGGAGGGTGTCGTACGCGGAGCTCGACGCGTCCGCGAACCGGCTGGCCCATCTGCTGCGGGCGCGTGGCCTGGGGCGGGGTGACCTGGCGGGGGTGCTGCTCGACCGGGGTGCGGACTTCGCGGTGGCGGTGCTGGCGGTGGTGAAGGCGGGAGCGGCGTACACGCTGCTCGATCCGGACTTCCCCGACGAGCGGCTGCGGTCGGCGGCGGAGGACGCGGGCGTCTCCCTGCTGCTCACCGCCCCCGCCCACGCCGGCAGGGCCGAGGGGCCCTGGCAGACCGTCGACCTCCCCTCGCGCGGAGCCTTGGCCGTCTTCCCTGCCGTCAGCCCGCAGGTGGAGGTCACCGGCGACGACGCCGCCTGCTTGATGTTTACCTCCGGTTCTACGGGGCGGCCGAAGGGCATTCTGTCCTCGCACCGGAACCTGGTGTCGACGGTGAGCGGGCAGTCGTACGGGCGGTTCGGTCCGGAGGAGGTGTTCCTCCAGTGCTCGCCGGTGTCGTGGGACGCGTTCAGCCTGGAGTTCTGGGGTGCTCTGCTCCACGGCGGGACCACGGTCCTCCAGCCGGGGCAGCGCCCCGAGCCGGCCCTCATCAG
Source organism: Streptomyces sp. NPDC057854 (assembly GCF_042797055.1). NCBI lineage: Bacteria > Bacillati > Actinomycetota > Actinomycetes > Kitasatosporales > Streptomycetaceae > Streptomyces > Streptomyces sp. NPDC057854. The sequence continues at coordinate 32,412 of NZ_JBHVMF010000039.1, forward strand.
CGAACTGTCCCGGCGCCACGGCGTCACGATGCTCCAGCTGTCCGCGAGCCTGTTCAACTTCCTCGTCGACGAGCACCCGGACGCCTTCACCACCGTCACCGTCGCCTACACGGGCGGCGAGGCCGCCTCGGCCGCGCACGTCCGCACACTGCACGCGCAGCGTCCCGGGATCACGGTCGTCAACGGGTACGGGCCGGCCGAGTCCATGGGCTTCACCACCACCCACCTCATGGCGCCCGGCACCGATCCGCGCCTCCCCGTCCCCATCGGCGTCCCGCTCCTCAACAAGGGCGCCTACGTCCTGGATCCCTGGCTGAATCTGTGCCCGCCCGGCGTCACCGGCGAGTTGTACCTCGCGGGGGAGGGCCTGGCCCACGGTTACCTCGGACGCCCCGACCTGACAGCCGGCCGCTTCGTACCCGACCTGTTCGGCGGCAAGGGCGGTCGGCTGTACCGGACCGGCGACCTGGCCCGCTTCGACCGGGACGGGCGGCTGGTGTACGAGGGCCGGGCCGACGACCAGATCAAGATCCGCGGCTTCCGCGTCGAGCCCGGCGAGACCGAGGCCGCGCTGCTCAGCCACCCCGACGTCACCCAGGCCGTGGTCACCGTCCACGAGGAGCGGCTTGCCGCCTACCTGGTGACGGCCCAGGGCGCGTCCCCGGACGAGATCCGCCGTTACATCGCCGAATGCCTCCCCGACCACCTCGTCCCGACCCACCTCACCGTCCTCGACCGCCTTCCCCTCACCCCGAACGGCAAGATCGACAAGCGCGCCCTGCCCGCCCCCACCGCCCTCACCACCGGCGGCCGGGCCCCCCGCACCCCCCTCGAAGAAACCCTCGTCGCCCTCTTCGCCCGCACCCTCGACACCACCGCCCCCCTCACCATCGACGACGACTTCTTCCACCTCGGCGGCCACTCCCTCCTCGGAGCCCGCCTCACCAACCACATCGCCGGCGCCCTCGATGTCCGCCTCACCGTGCGCGACGTCTTCCAGCACCCCACCCCCGCCCGGCTCGCAGCGCACCTCGACTCCCTCACGACCGCGCCGGCTGCCCGGAAGGCCCGACCGGCCCTCCGCCGCCGCACCGAGACAGATCGGATCAGCTCATGAGCGCTTCCTTCACCCCCGCGCCCGAGGACGTCGTCTGGGACCTGCCCGGTGACGCGCCGCACCGCCTGTCCCTGCTCGTCCTCCCGCACGCCGGCGGCAACGCCCACGCCTACAGCACCTGGCGCGAGCACCTTCCGGCCGACGTCCGGCTCCTCATCGGCCAGTACCCGGGCCGCGGCGCCCGCTACTGCGAGGATCTGCCCGCCTCCGTCGACGACCTGGCGCTTCCCGTCGTCGAAGCCCTCCCGGCGGACGCCGGCCCCCTGGTGGTCCTCGGCCACAGCATGGGTTCCCTGGTCGCCTTCGAGGTCACCCGCGCCCTCCAGGCCGCCGGCCGCACCCCGCTCGGGCTCGTCGCCTCCGCCTGCCGGGCGCCCGTGCTGCCCAACCAGGCCCCCGTGCACCCGGAGCGCTTCGGCGACGACGAGCTGGTGGCCGCCATCAAGGAGCGCGGCGGCACCGACGACGGCATCCTCGACGACCCGGAGCTCCGCGAGATCGTCCTCCCGTCCATCCGGGCCGACTTCGCCATCGACGACGCCTACCGGTGCACCGCGCCCGACGTGCGGCTCGACTGCCCGGTCGCCGTCCTCGGCGGCGACGCCGACCCGATCGTCCCGGTCGAACTGCTCGACGGGTGGGCCCTGGTGGCGGGCCACGCCGTCGTCCCCGAGGTCCTGCCGGGCGACCACTTCTACTTCCAGCAGGACCTGGCCGGCTTCTTCGCCCGGCTGAACCCGGTCCTGCGCTCCTTCGCCCCGGCCCCCGCCGCCACGGCCTGAACGGTCGGCCTCCGTACCGCCCAGGCTCCGTACCGCCCGGGCGCGAAAGCCCCGCCGCCCCACCGCCGCGCGAGCCGTCCCACCGCCGCGCGAGCCGCCCCACCACCGCCTCCGGATTCGCGCCTCCCCGGCCTCCGTGCCGCTCACCCACCGAAGACGAGGAACAACGCCATGACCACCTTCGCCCCGCACCCGCACCCGCACCCGGCCACGACCGCCGCCGCCGACGACGCGGTGACCGTCGTCCGGGAACCCGGCAAGCCCGCCCTGATCCAGGTGCCCCGCTTCGCCACCATGGCCGAGGCGACCGCCTGGCTCACCGCCCGCCGCCCCGACATCCAGGCCGAACTGCACCGTTCCGGCGCCGTGATGCTCCGCGGCCTGCCCGTCACCGACGCCGGCACCTTCGGGGAGGCCCGGGACGCGCTGATCGCCCGCCGCGCCGGCTACAAGGAGAAGGCCACCCCGCGCACCGACTTCGGCGAGGGCGTCTTCTCCTCCACCGACCTGCCGGCGATCCAGCCGATCCGCCTGCACAACGAGAACAGCTACACCCTCGACTTCCCCGGCGTCCTCCTCTTCGGCTGCGTCACCGCCCCCGAGACCGGCGGCGCCACCACCGTCGGCGACATGCGCCGTGCCCTGTCCCTCCTCCCGCCGGAGCTCGTCGCCCGCTTCGAGCAGGCCGGCTGGCTGCTGGTCCGCAACTACTCCGACCTCGCCGGAATGCCCTGGCGCAAGGCGTTCTCCGCCGACGACCCAGCCGGCGCGGAGGAGTACTGCGACGCGCACTCCATCGGGTACGAATGGCTCGACGAGGACACCCTGCGCACCCGCCAGCTCCGCTCCGCGATCGTCACCCACCCCGTCACCGGCGAGCGCGTCTGGTTCAACCACTTCGCCTTCTGGAACGCCCGCAGCCTCGACGAGGACGTCCGCGACGTCCTCACCGAGACCTTCGGCGCCGACGGCCTGCCCTTCGACACCCGGCTCGGCGACGGCACCGCCCTCACCGACGCCGAGGTCGACGCCGTCAACGCCGCCTACGAGGCCGTCACCGTCCGCGAGACCTGGCAGGCCGGCGACCTGATGCTCGTCGACAACATCCTCTGCGCGCACGGACGCGAGGCGTACACCGGCGCCCGCAAGATCCTCGTCGCCATGGGCGAGCCCGTCCCCCTGTCGGACTGCGCCCCGACCGTCGCCCCCTCCGCCCACCCGTACGGAATGTGAGCCCGCCGCCATGACCGCCACCCTCCCCGAGACCGCCACCCTCCCCGAGACCGCCGCCGCTCCCGACGCGGCCGCCCTCTTCGCCGGCGCCGCCCCCTGCGCCTGCTCCGGTTGCGCCGCCGGCACCGGGCACGCCGACCTCCTCGCCCGGCTCGCCACCGCCCCCGGCGGGCGTACCGCGGTCGTCGCCGCCGACCGGGTCCTGACCTTCGACGAGCTGCGCGCCGACGCCGCCGCCGTCGCCGCTCGGCTCACCGCCCTCGGCATCGGTCCCGAGAGCGTCGTCGCCCTCTGCCTGCCGCGCGGCGCCGGCCTCGCCACGGCCCTCATCGGCACCCTCACCGCCGGCGCCGCCTACCTGCCCGTCGACCCCGCGCTGCCCGCCGAGCGCCGCGCCTACCTCCTCGCCGACTCCGGCGCCGACCTCGTCGTCGTCCAGGCCGACGACGCGGTCGCCTCTGCCGCCGCCCGCACCGGCACCCGTACCCTCACCCTGGCGGAGCTCACCGCCGGCGAAACCGCCGGCGAAACCGCTGGCGAAACCGCCGGCGGAACCGCCACCGGAACCGCCCACGGGATCGCCACCGGAACCGCGGGCGAAACAACCCCCGGCGCCGCCCCCGCCGCCCCCTTCCGGCCCGTCCCCGTCACCGCCGACACCCTCGCCTACGTCATCTACACCTCCGGTTCCACCGGCCGCCCCAAGGGCGTCGAGATCGGCCGCGGCGCCGCCTCGCTGCTGCTCGCGGAGCTGGAGGGCGTCGGCGCCGCCACCGGAGAGGGCCGCCGCGTCGGCTGGAACGCCTCGCCGTCCTTCGACGCCTCCGTCCAGCAGTGGGTACGGCTCTGCCGCGGCGACACCCTCGTCATGATCGACGAGGAGACCCGCCGGGACCCCGCCCTCCTCGCCGCCTTCGTCGACGCCCACGGCCTCACCGACCTCGACATCACCCCCTCCCACGCCGACCCGCTGCTCGACCTGCTGACCGCGGACGGCGGCCCCCGCCCGCTGACCCTGCTCGTCGGCGGCGAGGCCATCGGCCCCGCCCTGTGGGACCGGCTCGCCGCCGCGCACGCCTCCGGTCTGCTGCGCGCGCTCAACGTGTACGGACCCACCGAGTGCACCGTCGACGCCACCGCCGGCTGGATCGACCGCCCCGGACAGCCGCACATCGGCACCGTCCTGCCCGGCCTGTCGGCGCGGCTCCTCGACGACCGGCTCGCCCCGGTCGCCCCCGGCGAGACCGGCGAGCTGTACCTCGCCGGCCCCCGCGTCGCCCGCGGCTACCGCAACCGGCCCGCCCTGACCGCCGAGCGGTTCGTCGCCGACCCCGCGCCCGACGCCGCCGCCGGAGCCCGCGCCTACCGCACCGGCGACCGGTGCCGCCTCCTCCCCGACGGCCGCCTCGTCTACCTCGGCCGCGCCGACGGCCAGGTCAAACTCCGCGGGCACCGCATCGAACTCCCCGAGATCGAGGCCGCCCTCACCCGGCAGGACGGCGTCGCCGAGGCCGCCGTCGTCCTCGGCGAGGACGCCGCCGGAAACCCCGCCCTGCTCGCCTACCACCGGGGCGGCGACGCCGACGCGCTGCGCACCGCGCTCGCCGCGACCCTGCCCGCCTACATGCTGCCTTCCGCGTTCGTCGCCGTGGACCGGTTCGCCACCACCCCCAGCGGCAAGCTCGACCGGGCCGCCCTGCCCACCCGCGCCGAGGCGCCCGCGCCCGCCGCGCCCGCCGGGGCCGCCCACGCCGGCGGCACCGGCCTCACCGGCCCCGCCGAGGAACTCATCGCCCGCGTCTGGACCCAGGTCCTCGGCGCCGCCACCCTCGGCCCCGACGACAACTTCTTCAAGCTCGGCGGCCACTCCCTCCTCGCCATCAAGCTCGTGTCCCGCGTCCGCGCCGAACTCTCCGTCGCCCTGCCGGTCAAGGCCGTCTACGCCCACCCCCGCCTCCGCGACCTGGCCGCCCACATCGAGGAGCTGACGGCCGCGCGGGATGCCTGACCGCCGGTCGCACCGCCGCGGCCCCCGCCGCAGGCCCACCCGCCCGCCCCCGCACCTCCAGAGAGGCAGCAACCGTGATCCCCCTGTCCTACGCCCAGCGCCGTCTGTGGTTCATGAACCGGCTGGAGGGCTCGTCCCCCGCCTACAACGCGCCCGTGGTGCTGCGCCTCGCCACCCGGCCGGACCCGGCCGTCCTGGAGGCGGCCGTGGGGGACGTGGTGGCGCGGCACGAGGTGCTCCGCACGGTCTACCCGGCCGTGGACGAGGAGCCGCACCAGCGGATCCTCGACGACGTCCGGATCCCCGTCGAGACCTTCCGGTGCGCGGCGGGGGAGGCGGACGCGCAGGCCACGGAGTTCGCCCGCGCCCCGATCGACGTCACCCGCGAACTCCCGCTGCGCGTCGGCCTCTTCGAGACCGACGGCGAGGAGAAGGCGATCCTGGTGCTGGCCGTCCACCACATCGCCACCGACGGCTGGTCCGTCGGCTGCCTCCTCGCCGACCTCGACACCGCCTGCACCGCCCGCGCCGCGGGCCGCGCGCCGGAGTGGGAGCCGCTGCCCGTCCAGTACGCCGACTACGCCCTCTGGCAGCGGGACATGCTCGGCGACCCCGGCGACCCCGGCAGCACCGCCCACGAACAGCTCGCCCACTGGCGCGCGGCGCTCGACGGCGCCCCCGCCGAGACCCGGCTCCCCGCCGACCGGCCCCGCCCCACCGAGCCGACCCACGCGGGAGCCTTCGCCACCGCCGCGCTCGACGCGGAGACCCACCGCGCGCTCACCGCGCTCGCCCGGGGCTCCGGCGCCACCTTCTTCATGGTCGTCCGCGCCGCCCTCGCGCTCGCGCTGCGCGCCGCCGGCGCCGGCGACGACCAGGTCGTCGGCACCCCCGTCGCCGGCCGGCCCGAGGAGGACCTGCACGAACTCGTCGGGTTCTTCGTCAACACGCTCGCCCTGCGCACCGACCTCTCCGGCGACCCCACCCTCGCCGAGGTCGTCCGCCGGGTCCGGGACGCCGACCTCGCCGCCCTCGCCCACGAGGACCTGCCCTTCGACCTGCTCGTGGAAGACCTCAACCCCGAGCGCTCCCTCGGCCGCCACCCCGTCTTCCAGGTGATGGTCGCGGCGCACGCCGGGCAGCCGCGGGAGGTGCGCGTCGGCGGCGTCCCCGCCGTCCTCGACGAGGCCGACCTGGCCACCGCCAAGTTCGACCTCTCCTTCCACTGCCAGGAGCGCACCGGCGCCGACGGCGAGCCCGCCGGGCTCCTCCTCGGCCTCCAGTACGCCACCGACCTGTACGACGCCGACACCGCCGGCCTGCTCCTCGGCCTCCTCGGCGCCGCCCTCACCGCCCTCGCCGAGCGCCCCGGCACCACCCGCGTCGGCGACGTCACCCTCCTCACCGACGCGCAGCGGGCCGATCTCGACCGGCGCCACCGCGCCCTCGCCGCCGGCGGCCGGGAGCACCGCCCCGACCCGTGGCCGCAGGGCGCCCCCGGCGCCGGGCCGGCCGCCGACCCGCGCGAGGAGATCCTCCGCGGCCTCTTCGCCGAAGTCCTCGGCAGCACCGGCACCGTCCTCGCCCACGACAACTTCTTCAAACGCGGCGGCCACTCCCTCCTCGCCGGCAGGCTCACCAACCGCGTCCGGTCCGTCCTCGGCCTCCACGCGGCGATCCGCGACGTGTTCCTCGCCCCCACCCCGCGCCGGCTCCTGCGCCGTCTCGACGGGCAGGGCGGCGGAACCCCGCGCCCCGTCCTGCGCGCCGTCCCCGCCGCGCGCCGCCCGGACCGGCTGCCGCTCTCCTTCGCCCAGCGCCGCCTGTGGCTCCTCGGCCGGCTCGAAGGCCCCTCCGCCGCCTACAACGCGCCCGTCGTCCTCCGTCTCGCCGCCCGCCCCGCCCCGGCCGTCCTCGAAGCCGCGCTCCGCGACGTCCTCGACCGGCACGAGGTGCTGCGGACCGTGTACCCGGCCGTCGACGGCGAGCCGTACCAGTCCGTCACCGCCACACCCGCCGTCCCCGTCGGCACCACCGTCTGCGCGGCCGGTGAACTCCAGGACCGGATGACCGAGTTCGCCCGCCGCCCGCTCGACGTCGCCCGCGAACTCCCGCTCCGCGCCCGGCTCTTCACGGCCGACGGCGACGACGGCGCGGTCCTGGTGCTCGCCGTCCATCACATCGCCACCGACGGCTGGTCCACCGCCCGCCTCCTCGCCGACCTCGACGCCGCCTACACGGCCCGCGCCGAGGGCCGCGCGCCGGAGTGGGAGCCGCTGCCCGTCCAGTACGCCGACTACACCCTCTGGCAGCGCGAACTCCTCGCCCCCGACGGCGCCTTCCTGCGGCAGCGCCTCGACTTCTGGCGCGAAGCCCTCGGCGGCGCCCCCGCCGAGACCCGGCTCCCGGCCGACCGGCCCCGCCGCACCGAGCCCACCGGCCGCGGCGCCCTCGCCACGGCCGCGCTCGACGCGGAGACCCACCGCGCGCTCACCGCGCTCGCCCGGGAATCCGGCGCCACCTTCTTCATGGTCGTCCGCGCCGCCCTCGCGCTCGCGCTGCGCGCCGCCGGCGCCGGCGACGACCAGGTCGTCGGCGCCCCGGTCGCCGGCCGGCCCGACGACGCGCTCGACGGCCTCGTCGGATTCTTCGTCAACACGCTCGCCCTGCGCACCGACCTCTCCGGCGACCCGACGCTCGCCGAGGTCGTCCGGCGGGTCCGGGACGCCGACCTCGCCGCCTTCGCCCACGACGACCTGCCCTTCGACCTCCTGGTCGAAGACCTCAACCCCGAGCGCTCCCTCGGCCGCCACCCCTTCTTCCAGGTCATGGTCAGCGCCCAGGAGCGGCGCGAGGACTCCGCCACCCTCGGCGGCGTCCCCGCCGTCCTCGACGGAGCCGACCTCGGCAGCGCCAAGTTCGACCTGAGCTTCCACTGCTCCGGCAGTCACGACGCCGACGGCGCCCCCGGCCCGCTGCTCCTCGGCCTCCAGTACGCCACCGACCTGTACGACGCCGGCACCGCCGACCTCCTCCTCGGCCTCTTCCGCCACGCCCTCGCGACTCTCGCCGCACAGCCCGGGGACACACCCCTGAGTGCCGTCGCCTGGACCACCGACGCCCAGCGGCGCGACCTCGACCGGCGCCACGCGGCGCTCGACGCCGCCCGCGAGACCGCCACCGGCGCCGACGACGCGCCGGGCCGCCGGGAGACCGCGTCCGCCGACCCCCGCGAGGAGATCCTCCGCGGCCTCTACGCCGAACTCCTCGGCCGCGACACCGTCCTGCCCGACGACAACTTCTTCAAGCTCGGCGGCCACTCCCTCCTCGCCGGCAAGCTCGCCAACCGGGTGCGGGGCACCCTCGGCCTCCCGGCCGCGATCCGCGACGTCTTCCTCGCCCCCACCCCGAAGACGCTGCTGCGCCGCCTCGACGAGCACGGCGACGACCCCGCCCGCCCCGCCCTCCGCCCGGTCCCGGCAGCCCGGCGACCCGCCCGGCTGCCGCTCTCCGCCGCGCAGCGCCGCCTCTGGTTCGTCGGCCGCCTCGAAGGTCCCAGCGCCACCTACAACATCCCCGTCGTCACCCGCCTGCACCGCCCGCTCGACCCGGCCGTCCTCTCCGCCGCGCTCGCCGACACCGCCGCCCGGCACGAAGTGCTCCGCACCGTCTACCGGCACGCCGACGGAGAGCCGTACCAGCTGGTCCTCGACGACCAGGCCCCCGTCCTCGACGAGATCCGCGCCGAAGGACCCGAGGCCGTCCGCGCCGCCGTCGACGCCGCCGCCGGACACGTCTTCGACCTCGCCGCCGAGATCCCCTTCCGGGCCACGCTCGTCACCGACGCCGACGAGCGGCAGACCCTCGTCCTCCTCGTCCACCACATCGCCGGCGACGGCTGGTCCACCGCCTGCCTCCTCGCCGACCTCGACGCCGCCTACCGCGCCCGCGCCGCCGGCCGCGCACGCGCCCTGCCGCCGCTCCCCGTCCAGTACGCCGACTACACCCTCTGGCAGCACCACCTGCTCGACGGCACCCCCGGCACCGACGGCGAACCCGGCACCCCCGGCGTCGCCGCCGCGCAACTCGCCCACTGGCGCACCGCCCTCGCCGGGATGCCGCCGCTCCTCGCCCTCCCCACCGACCGCCCCCGCCCGCTGGAGGCCGACGGCCGGGGCGCCCTCACCGGCTTCGAGGTGGGCGCCGCCACCCACCAGGCGCTGCTGCGCACCGCCCGCGCCCACGGCGCCACCCTCTTCATGGTCGTCCAGGCCGCCCTCGCCGCCCTGCTCACCCGGCACGGCGCCGGCACCGACATCGCCCTCGGCACCACCGTCGCCGGCCGCGCCGACCACAACCTCCACCCGCTCGTCGGCTTCTTCGTCAACACCCTCGTCCTGCGCACCGACACGTCCGGCGACCCCGCCTTCACCGACCTCGTCCACCGGGTCCGCGAGTCCGGGCTCGCCGCCTACAGCCACCAGGACCTGCCCTTCGACCGGCTGGTCGAGCACCTCAGCCCGCAGCGCTCCGCCGCCCACGCCCCGCTCGTCCAGGTCATGCTCCAGGTCCACGCCGCCGACACCGCCGGCCGCGGCCCGTCCGTCCTCGACGGCGACCCCGTCGCCTTCACCGGTACGGGAGCCAAGAGCGACCTGACCTTCGCCCTCACCGAACTCACCGGCCCCGACGGCGCCCCCGGCGGACTGCGCGGCGTCCTGGAGTACGCCACCGCCCTGTACGACGCCGGCACCGCCCGTCTTCTCGCGGTGCGCCTCGCCGAGACCCTCGACGCCTTCGCCGCCGACCCCGCGGCCCCGCTCTCCGCCCCCCGCTACGCGACCGGCGCACCGTCGCCGTCGGCGCACGGCACCGTCCTCGACGAGCGCGGACGGCCCGCACCCGTCCGCGTCCCCGGCGAGGTGCACGTCCCGGCGCCGGGCGGCGGACTGCGCGCCACCGGCCGCAGGGCGTACGCCGCCGCCGACGGCACCCTGCGGCCCGTCGCCGTCCTCACCGCCGGCGGCTACGCCGTCGAACCCGGGCGCGTCGAGGAGGCCCTGCTCTCCCACCCGGCCGTCACCGGCGTCTCCGTCGCCGTCCACGACGACCGGCTGCACGCCACCGTCGCCCGCGCGCCCGGCGCCGCCGTCACCGAGGAGGAGCTGCGCGCCTGGGCCGAGCGGCGGCTCCCCGAGTACCTGGCCCCCGCCCGGGTCGTGATCGGCGGCGGGGGAACGCGGCCCGGCGCGGCCACATCCGGGCCGGAGGACGAGGCCCCGGCCCGCGCCCGGGAGGAGCGGCTGCTCGCCCTCTTCCGGGACGTCCTCGGCGGCCGGGGCGTGGGCCGCGGGGACAACTTCTTCAAGAACGGCGGGCATTCGCTGCTCGCGGTGCGGCTCCTCAACCGGATCCGGGCCGAGTTCGGCCAGGACCTCACCCTGCGGGACGTCTTCCGCAACCCGACCGCCACGGCCCTCGCCCGGCTGCTCGGCGAGCCGGCCCCCGGCACCCGCGAGGCCCCGGACGGCACCCGCGCCGGCGGCGCCCCCCGGACCCCCGGCGAGCCGCGCGCCCACGGCCCCGCCGGGCCGCCCCGCCCCCCGGTGCCGGCCCCCGCGCTCAAGCGGCGCACCCGGGCGGGCACCCGCACCGGCCGCTGAACGGCCCCCGCACCGGCAGCTCCGGGCGGCGCATCTGCCGCCCGGAGCTGCCGCGTCTCCTGCCCCGGACGGGCGGCGGCCGCCCCTAGCGTGGTGGTCACGGAGGCGAGAGGAACCGTTCGCCCCGGTCTCCCGCCCCTTACCGGAGGAACTCAGCATGCCCCGCAGCAGAACGGACGACCTGCTCGACGGCGGACCCTCTCCCGCCGACGCGCCGCCGGTGCTCGACCTCATCGCCGCCCAGGAGCGCACCCGCCCCGACGCCGTCGCCCTGGTCCACGCCGACGCGCACCTGACGTACGCCGGACTCGGCGCCGCCGTCCGCGCCCGGGCCGCCGAACTCGCCGCCCAGGGCGCCGGACCCGGCCGTCTCGTGGCGCTCCACCGGCCGCGCGGCATCGACGCGATCGTCGGCCTCCTCGCCGTCCTCACCACCGGCGCCGCCTACCTGCCGCTCGACGTGCAGGCCCCCGACGCCCGCAACGCCGCCATCCTCCGGGACGCCTGCGGCGACGCCGCCCCCGAGCCCGCCGACGTCGCCCGCCACGGCGAGCTCGTCCTCGGCGGACCCGGCGCGGGCGAGGGCGCCGCGTACGTCATCTACACCTCCGGCTCCACCGGCGTGCCCAACGGCGTCGTCGTCGCCCACGACTCCCTCGCCCACTTCATCGCCGGCGCCACCCCCGCGTACGGCATCGACGCCGACTCCCGCGTCCTGCAGTTCAGCCCGCTGCACTTCGACGCCAGCATCCAGGAGGTCTTCACCGTCCTCGGCGCCGGCGGCACCCTCGTGCTGCGCACCGACGACATGCTCGACGTCGGCGAACTCCTCGCCGGCTGCGAGCGGACCGGCGTCACCCTCCTCGACCTGCCCGCCGCCTACTGGCACGAGCTGGTCTACGTCCTCACCACCGGCGCGGTCCGGCTCCCCGCGGCGCTGCGCACCGTCATCATCTACGGCGAGGCCGCCCTGCCCGAGCGGATCGCCCAGTGGCGCGGCCTCGTCGGCGACCGCGTCCGGCTGCTCAACGCCTACGGGCCCACCGAGACCACCGTCGTCGCCACCGTCGCGGACCTCACCCGGCACGACACGGGACCCGTCCCCATCGGCCGCCCCCTCCCCGGCGTCCGCGCCGCCGTCGTCGAAGGCGAACTCTGGCTCCTCGGCGGCGGCCTGACCCGCGGCTACCTCCACCGGCCCGAACTGAACGCCCGCCGCTTCACCGAGCTCGACGGCGCACGCGCCTACCGCACCGGCGACCTGGTCACCGTCGGCGACGACCGCCAGATCCTCTACCACGGACGCCTCGACGACGAGGTCAAGATCGGCGGCCAGCGCATCGACCCCGCCGCCGTCGACTCCGTCCTCGCCGGACACCCCGCCGTCCGCGAGGCCGCCGTCGTCGCCCAGCAGGACGCCGACGGGGTCAAACGCCTCGTCGCCTTCGTCGTCACCGACGGCGGCACCGGCGCCGAGGAACTGCGCGACCGGGTGCGCGAGCGGATGCCCGCCGCGGCCGTGCCCGCCGTCTCGATCGTCGTCGCCCTGCCGCGCACCAGCTCCGGCAAGATCAACCGCAAGGTGCTCCGCACCACCGACCCCCGGCTCCCCGTCGTCCACGAGGACCCGCTCCCCGCCGGCGAGCGGGTGCCGCTCTCCCACGCCCAGCGCCGCCTCTGGCTCGTCAACCAGCTCGACGGCCCCTCCGCCGCCTACAACATGCCGATCGTCCTCCACCTGGACACGGCCCCCGACCGCGCCGCGCTCGCCGCCGCCGTCACCGACCTCGCCGAACGCCACGAAGCACTCCGCACCGTCCTCCTCGCCCCCGACGACGAGCCCTACCAGCACGTCCTCGCCGCGAGCGCGGTACGCCTCAGGACCGTCGACGCCCCGGCGGACGCCCTGCCCGGCCTCGTCGCCCGCTTCACCGCCGAGACCTTCGACCTCGCCCGCGAACTCCCGCTGCGCGTCGCCGTCTTCCTCCCCGAGGACGGCCCCGGCGCCACCCTCGCGGTCCTCCTCCACCACGTCGCCGGCGACGGCTGGTCGCTCACCCCGCTCATGACCGACCTCGCCACCGCCTACGCCGCCCGCGCCGCGGGCCGCGCACCGGAGTGGGAACCGCTGCCCGTCCAGTACGCCGACTACACCCTCTGGCAGCACGACGTGCTCGGCGACCCCGACGACCCCGGCTCCGTCGCCGGCCGGGGCCTCGCCCACTGGCGGGACGCCCTCGGCGCCCTGCCCGCCGTCACCCCGCTGCCCCTCGACCGGCCCCGGCCCGCCCTCCGCGACCACGCCGGCGGCCTCGTCACCACCCGCCTCGAACCCGCCGTCCACGCCCGGCTCCTCCGCCTCGCCGAGGACCACGACGCCAGCCTCCTCATGGTCCTCCAGGCCGCCCTCGCCCTCGCCCTGCGCGCCGCCGGCGCCGGCGAACGCCTCGCCCTCGGCACCCCCGTCGCGGGCCGCGACGACGAAGCCCTCGACGACCTCGTCGGCTTCTTCGTCAACACCCTCGTCCTGCCCACCGACACCACCGGCGCGCCCGCCTTCGCCGACCTCCTCGACCGCGTCCGCGACACCGACCTCGCCGCCTTCGCCCACCAGCGGCTCCCCTTCGACCTGCTCGTCGAACACCTCAACCCGCCCCGCACCCCCGGCGTCCACCCCCTCTTCCAGGTGATGCTCACACTCCGCGCCGCCGGACCCGACCCGGAGACCTTCCCCTTCGGCGGCCTCACCGGCCGCTTCCCGGCCGAGGAGGGACCCGCCACCACCAAGTTCGACCTCACCGCCGCCTGCGTCGACCACCGCGACGCCGACGGCGCCCCAGCCGGACTCACCCTCGGCCTCGAATACGCCCGCGACGTCCTCGACGACGACGTCCCCCGGCTCCTCCTCGCCGCCCTCGACACCGCACTGCGCGCCGCCGCCGACGACCCGGCCGCCCCCGTCACGGACCAGGACCTCGTCCCTGCCGCCGACCGGCGCGCCCTCGACGCCCGCCGCGACCGCGCCGGCGCCGCGCCCGGCACCCCGCCGGACGCGGACGCCGCCGCCGGCGATCCCGCCGACCGGGAGCTCGTCGACACCCTGCGCGCCCTCTTCGCCGACGTCCTCGGCCTCGACGCGGTCGGCCCCCACGAGGGCTTCTTCACCATCGGCGGCCACTCCATGAGCGGCGTCCGCCTCGCCAACCGGATCCGCGCCCGGCTCGGCGCCGACGTCCAGGTCCGCGACCTCCTCCTCGCCCCCACGCCCACCGCCCTCGCCCGGCGCATCAGTGCCCCCGCCGACCCCGAGCCCGCCGGCGACGCGCCCGGCACCGCGCCGCGACTCCGGCCCGTCGCCCGCGCCGACCGCTCCGAGCGCCTGCCGCTCTCCTACGCGCAGCGCCGCCTCTGGTTCATCGACACCCTCGAAGGCCCCAGCGCCTCCTACAACATCCCGCTCGTCCTGCGCCCCGCCGCCCCCCTCGACCCGGCCGCCCTCGCCGCCGCGCTCGCCGACCTGTCCGACCGGCACGAGGTGCTGCGCACCCGCTACCGCGCCGTCGACGGCGAGCCCCACCAGGACGTCCTCACCGGCGTCCGCCCCGCCCTCGACGTGCGTACCGTCCCCGCCGCCCGGCTCGCCGACGCCGCCGCCGACGCCGCGGGCCACGTCTTCGACCTCGCCGAGGAGACCCCGCTCCGGGCCGCCCTCCTCACCCCCGACGACGGCTCCGGACAGGTCCTCGTCCTCCTCGTCCACCACATCGCCGCCGACGGCTGGTCCACCGGCCCGCTCCTCGCCGACCTCGCCACCGCCTACACCGCCCGCGCCGCCGGCCGCGCGCCCGGCTGGGACCCGCTGCCCGTCCAGTACGCCGACTACACCCTGTGGCAGCGCGACCTCCTCGAAGGCTCCCGCGCCGAAGCCCACCGCGCCTTCTGGCGCGACACCCTCGCCGGCGCCCCGGCCGCCCTCGACCTGCCCGTCGCCCGTCCCCGGCCCGCCGAGGCGAGCCACCGCGGCGCACACGCCCCGGTCAGCGTCGACGCCGCCACCCACGAGGCCCTGGAAGCCCTCGCCCGCCGCGGCGGAGCGACCCTCTTCATGGTCCTCCAGGCCGCGCTGGCCGCCGTCCTCACCCGGCACGGCGCCGGCACCGACCTGCCGCTCGCCACCATGACCGCCGGCCGCGACGACGACCACCTCGGCGGACTCGTCGGCTTCTTCGTCAACACCCTCGTCCTGCGCACCGACACCTCCGGCGACCCCGCCTTCACCGAACTCCTCGACCGCGTCCGGCGCACCGACCTCGCCGCCTACGCCCACCAGGAGCTCCCCTTCGACCGGGTCGTCGAACACCTCAACCCGCCGCGCACCACCGCCCACCACCCGCTCGCCCAGATCGTCGTCCAGCTCCACCACGACTACACGCGGGGCGTCCCCGGCGCCGCCGCCGCGCACGGCCTCTTCCGCGAGGACGGGCCCGCCCTCCTCACCACCGTCACCACCAAGTTCGACCTCACCTTCGCCCTCACCGAGCGGCGCGGCCCCGACGGCCGGCCCGCGGGCCTCACCGGCGGACTCGAATACGCCACCGACCTCTTCGACGCCCCCACCGCCGCCCTCCTCGCCGCCCACCTCGAACGCACCCTGCGCGCCGTCGCCACCGACCCCGCCGTACGCGTCGGCGACCTGCCCCTCCTCACCGACGCCGACCGCTTCCGGCTCACCGGCGACCACAACGACACCGCCACCGTCCCGGCCGAACGGGGCACCGTGCACGGCGTCATCGCCCGCCGCGCCGCCCGCGCCCCCGAGGCCCCCGCCCTCGTCACCGACGACGAGACCGTCACCTACGGGCAGCTCGACGCCCGCGCCGACGCCCTCGCCGCCCGGCTCCGTGCCGCCGGCGTCCGCCGCGGCGACACCGTCGGCGTCCTCCTGGACCGCGGCGTCCCGCTCGTCGTCACCGCGCTCGCCGTCCTCCGGAGCGGCGCCGCCTACCTGCCGCTCGACCCCCGGCTCCCCGAGGCCCGCGTCCGCCTCATGCTGGAGGACTCCGGCACCCGGCTCGTCGCCACCGACCGGCACCACACGGCCCCGGAGGGCGTACCCGTGCTGCGCGTCGACACGGACGGGACCGGCCCCCTCGCCCCGGGCACCGCCGGCGACGCCTCCGAGGACGACCTCGCCTACGTCATGTTCACCTCCGGCTCCACCGGACGGCCCAAGGGCGTCGGCGTCACCCACCGCAACCTCGTCGAACTCGCCGCCGACCGCGACGTCTCCCTCGGCCCCGGCCGCCGGATGCTCGTCCACTCCGCGACCGGCTTCGACGCCTCCGCCTTCGAACTGTGGGCCCCGCTCCTGTCCGGCGGCACCCTCGTCCTCATGCGCGGCGACGGCACCGACCTCGCCGAGACCGACCGGACCGTCCGCGCGCACGGCGTCACCACGGCCTACTTCACCGTCGGCCTCTTCCACGTCATGGCCGACGAAGGACTCGACACCCTCCGTCTGCTGCGCGAGGTGTGGACCGGCGGCGACGTCGCCTCGCCCGCCGCCGTCCAGCGGGTCCTCACCCACTGCCCCGACACCGTCCTCGTGCACTCCTACGGCCCCACCGAGACCACCTTCGCCTCGCACAACCAGTGGTTCACCACCGGGCAGCGCACCCTGACCGGCGCCGGCCTCCACCTCGGCCGGCCCATGGACAACACCCGCAGCCACGTCCTCGACCACGCGCTGCGCCCCGTCCCGCCCGGCGTCCCCGGCGAGCTGTACATCGCCGGCGGCCACGTCGCCCGCGGCTACACCGGCCGCCCCGGCCTCACCGCCGAACGCTTCGTGCCCGACCCGTTCGAGGCCGACGGCAGCCGCATGTACCGCACCGGCGACCGCGTCCTGTGGACCCCGGACGGCGAACTCCGCTTCCTCGGCCGGGCCGACGGGCAGATCAAGCTCCGCGGCGTCCGCGTCGAACCCGGCGAGGTCGAACGGGTCCTCGCCGCCCACCCCGCCGTCGGCCAGGCCCTCGCCGTCGTCCGCGAGGACCGCCCCGGCGACAAGCGCCTCGTCGCCTACGCCGTCCCGCGCGCCGGCGACGCCGTCACCGAGGCCGAACTCCTCGCCGAGGCCCGCCGGTTGCTGCCCGAACACCTCGTCCCCGGCGCCGTCGTCGTCCTCGACGCCCTGCCGCTCACCGTCAACGGCAAGCCCGACCGGGCCGCGCTCCCCGCCCCCGGCCGGCCCGCCGCGACCCCGGGCGGACGCGCGCCCCGCAACGCCCGCGAGGAAGTCCTCTGCGCGCTCTTCGCGGAGATCCTCGACGTTCCCCGCGTCACCGTCGACGACAACTTCTTCGCCCTCGGCGGGCATTCGCTCCTCGGCGTCCGCCTCGTCAACCGGATGCGCGGCGTCCTCGGCGTCGAGCGCACCGTCCGCGACCTCTTCCGCGCCCCCACCCCGGCCGGCCTCCTCGGCGAGGACGGCCCGGAGACCGGCGCGACGGCCTCCGCCCTCGGCGTGCTCCTGCCCCTCAGCCCCGCCGGGTCCCGCCGCCCCCTCTTCTGCGTCCACCCCGGGACCGGCGTCGGCTGGGCGTACGCCGGCCTCGCCCGACACCTCGGCCCCGAGCAGCCGCTGTACGCCCTCCAGGCCCGCGCGCTCAGCGACCCCGGCCACCGCCCCGGCAGCGTCGAGGAGATGGCCGACGCCTACCTGGAGCGGATCCGCGGCGTCCAGCCCTGGGGGCCCTACCGGCTCCTCGGCTGGTCCTTCGGCGGCCTCGTCGCCCACACGATGGCCGTCCGGCTGCGAGAGGCCGGCGAGAGCGTCGAACTGCTCGCCCTCATGGACGTCCACCAGACCGGCCCGGGCAGCGTGTCCGTACTGCCGCCCGAGGAGACCGCGGCCCGGCCCGCCGGCGACCCGGCCGAGGCGATGGACCGGATCCGCCGCGAGGACCCCGTCCTCGCCGGGTTCTCCACCGCCGAACTCCGCGCCGTGCTCCGCGCCTCCGAGACCCACGCCGAGCTGATGGCCCGGCACGTCCCCGGCCGCGCCGACACCGACCTCCTGTTCTTCACCGCCCGCAGGCCGGGGGAGCCCGAAGGCGCCCTCGCCGCCACCTGGATTCCCTTCACCGAAGGAATCGTGGAGAACCACACGCTCGACCACGGCCATCTCCACCTCGCCGAACCGGAACCACTCGCACACATCGGGAACATCGTCGCGGAGAAGCTCTCCGCCCTCCAGAAGAAAGAATCGAGGAACCAGTCATGAGCGATTCCGTCAACCCCTTCGACAACGCCGAGAACCCCTTCCACGTCGTCGTCAACGACGAGGGACAGCACGCCCTGTGGCCGGCCTTCGCCGCCGTCCCGGCCGGCTGGACCAGCGTCTGGGGCCCCGGCGACCGGGGAGAAGCCCTGGAGTACATCACCGCCCACTGGACCGACATCCGCCCCCGGAGCCTCGTCGCCCAGTACGCCTGACCCTCCCGCGGACTTCCCGCGAAAGGCGCCGCGCCCCGCCTTTACAGCGGGGCGCGGCGCCTTTTGCGTACCCCACCCGGAATTTCCACGAAATGGGCAAGTGGCGGTCGTTGCTGCCGCTGCCCCTTCCCCATCCGGAA